>JBDIBA010000009.1:0-48758 GCA_039812705.1 Acidimicrobiia bacterium
CAAATAACGATCAAACAAATAACGATGCAGAGCAACAGGATGTGAATAGTCAAGCAACACAAGTTGTTCGTGCAACCTTCGAAGACGCGTTCAACGCCGTTCGCGAGGCTGCAAGTTCAGACTTGCCGTTGTTGATTGACTCTGCATTTGATGGACTGGACGCGACACTGCGGTCGGTTGTCTTTGGGGCGCTTGCTCAGCTTGACGATCTGACGCAGGTTCTCTATTTCACCGAGAACGCGGAGGTCTTGGAGTGGGCGCAGCAGTGGTGGGAAAACGTGCGCGAAGAACTCGCTCCTTCTGACGTTTTGATCTCTGCAAGTCAGCAGTAATCGCGCGGTAAGTAGTCGCAAATGATCACGAGGCTCGTTGACGTGGGAATTGACCGATGCGAGCGCTGGTCAGCGGCTTGTTAGACGAGTGCTAGCGCGCCGCTTCGGTGTGTCATACCGTCTTGTTGGGTAGTTATCGAACACGAATCCGTTTGAAATGAAGGGAAAGGCGTCTAAATGACAAAACTCAGTTCCGACCTCGTCCAATCACTGGCTCGATGGAAGGGTGAGGCGCCAGTTGTCTCTTTGTATCTTGACTTGATAGGTCGTTCGACGCTGAATCCTGACGAATGCCGTCAGCGATTCGAGTCAATGGCCAAGAGTGCAAAGGTCGAGGGTGACGCCGAGAAGGCCGCTATCGAAAAGCTGCGTGAGTTCATGCAAGGCGATTTCGTTGAACCCGGCGCCGCAGCAGTTGCAGTCTTTGCGGGCAGTGACCTCTGGGAGGTTGTCAACCTGCCGGTTGCAGTTGGTGACTCCCTTGTAGTGAACCACAGTCCAATCATCCGTCCTCTTGAACGTGCGCTCGACGAGAACGAGCCGATTGGTGTCCTGCTTGCCGACCGTCAACACGCACGCATGCTCGTTGTTGGTATCGCTGGAGTAGAAGCACGCAACGAAATTGAAGATCCGTTGCCACGACACGACGATGACGGAGGCGACTGGGAAAAAGACCGCGTCAAGACCCACTCTGCGGCCAGTGCATCTGCGCACTTGAAGCGCAGCGCTCGCGAGATGTTTGAGTTCTCAAAATCGCACTCGTTTGGGCGTTTGGTGATTTCTGCGCCTGACGACATTCGCAACGAACTGGAACGACACCTGCACGCTTACTTGAAGGCAAAGATTGTCGGGCGCGTTTCGCTCGAAGTCCGCGCAACCGACGAAAAGGTTTGTGACACCGCGCGCAGCTGTGCGGCAACGGCCGAGCGCGACGATGAGCGCCAAGCAGTTGAGCGTCTGCGATCTGGACACCACGCTGTCAGCGGTCTAGATGCCGTTCTTGACGCTCTCTACGAGCGCCGTGTTGAAACACTCTTGGTCTCCGACGGTTACGTCGTCGAGGGTTGGCGCTGTGGTTCATGTTCAAAGATTGCCTCTCTCGGGCCGAAGTGCCCGAAGTGCGGCGAAACCCTTAACAAGGTTCACGATGTTGTCGAAGAAGCCGTCGAAGACGCGCTCAGCCAAAAGTGCAAGGTTGATTTCTGCTTAGACAACGCTGACCTGGATGTCGCCGGTCGAATCGGCGCCTTGTTACGGTTCTGAAGTGTTCAAACAACCAGATGACTTAGCGGTCGGAATCGACTTCGGCGGCACCAAGGTTCTAGGCGCGGTTGTTGACCGCCGAGGCCGTGTTATTGCACGCCAGAGAACGCCAACTCCAGACCAGCCTGGGCCTCTTGTCGAAGCCATCGTTGGTTTGGTCCGAACCCTCGAACAAGAGGTTGGGCAAAAGGTCGAAGGCGTAGGCATTGGTGCGGCAGGTCTTGTCGGTCGCGACGGCGTTTTGCACTTCGGCACCAATGTCGGCGGCATTGAGCATCTGGACCTCTTGCACGATGTTGGGCGCCAACTTGGCACCGACTACATCGTGCGTGTCGACAACGACGCAAACGTTGCAACGTGGGGCGAGTGCCTTTTCGGTGCCGGGCGGCGCGCAAGCGAGATGGCAATGGTCACCATCGGCACCGGTGTGGGCGGCGGAATCGTCACCCATGGTCGCTTGTTCCGCGGTGGCAACGGTTTCGCAGCAGAGTTTGGACACATCACAATTGTTCGCGACGGCGCCCTTTGCGGTTGCGGTCGTTTGGGTTGCTGGGAGGCCTACGCCTCGGGCAGTGCGCTTGGTCGTCTTGCGCGCGATGCAGCCGAAGCCGGCAAGTTTTCAGTTGGCTTGGAAATGGCCGGAACCACCAAGGCAATTCGCGGCGAGCACGTCAGCAAGGCCGCCCGTGATGGCGACCTCGAAGCCATTGCCATCTTCTCCGAATTTGGGCGCTGGCTGGGTGTCGGGATCACGTCTGTGGTCAGCCTGCTCGACCCGGAAATCATCGTGATTGGCGGCGGCCTGTCTGAAGAATTCGACCTTTTCATTGACGAAGCCCGTGCATTTGTTGATGAATACAACTTTGGTGCGGCACAACGTCCCAAGGTTGAGATCAAGGTTGCCGAGTTGACAGACGACGCCGGAATCATTGGCGCGGGCATGTTGGTCTTCGGCGAACTGATTCCAGAAGTTTGATTGACCGTCGCGCTCGACAAACGCTTGGTGTTCACGAAACGTCCGTAGAGATGCAGTCGTCGTGAAACTAGGTCTACTTGTTCCGCAAATCTCGACCGACATTGCATCTGCAGTTCGCTTTGCGCAGGAATGCGAAGAGTTCGATGTCGATGGTGTGTTTGCGTTTGATCATCGTCGCGCGCCGGGCAATGAGACCAAGACGTGTTTGCCGATCTTTCCAACGCTTGACGCGGTCGCTTCTGCAACATCTCATATAACCGTTGGTTCATGTATTGCTCGGGTAGACAACATCGGCACCGACCGCGTAGTCGACAACTTTGCAGCGTTAAGGCAGGTTTGTGGTCCGCGGTTGTTTACAGGTTTGGGCTTTGGCGACCGCGTCACCGCTCGGGAAGATGAAGAGGCAGGTGTACCTCGTCTCGATTGGCCGAGCCGCCTAAGCCTGCTGAACGAGGTTTGTGGCCGTCTCAGTGCCGAGGGCCACGACGTCTGGCTGGCTAGCAAGAGTCCCGAGGTTGGCGAGATCGCCGGTTCTCATGGCGCCGGAGTGCTCCTGTGGGACCCGCCCATCGAGCACCTCGCTGGTCGCGAGGGTTCGCGGTTTGCCTGGGCCGGGCTCCTTGACCGCGATGAGGCCTCGGCGGCCCGCCAGGTGGCCTTCATTCGTTCGACCGGGGCAAGCTGGGCCATCTGTGGCATGGAGGGCGGATTGTCGGCTCCAGGGGCCATTCAGGCAGTACTGAGGGCTGCGCGCAGCTAACTTCCCGAAACATGGATTTTCGGCGCATCAACAACCTGCCCCCGTACGTCTTTACGATCATCAACCAGTTGAAGATCGACGAGCGCCACGCCGGCAATGACATTGTCGACTTGGGTTTTGGAAACCCCGACATTCCATCTTCACCGGTCGCTGTTGAGAAGCTCATTGAAGCTGCGCGCAATGGTCGTAACCATCGTTATTCCTTGAGCAAGGGTTTGCCGGGTCTGCGCGAAGCCGTTGCTGAGCGGTATCAGTCGAACTTCGATGTCGCACTTGATCCAGATCGCGAAATCATTGCAACCATTGGCGCAAAAGAAGGCCTTTCGCACCTCATGTGGGTGCTTCTTGAGCCGGGCGACGCAGCCCTTGCGCCGACGCCTGCGTACCCAATTCACCTTTTTGCTCCGCGTTTTGCTGGCGCACATGTCGAGCCTTACTTGTTGGGCAACGGAATCGACCCGGTTGCAAGCCTCAAGGCCGCGTACGACAAGAGCCCCGTTGCTCCACGCCTTGCCATCATCTCGTTCCCGAACAATCCGACAACGCAGTGCGTCGACATCGATCAGATGACAGAGATTGTCAACTTTGCACGCGAAAAGAACATGTTGTTGGTTCACGACTTTGCCTATTCCGACAATGGTTTTGACGGTTATCAACCGCCGTCGGTACTTCAAGTGCCGGGTGCAAAAGATGTTGCAGTAGAGCTTTGGACGACGACCAAGAGCTTTTCCATGGCTGGTTGGCGCATGGCGTTCATGGTTGGCAACAGCGAATTGGTTGCAGCACTTGGAAAGCTCAAGAGCTACTTGGATTACGGCACGTTTCAGCCCATCCAGATTGCAACAACGGTTGTCATGAACGAAGACCGCGACTATCCAGAACAGGTCAACGCCATCTATCAATCACGTCGAAACGAGCTATGTGACGGGCTTAATCGAATTGGTTGGGAGATTGAAAAGCCAAAGGGCACGATGTTTGTTTGGGCGCCCATTCCAGAGCCTTACCGCGAAATGGGTTCCATGGAGTTCGCGAAGATGTTGGTGAGAGACGCGAAAGTCGCAACAAGTGTTGGTGTCGGTTTTGGCGACGGCGGCGAGGGCCATGTGCGCTTTGCATTGATTGAAAACGAACAACGCATTCATCAAGCAATCCGAGGTTTACGCAAGGCCTTGACGCGTCTTTAGCGGTTTGTCACAAGGCCGTGAGGTCCGCTTGTGTCAAGGTGCTTTCGGTGAATCCAGAGTGATTCGAGCGTCATGAAAATGTCACCAAAAATCCCTTGCATTGGGCCTTGCGCGCGCAGATACTGGAGCCGCTGAGACACAGCAATTCCCCTGACATCAGGAGAGATGCGTATGGGACTGCAGTACAGCGCAACGCTCGAAAGAGCATATGACGTAGAGACATTCCGAAGATAAAGAGGTCGACCAAGTTGGTCACCTCCAATCTGAGGAAGTGAAGGTCCGCTGAATCGTCGAACAGTTGCACACCGAGTGTTCTCCTAACTGCTCTTCTCGAAAGAGCAGATCAAGGAAAGGCGACCAAAGGGTGCAGTCCGAGGGTCTCCGGCAGCCTTCTTACTTACAAATTGCTACGCATTCCTGAATGCGTTTCAGAAAACGGGCACCCAAGCGGGTGCCCGTTTCACATATCTGGAAACTGGGTAGTTAGCGGGCCATAAGACTTCTAGATGAGGAGTGAACATTGGTTTCGCATTACACGGTTCCCGGTATGACACAACAGCAAGGCAACAAGGTCGCACGCATATTGCAAGAACGTTTGAGCGCTTTGATTGACATGTCGTTGACCCTCAAGCACATTCACTGGAACGTGGTTGGTACAAACTTCATCGGCGTTCACCAAATGCTTGACCCGCAATATGAAGCGGTATCGCAGATGGTTGACGATGTCGCCGAACGCATTGCCGCGCTGGGTGACGAGCCAATGGGCACACCTGGTTTCGTTGCAAAAAACCGCGGCTGGGAGGACTACTCGCTCAACCGTGCTTCGACCATGGAACATTTGGCTGCGCTCAACACGGTTTACGAAGGCTTGGTCAGCAGTCACCGCAAGGCCATGGACACCCTCGACGACATCGACCTGGTTTCACAGGACATGTTGATTGGTCAGCTCGAACAACTTGAGAGCTTCCACTGGTTTGTGCGCGCACACCTTGAAAACAACGACGGTGTGTTGATTTCGGACAACTCACGGACGCTCAAGGGCGCTGCCAAGAAGGCAAAGTCTGATGCCGATGTTCTGGCGGGCGCCAAATAGGCGCTACTTAAACATTTCGTTTCTGTAGTGCCTCAACTCACCGATGCTCTCGCGGATGTCGTCGAGAGCACGGTGAGTTGTTTTCTTTTCCGGCGCAGATTCCAGAACAGCTGGGTTCCAGCGCCTGGCCAGTTCCTTGAGTGTTGACACATCGATGCTGCGGTAGTGCAGATGATCTTCGATCTCGGGCCATTGCGTTGCCAGGAATCTGCGGTCTGTCCCGATTGAGTTGCCGCACAACGGCACGGCGCGAGGCTGCGAAACGTGTTTCTTGATGAACTCAAGGGTCTGGTCGCGCGCGACGTCGGCGGTGACCGTCGATGCCTTGATCTGTTCCAGCAGGCCAGACGATGTGTGCATCTTTCGAACGAAAGAGTCCATCTCGTAAAGCTCCTGATCGCTGCGGTGAACCACGATGTCGGGGCCCTCGGCGACGATGTCCAAATTGTCGTCGGTGATAATTGTTGCCACCTCGACAATCACGTGTCGCAAAGGGTCGAGGCCGGTCATTTCGAGGTCCATCCAGACGAGCATGCCGCCACGCTAAACCAGCTAGTTGCCGGTGCCTAGGATCGGGCCGTGCTTCCTATCCAACTGAAAAAGCTTGACCCTTCTGTATCTGTTCCTGAATACGCGCGGATGAACGACGCCGGACTCGACCTTGTTGCCAATGAAGATGTGAACATCGGCCCTGGTGAGCGCGGAATCGTGAAAACGGGTATCGCGATTGCCATCCCAACCGGTTACGGCGGTTTCGTGCAGCCGCGCAGTGGCTTGGCTGTAAAGCGCGGCATCACCGTGTTGAACTCGCCTGGATTGATCGACGCCGGTTATCGCGGCGAAATCATGGTTGCGTTGGTCAATACGGACAAGACCGAAGCGTTTGAAATCAAACGCGGTGACCGCATTGCGCAACTTGTTGTGCAAAAGGTCGAACACGTTGTTTTCGAAGAGGTCGACGAGCTTCCCGCCGAAGACGACCTTGGTGAGGGCCTTTCAATTCGCGGCGCCGGCGGCTTTGGGCACAGCGGTGTGTAGAGATAACTAATGCCCGAGCTTCCTGAAGTTGAGTCATTGCGGCGGTTTCTTGCGCGTCTGAACGGGCGCGAGGTCAGCCGAGTTGAAGTCGCTGCTATTTCGGCGCTCAAGACGTTTGAGCCTCCCATTGACCTGCTTCAAGGAAAGCGCCTGGCGGGCATTGACCGGCGTGGCAAGTACCTGATCTTTGATTTCAGTTCTGATGACGATCCGCTGTTTTTGGTGTTGCATCTTGCGCGCGGTGGATGGCTGCGATTTCACGAACAGCTCAAGGCTGGTCGCGCTAAACCGGGACGCGGACCAATGGCGTTGCGTCTTGGTTTCGATGACGGCTCGGGTATCGATGTAACCGAAGCGGGGACCGAAAAGCGGTTGGCGTTTTGGTTGGTGCGCGACGTTGAGTCGATTGACCATGTTGCAACCCTTGGGCCCGATCCTCTTGATGACAGTCATTCGGTGGCGGAGCTGGCCGAGATTCTGCGCGGGCAGAAGGGCCAGATCAAGAAGGTATTGACCAGTCAGCAAGTGATTGCTGGCGTTGGCAATGCGTATTCGGACGAGGCTTTGCACATTGCGAAAATGTCGCCGTACAAGGGTGCGGACAAGCTCAGCCAAGACGAGGCCGAGTCCTTGGTTGTGGCCGTGCGGCAAGTGTTCGGCGATGCCGTGGCGCGTTCTGCCGATTTGCCGGCATCGGGGCTGAAGAGCGAAAAGAAGTCCGGCATGCGGGTTCATGGTCGAAAGGGCGAGGCGTGTCCGGAGTGTGGCGACACCATTCGCGAGGTCTCGTTTGCCACCAAATCGCTTCAATACTGCCCAACCTGCCAGACGGGCGGAAAACCACTCGCCGACCGAAGGATGTCCAGGTTGCTGAAGTAATGCACCGGAAATAGCGCCCGGTTGCCCGGCGTACGGGCAGTGGAAGTGACAGGCTGGGCCCATGAGCGTTCCAACTCGTCGAATGAGCCACTTAGACGCTGCGCTGTTTGCGCTTGAAACCCCCGCCAATCACATGAACATTGGCCTATTGGCCACATTTGCGCCGGGCGGCTCGTCGGCTTCGCAAGTGGTTGAGTTGTTGCGCGAACGGCTGAGCAAGTCCGAGCGCTATGACGACCTTCGCTTGGTGGTTCGCCCTTCCAAGATTGGTTACACGCCGCCAAAGTTGGTTGACGGGGGAGACCTCGACCTTGGTTATCACGTGCAGACCGCGCACTTGTCGGGCGATGGTGGCGACGGCGAACTTGATGGTTGGGTTTCGCACGAAATGTCGTTCCCGTTGAGTCACGACAAGCCGTTGTGGCAAATGTTTGTTGTTGACGGATTGAAAGACGGCGGTTTTGCGTTGTTCTTGAAGGGTCATCACGGCGTTATGGATGGACCGGCCGCATTGAACACCGCGCTGCAGATTTTCGATGGCGAGCGTTTGCTTGGTTCGTCGCATGTGACGCACGGTTTCTTGGGTGACCGACGTGGTCGCGTGACAAGCGCAATTGGCGGCGTGCTTGATTACGTCTCGTATCCAGTTCGCATTGTGCGACTTGTGCTTGATCCAACCCGCAGTGCGGTTACGCGCAACCGCTTGAGTTTTTGGCCGAAGTTTTTCATCGCGCCACGCACGGCTGTAAATCGATCGATTGGTGGAGATCGCACTGTTGCGCGCGCGTCACTGCCGCTTGATCGAATTGCAAAGGCGCGTCGACACGCTGATGCAACAAGTTTGGATTTGGTTCTGGCTGTTGTGTCTTCGTCGTTGCGCAAAGTGTTGAAGATGCGCGACGCGCTGCCGGTTCAGTCGTTGATTGCCATGGTTCCTGTTGCACAGAGCGGCGACATGTGGCGCAAATCTTCGGGTAATCGCATTGCGTTGGAGTTTGTGTCGCTTGCCACGAACATCGGTGATCCTCACGAACGCCTGCGCCGAATCGTTAAGGCTGCCCGCGATGCACGACAGGTGACGAGATTGCGCGGCAGTGACTTGTGGGAGCGTTATTCAGGCATTGTTCTGCCTGGCCCGCTTCACTGGTTGGCGCGCTTTTCCGAACGTGTTCGGTTGTTCGATCGCATTCGTCCATTTGCGAGTGTGATTGTTTCGAGCCTTTCAGGCCCGCGAACATCTGTGACGCTTGGCGGTTCGCAATTGACCGGGTTGTGGCCGTTTGGACCACCCCGCGATGGCGGTTCGTTGAACGTGACGGCCGTCAGCTTTGGCGACCGGCTTTATTTCGGTGTCGTGGGGGACAAGGCGCTTTCTGCCGAGGTCAACGAGATGGCTCGTGGATTCTCCGATGCCCTGGACGAGATCTCCAGCGAGGATTCCACGGCAAAGATGGCGCCAGTTCGGGAGTAAGCGGGTCGAGGCTGGTTCGGGGTGCGTTTAGGACGGATTCGTCACCTTGGACCGACTCGGTTTGCTACGGTAACCATCCGTCGCGGACGTGGCTCAGTGGTAGAGCATCACCTTGCCAAGGTGAGGGTCGCGGGTTCGAATCCCGTCGTCCGCTCCAGTTTTTAGTAAGCGCTGGTGGGCGCGTTGCGGCCTTCATCGTTTCCAGTGATGGCCCGACGGCTTGGGATCAACGACTTGCGCAGGACCACGTCGAGTGTGTGTTTGAGCCTGAGTAGCTGACCGACGAATGCTTTGTGCAAACTCGGGTGTTACCAGATGGCTTTTAGGTGAATGTCGCGACCACAACCGATGGAGTCTCATTCGTCACAGAGCTGGACTCCAGGCATTGTTTCGCCGTTGTCTTGTTCGGTGCCTGCGGTTTAACCGCGCCCGTCGTGTCAGCCGATCGCGCGTTCGGTTCCGTCTGTGGCAAGTATCCGTTCCCCGGCAGAATCAACCACCGCGGCTTCGTGGTCACGAAGCGGAACAACACGGCGACCTTGACTTAGCAATTCATTGCGCACGTCTTCCCGGCGACTTTGAATTGCACCATCCCAGTGCACCAGCGGATCGAACTGTACGAGCCCAAGGCCCTTGGTGTCAGACAGCAACGGAGCTTTGCTTCGATCATCAAATGGGCTTGCCCATGCAATGTCTTGACTTACAACAATCGCGCCGGCACTCGCGCCGCTGTAACTACCGCCATCATTAAGATATTTGGTGAGTGCTTGGTCAAAGCCACTTCGACGCATTTCTTGAAGCAGGTAGAACGTGTTTCCACCCGTCACGTGAACGTGGTCGTACTCGTCAAGGACGGAAGCCCCCGCTTCCGGTAGATCGGTCAGCGCCAGCTCGTCTATTCGGCAATCCATAGCCTCGAAGAAAGTTCTGTCTTGCTCAACCCAGGGCCATGGTCCAGGCCCTTCTCCGGCAGCAGCAGTTGGGACAAAGGCCATGACGAATGGCTCTTTGGGCAAAAAATCCGTTAGCCGGTCAAGCTGTAATGAAGCAAGAAAAAGCATTTGTGTTCCACGCTACTTGGCAGAGTCAAACCTCGCCCCAGTTGGCTTCTCGCCAGTTAGCTTCTCGTTGACGTTACGGACACTTGCGGGCACGAAAGCCCAGGTCGCGTTCTTGAAAACGTCCGCAAGGTCAACGAGAAGCACGAAAGAGCGCAACCATGATTCCTGAACTTCCCACCGCCCGAGTGCTTGATTCGTTTGGTTTGAGCGGACCCGCGGTTTTGTTGCAAGGAGGACAAGGGGAGACGTTTCGCGCTGGGAACGCGGTCCTGAAGCAAGCCGGAGACCCAGAGGTGGCCACATGGATTGCCGATCTGTTCTCGAAACTAAAAATTGAAGGTGCTCGTATTGCGCGGCCGATCAGGTCGCGCTCGGGTGGCTGGCTCGTAGACGGATATGGCGCACAAAGGTTGCTGGCAGGTAATCACGAGTGGAATCGTTGGAACGATGTGTTGGCGACCTCTGCAAAGTTTCATAAGGCTCTTGAAACCGTGTCGCGACCTTCTTGGATGGATCGATATGACGATGTGTATCGACGTGCCGACAAGTTTGCGTGGGGTGAGGGTGACATTGAGGTGGTGGACAACAAGGCGGTTCCGTTGCTGAATGCCTTGTTAGAAAACAGATCACAAGTCGCGCTGAAATCTCAGCTGGTGCATGCAGACATCGGCGGCAATGTCCTCTTCGATGGTGATTCGGAGCCCGCGGTCATTGACTTCCGTCCGTACTGGCGACCCGTTGATTACGTGAACGCGATAGTTGTTGTTGACGCCATATCGTGGCACGACGGATCAACAGATCTCATCGACGCGATGCTTGCTCGCAAGGAGGGAGCTCAGCTGCTTGTGCGAGCCGCTCTATTTAGAGTGGCTGTTGATGCACAACAACAAGACGTGCGTTCGGCCGTATTCGATGGTCATCGCAAGTTGGTAGAGACGCTTGTCCAGCTTTTAGAGTGCTGATGATGGTGTTCTCATGACCAACAAAATGTCCCCAAACGACCGTTCTCTGCAACGCCGTGTCGATGAGGTGCTGCACTTTCTTTGGGACCCAATCGGAGTCGCTGGGATTCTTCAAGCCCGTGACGAATACGACCGCTACGCCTGGCGGGTGTTCAAGATGGTGCGTAACGAGAGTTCTGTTGATGAGATTGCCGACTACCTGGTTAGCGTTGAACGCGATTGGATGAGCATCGGGCCGCGTCCGGCGAGCGCCAGGGAAATCGCCAAATCATTGCTTGATGACTGGGTCTGGATTCGCGACGTCCGCGCTTCTCATTGACGTTATGGACACTTTCGAGCACGAAAGCCCAGGTCGCGTTCTTGAAAACGTCCGCAACGTCAACGAGAAGCATGAAACGCGGGAGGGGTGAAAGGCGGGAGGCAAGACAAAGGCGGGAGGCATCAAAGGCGAAAGGTCGCGGGGTGGGTCAGGGTCTGGTAGCTAAGGCGTTGATGCACGAGGAGCCTTGGAAGCCGACGAAACAACAACTTGAGGACGCAGCTCACAAGCGTGTGCCAGATTTGATCAAGCCTGACCTCGAGGTGCTGTTTTGCGGGATCAATCCGGGGCTGTACACCGCGGCGATTGGTCACCATTTCGGGCGGCCGGGCAATCGCTTTTGGAAGGTTCTGCATCTGGCTGGTTTCACATCGCGCCAACTCAGTCCGTTTGAAGAGTCTGAACTGTTGGACAGCGGCGTTGGCATCATCAACGTCGTTGAACGACCAACGCGAACTGCTGCCGAGCTTTCAAAAGACGAATATGAACAAGGTGCACGGGCCGTCGTTGCGAAATTGCGTAAGTACAAGCCAAAGGTGCTTGCAGTTGTCGGTGTGCAGGCATACCGAATCGGCTTCAATCAACCAAAGGCGCAAGTGGGCGAACAGCCGGACAAGATTGGCAACACCGCCGTGTGGGCATTGCCCAACCCCAGTGGGCTGCAAGCGCACTACTTGTTGGCCGACATGGTGGAGCTGTATTCAGACATGCGCAAACGGAGCCTGCTCGACAGTTAGCGCACCTACATCTCGATTGAGAGTGGTTCTGTTTTGGCTTGCCTCGACAACGCAAGTTGTTCCTCGACAAAACGTTCAACATTTGTCACGCCAAAGTCAGCCAATGCACGGGCGTTGCGTTCCCGCAGGAAAGCGTTGACGCATTGATTGGTTCGGTTTGAAAACTTGTCCAAGTTCCGCGCAGAGGATTCGGTTGCAACGTCATCGGGTAATTGCGCGGCGTCATTGCGATGCATCATCCAGAAAAGCCCGTAGCTGCCGATGGTCGCTGCGTTGTTGTCGCTGACAAAGAACGCATCAAGTTCTTCTTCGCAGACGCGAACAAACTTGTGATAGCTGCGCTGCAGGTTTAGCTCTCCGCGCGCCGCTTCACGCAGGACATCTGCGCGTAAAGCATCGCCGTGTCGCTGGAAAAGTTGGCTCAACATTTCGTCGAACTCCTTTTCCATTAAACCTGCGTAGTGATCAAAGGCCCGCGAGTCGATTGCACATTGACATGCGCGCTCGGCGCCAGCAAGACGCAACAGTTGCGCCGCGTGTCTTTCGTCAAGTGCTGCTAGTCGTTGTTGCACTTGAAATTGCTCGGCCGAGTCAACCTTTTGGGACTTTGCGCGAGCGGCCAGCGTTGTCGCGGCGGTTTCGAGTTGCGCGACCCCAAGAAACTTGTGGTCAACATCAATAGTTTCTGGCATGGCTTCGGATGAATCGTGCGCGGACGATCGAGTTAGCTCTGCCAAGCGTGACGCGAGCGGTTCACACGCCTTGTTGTGTCGCTCGCGTTGCAGTCGCAGGAGCCGGTCAAAGACGTAACCGGTTTGTTCCAACGTGACGGAGTCTTCAGGCGGTTGATTAGCTGCGGTGATTCTAGAGAATGCGTGTTTGGGGGTCACTCAAACACTGTTGCAGATGTGAACTACAGCAGTGACGGAACTAGAAGAGTGACCCTGGCTATGGGTTCGCCGGGAATCAGCTTGTATGCAGCGCGATCGGCAAGTTCGCTGGCGGTATTGGAAATCTCCCGAACGAGCGTCGGAAATGCGGCCCTGCATGATTGGGTGAGGTGTGGCTTGTTGCGGAAGGGCTGGGTTGCTTCGAGCACCGCTGTGCGACGAGAGCGTTCGTCTTGAATCTCTGCGATTCCGATCAAGGATTGCTTTGTGGTTTCCAGCAGTTCTTTGAGCGTTTCTTGTTTGCGCGAGCTGGATTCGATCAGGCGCACGATATTTGGAAAGTGGATTGTCGAGTCGCGGGCCATCTCGAATCTCTCCTTGCAGAACTGAACAAAATCTGGTCGGACTTCAAGCGCAGCAGACACGCGCGTCGGCAACTCGTCTAGCGAATAACCGGCCTCGTTGCGAGACAGTTCCTTGATGTGTCGAAAGCCTTTGGCAATGTCAGCCACGGTGTCATGGTGTGGCTCAACCAACTCAACGAACGACGCCAACTGGCCCATGAAGTCCGGCGCGGGCGTAATCGGAGTGGGGCTGGGTTGATAGGCGTCGCGGCTGGTCAAGAGTTGGGCTCCGGGGGAATGTCGACGAGCGACTTGGCGGGGCCTGCATATTTGCACCAATTTGGCGCTATACGCATCTGTGTCGATTGAGTGGTGAGCTCGGGCGCGCGTGATGAGGCAACTAGTTTGTGCGAACGCCCGTTGGTGGGGCAGTGAGACGGAGAGTTCGATGGCAAGCGACCTAAAACCTATGGCCGGGTATCCCGAATGGAGCCTTGAACAGCAGGGTCTTGAAGCACAGATCAAGCAGATTCTCCGCGAGACTTTTGCGCTTCACGGTTTTCCCGAGTTGAACACGCGCACGCAGGAGCCCATTTCGCACCTCGCGTCTGAAGGTGACGACAAGGAGATCATGACGGTGGGTCGCCACGGTGACGACTCCGAAGCAAGCCTGGGCTTGAGGTTTGATCTGACTGTGCCTTTCGCGCGTTACGTCGCGCAGAACGTTGATGCGTTGCCGCTGCCTTTTGGTCGCTACACGATTGGTTCTGCTTGGCGCGGCGAACGTCCGCAGTTCGGGCGTTATCGCGAGTTCACCCAAGCCGACTTTGATGTCGTCGCGCGCGGCTCACTTCCAATCAGTTTTGATGGGCAGATCGTCGCGTTGTTGGCAGAGGCAATGACGAAGCTGCCGATTCCGCCAGTATTGATCAGCATTAACAACCGCAAGATCCTGCAAGGCGCCTACGAAGCGCTTGAAATCAACGATGTCAATGCAACTCTTCGTGTCGTTGACAAGTTGCGCAAGATTGGTGCCGATGGTGTCATCAAGGCTTTGATCGACATTGGTGTTGGTGAGGCCGCCGCGCGGACGTGTGTCGACATTGCTGAGATCAAGGGCGACCCCGGCGACGTGCAGCAACGGCTTGGACGGTTGAACTTGCGTTCCGATCAACTCGACGAAGGCCTGAATGAACTCGTGTCTGCTTACGAGTCCGTGCCTAAGGAGTTTCAGTCGCGCTTGCTGTGCAACTTAGAGATTGCGCGCGGGCTCGCTTATTACACGGGCCTGGTGATCGAGGGTTACTTCGAGCACGACACCACGGGTTTTGGCGCTGTTTGTTCGGGTGGTCGGTATGAGAACTTGGTTGCAAAGTTCGACCCGTCACTGCAGCTTCCAGGAGTTGGCGCGTCCATTGGCGTCACGCGAATCATGGGTTACCTCACGCGTGAAGGCGCTCCGGAAGCGAGTCCGGTTCCGCGCGCGAACCCTGCGGTGGTCTTGCTTGCTTTGGAGAACGAAGACGTGCGAGCGCGCGCAACCGAGATTGCTCAGCGCCTGCGGTCGCGGGGAATAGCAACCATGGTCTCGCCCGACTCGCCAAAATGGGGTGGCCAGATTGGCAACGCGACCAAGCGCGGCCTTCCTTATGTGGTCTTTGTGAAGGCAGATGGTCTGGAAGTCCGCAACCTCGAAACGCGCGAGCAGGCCGAGTTCGACCCAGATACTTGGTTGCCAGCAGGCTCTTAATCCTCGAAAGTGCCCTAAGGCACGACGATCGGTGGGTGTCGGCCCTCACTTATGGTGAGTTTCGGCCGATTAAGGGGCGATGTATCTGCGAGATCGGGCCCGAAACCTGCGCCGGGCGCTCGTTGGGGCAACGGTTGCACTAGTTGTGGTTGCGTTGTCGCTTGTAGGGGCGGCGCCTTTGTCTGCCAACTCGGCGACCCTGTACGTCGGCTCCGCTAATTCTCTTAACCACGACGGTTATTGGATGGTTACTGCCGCTGGAAGCGTCCGCGAATCGGGCTCAGCTGGTCATTTCGGTGACATGAGCGGTGGGCGGCTCAATGCGCCCGTGATTTCGATTGCATCAACTGCTTCGGGAAACGGTTACTGGTTGGTCGGTGCCGACGGAGGCATCTTCAGTTTTGGTGATGCGAGATTCTTCGGTTCGACAGGCGCAATGCGGTTGAATCAACCGATTGTTGGCATGGCTGCAACAGCGTCCGGAAACGGTTATTGGTTAGTCGCGCGCGACGGCGGAATATTTACGTTTGGTGATGCGAGATTCTTTGGTTCGACAGGCGCAATGCGGTTGAATCAACCGATTGTTGGCATGGCTGCAAACTCAAAAGGCGATGGCTATTGGCTAGTCGCCGCCGATGGAGGCATCTTTACCTTTGGTTCTGCTGGGTTCTTTGGTTCGACGGGCGCCCTCAAGTTGAACCGTCCCATCGTTTCCATGTCGCCAACAAAATCGGACAAGGGCTATTGGCTTGCCGGCGCCGACGGCGGCATCTTTACGTTTGGTGACGCCGTGTTTGCGGGCTCTTCGCCACGACAGGACAACGCTGCCATTGCTGTGGTGGCAGACGCAGCGGGCGGTTATTCGTTGGTTCGCAGTGACGGTTCCGTCGACTCGCACTCGCTTGACGAATCGGTTTCAGAGCGCACTGGATGGACTCTTCGCGATCAAGAGCACTTCGATGGTGTTGCTCTAAATCAGAAACGATGGCCGTTGTATGACGGTATGGCCGGTGGTGGGTTTGGCCGCTACACGCCGTCGCGTGTTGGTGTTTCAAACGGTTCTTTGACGATCGATTCGGTTGGCAGTTCGGTTGGCGGAACGTGTTGGTGTGATGGTGGCGGCTCGTACACCTATGGCAAATGGGAGATTCGCGCGCGAATGTCGAACAGCGCGCGGCAGTGGCCCGCGTTGTTGCTGTGGCCAGAGTCTGAGCGATGGCCGATTGACGGTGAGATCGACATTGCAGAGTTCGAATCGCCGGTGCGAAACGGTTCTACGTTCACCGTTCACTACGGTGCCGACAACAAGCAGATCGCTCACACGAGCGCGGGTGACTTCACGCAATGGCACACGTTCGGTGTCGATTGGCAGCCCGGCTACATCAAGTACTACCTGGATGGCGCATTGCAGTTCACGGTCACCGAGCCCGCGGCCATTCCTCATACGCCGATGCACTTGGCGATTCAGACCAATGCAGGCAACAGCGCCTGGCTTGGAACACCTCTGCCTGGTACCACTTCAAAGCTGGAAGTGGACTGGGTGAAGATGTATCGATGACCCAGCTCGTTCGGCGACCGCTTCTGTGGCCTTTTCGGTCAACTTCGGGCGCGCTGTTCGGTAAGGTGCCGTGGGCTCATTTCGAGCCCGCAGTTGCGGTGGCGTAGCCGAGTGGTTCAGGCAGGGGCCTGCAAAGCCTTGTACGCGGGTTCGAATCCCGCCGCCACCTCCAACACCTAGGGATGCTTACAGGCCGATGGCCCTTTCGTGCGCAAGGGTCGGCAGGAGCGGTTGCAGAGGCTCTCCGGTTACACGTTCCGCTGTTGCAAGAAGGAGTGCTGCGTCCACCTCTTGAAACTTGGCGATGGCGGTTCTGGTGTCTGGGGAAGTTCGCACGCGCTCGTTGGGATCTGACATTCGCCTTACGTCACGGCCGATCGAAAGAAGCGCGAGATCACACGCGGAGTGCCATTGATCCTGGTTATTTCTAACGAGCCGGTCATCTCGAGGCCAGACAAGTTCGCCAAACACAACCGGCACCGACGAGTCGGTCAACTTCAAGAGCTGTTGAAATCTGGATGTGTCACTTTCCTGAGCCCTGAGCCCTGAGCCCTGAGCCCTGAGCCCTGAGCGCTCGCGTGATTAGTTCTTCCGTGGAGTTGCGACTGCTGACCGGTTCGTTCTTGAAAGCCCTGACTAGCGCGTCGTGAATAAGTTGGGCAGATTGCCTTTTGGGCACACCGCCGATTCGGCAGGTCGCGACGCGTGCATCAAACTTTGCAATGAAAGCTCGTTGTTTGGGATTGAGCTCGGGCTCATTGGTTTGCAAAGCGCGTCTTGCTTGCCGGTGGGCGTTGTTAAACGCTTCTTGTCCAGCGGTTCGGTCAATGAAGTGTCGAAAGGTTTCGAGGCCGTCACTGCTTTTGGCATACTGCTTTTGGCATCGGGCACCTTGTCCAAGTAGTCCTTGCGCTTCGCTCGATATGCCTCACGCTTTACTGGGTCGCCAAGGATCTCTGCAGCATGGTTTAGCTGTTCACGAAGCTTTTCCGCTTCGTAGTACTGCTCAGTGGTGACGTCGCCGTGCCCCCACCTGTGCTTCTCGTGCCCCCACTGTGCTTCTCGTTGACGTTACGGACGATTGCGCGGACAAAAGTCCAGGTCGGCTTCGGCGAAATGTCCGTAAGGTCAACGAGAAGACAGAAACCGGGGTAAGACAGAAACCCGGGGTGACGGAAAGGCTAGGCCGTTGCTAGGGAGTGGGATTCGGCGCGGTTGACTCTCCACCAAGAGAAGAAGCCCACTGCGCAGAAGATGCCGTAAACCCCGTAGAGAATTGCGGAGGGGTAGTAGCCGGCGATCAGAAGCAAAGGAACGCCGACAAGGTCGACCGCAATCCAAACGAGCCAGAACTCAACCAAACCTCGCGCCATGCCAAGGGTCGCCACAAAGCTTCCGATGAAGATCCATGCGTCTGCCCATGGGCCGTAACTGTCGAGCTGACTGAGGACTGCGGCGCCCATGATGGTGCCTAGGCCGAGGATCGCGATGAGGGTTAGGCGCTCGCCGGTGGTCGCCCAGCGAGGGTGAACCGCAACCGGGCCGTGCGACTTGGTCTGGTGCCAGCGGTACCAGCCGTAAATCGCAACGATAAAGAAGAACACCTGACGGCCTGCCTGTCCATATAGGTCTTTGGCCTGAGGGGTTGCGAAAACACCGCCCAGGAAAATGGTGAAGAGCATGACGTTGGCTAGGGCACCGATCGGCCAGGCCCAAACCTTGCGCTGCATGCCGAGGACGGCGCTAATGAGGCCGAGCAAGTTTCCGATGATTTCTCGCCAGAGAATTTCAGAACCAAGCATTTGAACTTTTGCATCAAGTAGCCAAGACATTTGAGGGAAGTTAGTCCGCGAAGTGCGGTTAAGGGTGCAGTTGCCAAGCCGAAACGTTCTGTTTGCCCTAGCCTCCACGCAGACGCACTCGACGAGGGAACATGACTGACGAAGTAAAAATCTGGCCCGGCCAACCCCAGCCTTTGGGCGCCCACTTCGACGGCGTTGGCACCAACTTTTCGGTGTTCAGTGAAGTCGCGACGCGTGTGACGCTTTGCCTTTTTGATGACGCGGGTAACGAGACCCAGGTCGACCTTCCAGAGAACACCGCTTTCCAGTGGCACGGATATTTGCCAAACGTCGGCATCGGTCAGCGTTACGGCTTCCGCGTACATGGCCCCGACAGCCCCACCGACGGTGTTCGTTGCAACCCCTCAAAGCTGTTGCTTGATCCTTACGCAAAGGCCATCGAGGGTGAAGTCGACTGGAACCCTGCGGTTTTCCCTTACGACATTGCAGACCCGACCCATCAGCGCGCCAACACTGAAGACAGCGCGCCGTACATGCCCAAGTCCATTGTTGTGGGCTCCATTTTTGACTGGGACATGGACCGTCATCCGCGCACCCCGTGGGCAGACACCGTCGTTTATGAGTTGCACGTAAAGGGTTTCACTCAACAACTAAAAGGTCTTCCCGAACAACTTCGCGGAACCTATGCAGGTCTTGGTTCATCTCAAGCGATTGCCTATTTGCAGCGCCTTGGTGTTACGGCAATTGAATTGTTGCCCGTGCATCAATTCATTCACGATGCTGCGCTTGTCGACCGCGGTCTGCGCAACTACTGGGGCTACAACAGCATTGGTTTTCTTGCGCCACACAACGAGTACTCGTCATCGGGTCAGCGCGGCCAGCAAGTTCAAGAGTTCAAGCAAATGGTCAAAGAACTCCACCGTGCAGGCATCGAGGTCATCCTCGACGTTGTTTACAACCACACGGCCGAAGGCAACCACATGGGCCCGAGCCTTTCATTCCGCGGTTACGACAATGCGTCCTATTACCGTTTGATGGACAGCGACAAGCGCTTTTACATGGACTACACGGGCACCGGAAACAGCCTCAACATGCGCAGCCCGCACGTGTTGCAGCTGATTATGGACTCGCTTCGCTACTGGGTTACAGAGATGCACGTCGACGGTTTCCGTTTCGACCTTGCGTCCACGCTTGCGCGTGAGTTGCATGACGTCGACCGCTTGAGCGCGTTCTTCGACCTCATCCAGCAAGACCCGGTTGTCAACCAAGTGAAGCTGATTGCTGAACCGTGGGACGTTGGCGACGGCGGTTATCAGGTTGGAAACTTTCCGCCACTTTGGAGTGAGTGGAACGGTAAGTATCGCGACTGCGTGCGCGACTTTTGGCGGGGCGAAGACCGCACGCTTGGCGAGTTCGCGTCGCGCTTTACTGGTTCGTCAGACCTTTACGAACGCGGCGGCAGGCGTCCATCGGCGTCCATCAACTTCATCACCGCTCACGACGGCTTCACGCTTGCTGACTTGGTTTCGTATAACGAGAAGCACAACCAAGCCAATGGTGAAAACAACCGCGACGGCGAGTCGCACAACCGCAGTTGGAACTGTGGCGTAGAAGGCCCAACTGACGATCCCGAAATTCGCGATCTGCGTTTGCGTCAACAGCGCAACTTCTTGGCAACACTGATGCTCAGTCAAGGAATCCCGATGATTGTTGCCGGCGATGAAGCCGGTCGCACGCAGCACGGAAACAACAACGGTTATTGCCAGGACAACGAATTGTCTTGGTTTGACTGGACCTTGATTGAAGACGAAGCGCCGCTGTGCAATTTCTTTGTCGGGCTTAACGCGCTGCGTCGCAAGCACCCCGTGTTGAAGCGTCGCAACTTCTTCCGTGGGACGCCTGTTTACGAGGAGTCCGCAGGCGAAGATGTCAGCGACATTGTTTGGCTGAACTCCGACGGTTCAATGATGAGTCAAGAGGACTGGAATAAGGGCTTTGCAAAGTCCATTTCAATCTTCATCAATGGCGATCAGATTCACGGCTTGGACGAACGTGGCGACCGCATTACCGACAACAGTTTCTTGCTGATGTTCAATGCATTTTGGGAGCCTCTCGAGTTCAAGATCCCCGAGGCGCGTTTTGGTGACCAGTGGGAAGTGGTGTTCGACACCGCGGTGGGAACCTTTGAGCGCCGCTCATTGCACACCCAGTCCTACAAGGTTGGGGAAGTGTTGGCGCTTGAGAATCGCTCGATGGTGTTGCTGCGTCGTGTCGATGCCGTGCGGGAATCGAACCTGGCCGTGCTCTCCAAACTGAACTCTTAGTCCTGCCCGACCACCGACTGGGTCATTTTGGGGCATTGTCCGGTTCCGAAGGGTAAGAATCGGTCATTTGTCGACGATTAAGGCAAGTGGTGGGAGATCAATCTCTCACTGGTCTTGAAGTCTGGACGCAGAGCGTGGTCAACTTGTTACAGAACCACAAAAGTCCACGTTAACGGCGTTATGCTGCCGAAAAAGTTCGGTTTTGAAAGGGGGCGAAGCAAGTCGATGAGACAGATCCTCGTAATTGATGGCGATTCTTCCATGCGGCGCCTGGCTCGCCTCAGCCTTGAAATCGACGGCGCTTTTGTTCTCGAGGCCGGTTCTTTGGCCCAGGCCCGCCATCAGGCATTTGCCAAGGGCTTCTCGGCCGATGGTTTCGATGGAATCGTCATTGATCGCACGTTGCCCGACGGTGACGGCTTTGACCTCATCCCCGAAATGCGCGCGCACTGGCCTGAGGCGCGGATGGTTGTACTTAGCGATGACGAGCCCGCCAGTGTTCCGTCAACTCTCGCAAGTGTTCCCAAGGGCGACATTCCTTCACTGATTGCCGCACTGGCTATCCCGGTCGACATAAAAGCTCCGCGAAACCTCGCAGTTGTTGAGTTGTTGCGCAACGAGCACGAAGCATTGGCAACTGACTGGCGCGAGCTTTGCCGCTGGGACCCGATGCTTCCACCAGAAAGTCAGCCGCCTATTGCGTCTGCATTTATTGCCGCTGTTGTTGCCGCGCTGGGTCGCCCGCAGCCTCTTGGTTGGGGTGCAGATCCCGAAGTCGAAAAGGTTGCTGAGGTTTTCAGTTCTGCCGTTGGGTCTCTCGATGTGGCAATTGGCCAATTGGTCTGCCTGCGCGAAGCTCTTCGTCGCCGCGTGGCTGGACGTCTGCCGGTTCACGAGATGGTCGAAACCCATGACCGTCTGCAAATGATTATTGACCGCGCTATTGGCGTTGCTGCGGCTCGCATGACCGAAAGGCTCCAACAACAAGCCTTTGTCGATGCGTTGACAGGCTTGTTGAACCGCCGTGCCCTTGAGCGTGACCTTCGTCGCGAGGCCGGTCGTGCCGCTCGCCATGGTCGCCGGTTCTCTTTGATGGTCATTGACCTCGATGGCTTGAAGCGCGTTAACGATAACGACGGACACGCTGCCGGTGACGCCCATCTAAAGAGCCTTGCCCAAGCGTTGCGCTCGGCATTGCGAATTGGCGACACCGCATATCGCATTGGTGGCGACGAGTTCTTGTTGCTGCTTCCTGAAACCGACGAAGGCCGCGCGCAGGCCGTTGCAAGCCGTATTACGGCAGCCGGCGCGCCGTTCTTCAGCTGGGGTTCAGTCACCTACCCGGACGACGGCACGGACTCGGACGAACTGGTTGACCTGGCCGACAAGCGCCTCTTTGAGCAGCGCCGCATTCGCCGCGGCGGCAACGGTTCTCGCGAAAGCTGAACCCGTTTTCGCGCTCATTGAGAGCCAAACTCGCGGGCCGTTCTGCTAACTTGAAGCGCCTTGGGCCGTTGGCGCAGCCCGGTAGCGCAGTACCATGACACGGTAAAGGTCACAGGTTCAAGTCCTGTACGGCCCACAGAAATTGAAAAGACCTGGCCTTTTGGGGCCGGGTCTTTTTGTTTGTCGGACAGTTATTTGCCGGCAGTTATTTGTCGGACAAGCGGGTTTGACGGCGTCGCTAGGAACGCACCTTTCCAGTGGAACTGCGCAACACCAGTGACGCCTCAAGGTTTGTGGCGGCTGGGCGTTCCTGGTTTGGTTCGAGGAGAATGCGTGCGGCTTGTTCGCCCTTGTCGAAGAGTGGCTGACGCATGGTTGTCAGGCCCGCAGCGTCGGCTGCAGGTACGTCGTTGAAGCCAATCACAGAGACGTCGTTGGGAACCGACTTGCCGGATTCCTCGGCAGCTGTCATGAAACCGATTGCCAGTTCGTCACTCGTGCACAACACAGCGGTGGGTGCGGAGCTGTCGGACAAAAGCTTCTTGGCCGCAGCAGCGCCCTCGGCGCGCGTGTTGCGGCTGCATTGATAGATGGCGACCTTGTCCATGTCGATGCCCGCGGACCGCAGCGCGTCGCCGTAGCCCTCGATGCGCAACCAGCTGACGGTTGAGGCGTCGGATTCGCCACCGTCGATTCCACTTGACGTTGCGCTGCGCTCGTCTTCGTCCAAGCCGTAGACCAAAATTGCAAATCGTTTGTGACCAAGGTCAAGAAGGTGTTGAGCGGCTTCGGCAGCGGCTTTGCGGTCGTTGATTCCAATCCACGATGTTCCGCCGATTTTGGTCTGGTCGACACAAACAATCGGCAGACGGCGCCGCACTGCTGCTTCAACAAAGGGGTGAGTGGGCGGAATTGAGTACAGAACGAAGCCGTCGACAACGGCATTGGTGACGATTTCGGCACTCTCTTTGGAAGGGGTTGCCGGAATTAACAACATCGCCGAATCGGCTGATTCTCCAGCGCGTGCAACGCCTTCAAGGAACAGCTGGGAAGCGGCATCGGCAAAAGCGTGGTGTAGGGGCTCGCTGAACAACACGCCAATTGCACCGGCGCGGCCCTTGCGAAGCCGACGAGCCACGGGGTCGGGGCCCGTGTAGCCGAGCTGTTCAGCTGCTTCGAAGATGCGCTTTCGCAGTGTCGGGGAGAGCTGGTCTGGGTGGTTGTAGGCGTTGGACACCGTGGACCTAGACACGCCCAACTGGGCCGCGATGGTGGCAAGAGTTACGGGCGTATCAGGCTGAAATGTCATTGATTCTCACAGTTGAGTCAACGGAATATTTAGTTTGACACCGGAACCACCCAAGTATTGGTGATGGTCCCGGTGCGGTCTTGAAGCGTCGGGAAATCAAGAGGTGATGTCGCGAACTGGTGATGAAATCGTTTCGGTGGCAAGTGAGCCGGCAAAGGCAGCGTTGCCGAAGTTGAACACACCGCCATCGGTCGACACGAGTCGGTATCCATCTCCAGATGCCGTGGCACTCATGTCGGCAATTGGTGCGTTTAGCGTCTCGCCGCCCATCGAGCCGTAGTAGCCAATGTCGCGACCGAAGGTGAAGATGCCGCCATCGCGAGCAACGAGCCAGTAGCCGTCACGCTTTGGATTGACAGCCATTCCGACAACCGGTTGGTTGAGGATGCGATCTCCGGTCGAACCGTGGAATGGCGCGTTTCCAAATGTGAACACTCCACCATCGGCAGCAACAAACCAGTAGCCGTCGTTGTTGTTGGTTGGTGTGATGGAAAGCGCGGGCTTGTTGAGAACCATGCCACCCGTTGAGCCGTAGAATTGGGCATCGCCATAGGTGAACACGCCGCCGTCAGATCCAAGCAGGTAGTAACCCTTGCCTGATGGCGTTACCGACATCGAAACGATTGGACCATTCAGGCGAAGGTTCGACGGATCGCCGAAGTGTTGGGCGTTGCCCTTGTTGAACACGCGACCGTCGCTTGCGGCAAGCCAGTAACCACGGTTGTCGTTGGTGTTGGCAATCGAAACAATTCCGGAGTTGGCCGGGGCGTTGCCATAGGTGGCCGCCTGACTTCCGAAGCCATAGACCACGCCGGTTGTCGTGACCATGCGGTAGCCATCGTCTTGGCCCGTTTCGCCGCTGCTAGGAGGTTGGGTTGTTGTGGTTGTTGCTGGTGGGCGAGTGGTGGTGGTCGTTTGAGGACGAGTTGTCGACGTTGTGGTCGGCGCAGCTGTTGTAGGTGGTGTGGTTTGCGGCGGCGTTGTGTTGGCACCACCGTTGGCCAAGAAGAAATTCTTTACGTCTTTGCCGTACGCCGTTGTGCTTCCGCTCCACTCGGTCAGCAACGCAGAACCACCGTATTGATAGCCGGGAGGGCATTCGCCTGGACGAAATGCCCACACGCCAACGCCGTCACCGCCTGCGTTGTAGAGCCAGCGCATGAAAGATGTGACGAACCAACCGCTGCAGTCGTTCTCGCCGATTTCGGTTGCGACCATTGGCATCACGTTGAGGACCGGCTTGAATTCGGCATTCCAGCAGCCTTCAGTAACGCAGCGCTTGAAGTTGTAGAGGTGCTGTCCGGCAACCAGTTGGTTGGCCGAGTCTGTGGGTAGGTGGCGAAGGAACTGCGACATGTCGTGGCCCCAGTCGATTCCATTGAGGATCAATGGGTTGGTAGCGCCGGTCGCGCGAACGATGTTTGTTAGTTGTTGGTAACCAGCAACGGTGTAACCCTGGTCGGTGGAGCAGCCGTCGCGAAGGCATTGCCAGGAGATCTGGCGAGGCTCGTTGAACAGTTCGAACATCATTGCCTTGTTGTTCTTGAACGTTGAGGCAACGGAGCGCCAGAACGGGATGCTGTTGACCGTGTTGGCCATGTACGTCTCTTGTTCGGCCCAGCCGGTGTCGTGCGGGTCTGCAAAGTGAAGATCGACTGCTGTGTAAATGCCGTTGGCGTTCAAGCGGTTGACATAATCAACAATTGCGTTGCGGTAGTTGGCGCCGGTTGCAGCTTCGCGACCGGGCAACTTGCCGTCAAGCCAGCACAGCTCGTTCAGCGGAATGCGAACAAAGTTGACACCCCACGACTTCATGAGGTTGATCTGTGCTTGGTCGACCGGTCCATCGAAGATGACACCGTTTTGCTGACACATGTATTCGGTGCCCGAACGGTTCACGCCGTTAAGTCGCACAGCGTTTCCGTTGGCGTCAACCAGTTGATTTCCGGCAACTCGCAATGACAGTGAAGTTGCTGCGCTTGCGGGGCTGGTTGACATTGCGCCGAGTGAGGCTGCGATGACGATTGCGCTTGCCGCGATGGCGGTTGAGCGAAAAGCCCGTGCCTGTTGTCGCGCACTGACCGATTTGGAATCGGAAGCTTTCGAAAGGGGTCGAGAGCGAAACAGTGATGCAACAAAGCGGGGAAACAGCATGACGCTTAGGTTACAGGTTGTAATAAAATTGCCACGGAAATAGGGCGCTTTTGCGATGTTTTGTCGACGAGGAGCCGAATAGGCACTCGTTTTGGACATAAGACAACGCCGCAGCTGACCTGAAGGGCCGTCTGCGGCGTTGTCACCAGTGTTTGCAACCTCCTTTCACGCGGAGCGAACTTGACGAACTGGGTTAACGAACTGGATCAAAGGTTCAAGCGGTCACGTCCACTTGGGAGCCAAGTTGATCCTCGATGTATTTCGAGCCCCTGCGGTTTGCAGTTGCCGCAACGGCCTCATCGCGTGAGAAGACAGCACGCTTGGCAATCTGCATTGCGATGTCCGGCGTCATGTCTGGAACCGACCGAACTAATGAGTCCGCAATCTTTTGAGCGACCAGCTCAATCGGTACGCGTTGGGACGTTGGTGGTTCTTCAGAAGTTTCGCCCGAGCTAAAGCGCTGCGAACGGGTTCTTGGCATAGCGGATCTAACGGCCATGACGGCGTAGTTAGAGCCGGCAAATGGGATGCCGCCAATAGCATTCACTTCCATGTGTAGACCTCGTTTCCTCTCCGTGGATTGGGTCAGTTTTTGGGTGCTGCTTTCCTAAGGTTATTGCCCTTAATACCGCTTTCGACTTGAACGGCGAGAACCTTTAACAATTTCTTCGAAAGTTTGGAGAAATTGAAAGAAAGTCTCGGTTCAGCCCTTGTTGCGGGGAAGCAGGGTGACGCCGCGCATCTGTGGGATGTGTTCGTCCAACAGCTCGAAAATCAGCTGACGGATGACCCGCGACGGCGGACTGAGGGGATTGCGGCGGTGCTTGGCGAGGCTGACCGTGCGAAGCGGCATGTCTTCTACGTGCTTGACGGTCCACGTGGAATCCTCATCGTTGCGACCAAGGGGGACCGCCGTTGCGGGCACCAAAGCGGGGCCTTGGCCCTTGACGGCCAGCATGACGGCCCATTCGGTACCGTCAATTTCGGCCTGTGCCGAAAGGCTGGTCCCCAGGCGGCGGGCGGCCGCATCGAGTTCGGTTCGCGGTGCCGTCCCCACAGTGGGAAGAAGCATCGGGGTGTTTCGCAAGTCGACAACAGTCAGCTGCTTGGAGGTCGCAAAGGGGTGACTGGTTGGGGTGACCAGAACGATCTCTTCGTCGAAAAGGTCTTCGGCAACGACCTCAGACCATCTCGACGGCGCCTGAATGACGGCCAAATCCAACACGCCAGAGGCAATAAGTGGTTCCAAGGTGGAAGTGCCGCCGCCTGTCAGTCGGATGTACATCTCGGGATAGCGCCTTGTGATTTGGGTCATCAAGTGAGGGAGCAGCCAGCCGCCTGTTGTTTGGATCATTCCGCAGTGGACTTCGCCCTTGACTTCATCGCGGAACACGGCAAGATCGGCCGAAATGAGGTCCATCTCGTTGCTGATCCGGCGTGCGCGGGCAACGACAGAGTCGCCCTCTGGGGTGAGTCTGTTCAGCGCGCGGTCAATTAGCTGGGTCGATAGCTCGGACTCGAGCTTGGCGATGTGGGTGCTGATGTTGCTCTGTACGGTGTCCAAAGCATCGGCAGCGGCTGAAAATGTCCCGTGATCCGCTACTGCAATGAGAGCACGAAGCTGACGAAAATCCATCGAAACAATAGATATCACATATCCATAAATACTGTTAGACAGATATCGGCGAAATGAATAACGTGACGTCCGTTAAATCAATTAGACCGGCGTTTCCCCCGACGCCGAGTTTGTGAAATAGGGATCGGTTCAACCCCCTCCGGTCCCTATTTTCATGTCTGGGTTTCCGTCGCAAAGTCGATCAATTGCTCGACTGCGTTGATGAAGTCGGCTTCCAGGTCGGCATACGAACCAACTTGGGCAAGCAGTTTGGTCCAACACGTCTGGCTGTCCGCAAAACCAAAAGCCTGCGTGATGCCGTCTTTCCAATTCTGACCGCGGGGAATCTCGGGCCAGGCGTCGATGCCAAGCACCTTTGGGCGAACCGCCTGCCAAACATCGACGTATGGGTGGCCGGTAATCAAAACGAGATCGTCGCGAATGCTGTCTGCAATTCGCGTTTCCATTGAGCCCGGCACGAGGTGGTCGACCAGGACACCGACACGTGCAGAGCTGTGTTGACGGAAGTGGCCAAGCAGTTCGACAAGGTTGTCAACTCCGCCGATTGGTTCGACGACAACGGCGGAATCGCGAAGGTCGTCTCCCCAAACCTTTTCCAACAACATCGCGTCGTGTTTGCCTTCGACCCAGATGCGAGCGGCCCGTGCAACTTTGGCCTTCGTGTTGGTGGCTGCAACCGAACCCGACGCAGTCTTGGTAGCAGCCTTTTGTGCTACACGAGGTTTAGTGAGCGTGACGGTTTCGCCGTTTACGGCAAATGCGCCAGCTTGCAATCGAAACACTCGGTCAATGCCGGTTGCCGAACGGACGACGACGGCGTCGCCCTCAAACCGCAAGACCTTGCCGCGAAAACGCGAACCTCTGTGCATCACGTTCATGCCAACAGCGGCGGCTTGTTGTGGCCAGATGTGTGCGGATCGACCGGGCCCGTCAACCGGGCCCGATGTGATGCCCGACGAATCGAAGAAGCTCATTGTTGTTTCGAGCGCGTGGCCGCGTTTGCACGAATGACGTTGAGGGCGCCGCCGGCTTTGAACCAAGAAATGTGTTCGTCGTTCATTGTGTGACTGCAGGTGAACTCTGTGACGGTTCCGTCGGCGTGGTTGATGCGGCACTGTACGGCTTGGTCGGGGGCAAGGTCTTTCAGGCCAACAATGCTGATTGTGTCTTTCGGACCAATCTTTTCGTACGTCGTTGGGTCTGAAAACGTCAGCGGTAATACGCCTTGCTTCTTGAGGTTGGTTTCGTGAATGCGGGCAAAGCTGCGCGAGATGATTGCTTTTGCATTCATGAAACGCGGCTCCATTGCCGCGTGTTCGCGTGACGAACCTTCGCCATAGTTTTCATCGCCGATGGCAACCCAGGGGACTTTGTTGTCTCGGTAGCGACGCGCAATGTCGGGCAAGCCGGCGACCTCAAAGTCGTTCGTCTTGTCGAGGCCGGTTCCGGGGTCCTTTGTAAACGAGTTGATGGCTCCGAGGAACAGGTTTTGGCAAATGTTGTCCAGATGACCGCGGTATCGAAGCCACGGACCAGCGGCCGATATGTGGTCAGTTGTGCACTTGCCGGCAGCCTTCAACAACACGGTCAGGTTCTCGAAGTCGTTGCCGTCCCATTCCGCGAATGGTTCAAGCAATTGCAGACGGTCGCTGTTTTCCTTAACAACGACTTGGACGTCACTTCCATCTTCGGGCGGGGCCACAAAACGATCGAGGCCTTGCTCAAAACCACGCGAAGGCAGCTCCTTGCCGGTCGGAGGCGTCAACTGAGTCTCATCAACCGAGTCGGTTAGCGGGTTGAAATCAAGTGTTCCTGCAAGTGCATAGGCCACAACGGTTTCTGGTGAGCCGATGAACGAAAGCGTTTGTGCGTTTCCGTCGTTGCGCTTTGGAAAGTTGCGGTTGTACGAACTGAGGATGGAGTTGGTTTCGCCGGGTGCAATGTCAGAGCGCTTCCACTGCCCGATGCAGGGCCCACAGGCGTTTGCAAGAACGGTTGCGCCGATGTCTTCAAGGTCTTGCAGCAATCCGTCACGTTCAATCGTTGCGCGGACTCTTTCAGAACCCGGAGTGACAAGCAGCGGTGTCTTTACGCGCATGCCCTTGGCCTTTGCTTGACGCGCAACATGTGCAGCGCGGCTGATGTCTTCGTAGCTGGAGTTTGTGCAAGAACCAACGAGGGTCTGTGACAAGTGAGTGGGCCAGCCGTTTGCCTTTGCGTCCTCACCCATCTTGGAAACGGGGCGCGCAAGGTCTGGAGTGTGCGGACCAACAATGTGCGGTTCGAGCGTCGACAAGTCGATTTCGATGACCTGATCAAAATAGGCCGCAGGGTTTTCAAGCACTTCGTCATCGGCGCGAAGGTGTTCGCTGACGTTGTTGCACAGATCGGCCACGGCTTCGCGTCCCGTGCTCTTGAGGTATCCCGCGGCGTGCTCGTCGTATGCGAAAAGAGAAGTGGTGGCGCCGATCTCTGCGCCCATGTTGCAGATGGTTGCCTTGCCCGTTGCGCTAAGTGAATCTGCGCCAGGTCCGAAATACTCGACAATGGCGCCGGTGCCGCCCTTAACGGTGAGGATTTCGGCGACTTTGAGAATGACGTCTTTCGCACTTGTCCAACCCGATGCGGTTCCTGTGAGGTGAACGCCAATGAGTTTTGGCCAGCGCAGACCAAAGGTCGACCCAACCATCACGTCAACGGCGTCGGCGCCACCGACGCCGATTGCGACCATTGCCAGACCGCCGGCGTTGGGTGTGTGGCTGTCGGTGCCAATCATCATTCCGCCCGGGAAGGCGTACTGCTCCAAAACGACTTGGTGGATGATTCCCGAACCGGGCTTCCAAAATCCGACCCCGTACTTCGCGCTGACGGATTCCAAAAAGCCGTAAACCTCGGCGTTTGCGGACTCTGCCACGGCCAGGTCGCGCTGGCCGTCAACCTCGGCTTGGATGAGGTGATCGCAGTGGACCGTGGACGGAACGGCAACCCTGTCCAGGCCGGCTGTCATGAATTGCAGCAAAGCCATCTGGGCCGTTGCGTCCTGCATGGCAACCCTGTCTGGAAAGAATTCCGCGTAGCTGCGACCGCGCTCGACCTCTTGGTTCTCGGGGTCCGCTAGGTGGTTGAACAGGACTTTTTCGGCGAATGTGAGTCCACGACCCAGGCGCCTCCGGCCGATCTCGACCCGTTCGGCCAGCCGTGCGTGGACGGCCTCAATCAGGGTCAGTGGAGTCTCAGCTGAAACGGCCATGGGGAGTCCCTTCCTAAAAAAGAGTCGAACGCGTTGTCCTTGCGACCTCTTGGATCGACAGATTTGGACCTAACGTGATGACCCTACCCGGATGGGTGGCCGCAAGCCCGGGTTTGATCAGGCCGCGACGATTAGCAAGATGAGCGCGATAGCCGCGACCACCGCCAGTTCGATCAAACCGGCAATGAGAGAACCAATGGCTATGGCGCGCCCGCCTGGCTTGGGCTCGGGAGCTGCCTTGATGCGACGCAGCGAGGCAATGGCGCAGCTGATCGCGGCGATTGGGGCGATCACGGGAATAAACAAACCCGCCAACGCGCTAACGAGTGCCCAGGAAGCAGCCATGTCTGTGGTGCTCGCATGAGGGCTGTAGGTGTGACTTGGCCCGAATGTCGAGGTCTGGTTTGAACCCGCGCTTGTGCTCATGGGATCAAGCCTATTGACCCCAGCGAGTTTCTGCGTACCAGAAGAAGGCCCCGTACATCACGGCCGTGAGGACGGCGGTGACCTGGGCAATGGTTGCGATACCGCGGTCAGTGCGGTTTTCAAGCGTGTCGGGGAGCCGCAATTTGGCGACGATCGCAATGAGAAATGCAGCGATTGAGCCGATGAAGGGGACTACGAAAGACACGAACGCCGTGATGATTGCCAGCTTTGACAACGGCGCTATGTCACGTGGTTGTTGCGTACCAGCGGGTTGTGGCTTTGTTGACATCAGTCGACCGCGTTGTGCGCTGCCATTGCGCGAACCGTATTTTCTATCCGGTCGTTGAATTCTCGCGAGCGTTCGTCGGGAAGGGGTGTCAACGGTTGTCCAAAGTGAACAGTGGCTTGTCCGCGGCGGATTGATCCGCGCCCGGCGCGCCAAATATCGCGCGTGCCTTCGATGTACACCGGCACAACCGGGACTGCACATTTGATTCCCAGGTATGCAGCGCCGCCGCGAAACTTGGCAATTCCGCCGTCGCGGCTGCGGGTTCCTTCGGGAAAAATGACGAGGTTGTAGCCCTCACCAATGAGGCGCGCCGCAAGGTCTGCAGACCGGCGTCCGACCTTTTCTCGCTCGATGGGAATGATGTTCAGCCAAAGCGCCCAAAGCGCGGCTTTCCATTGACGGTCGAAGAAGTAGTCGGCGGCTGCAGCAACTATTGATCGGTTGCGAAACCTGCTTGGTAGCTGCGTTATCAACAGCGATGTATCAAGGTGGCTGGCGTGGTTTGCCGCAAAGATGGCGGGCCCTTCAACATCTACGAGGTGTTCGGCGCCATAGGTCTTTGGTGCGGCAAGGAATTGAACAAAGCCTTTGGTCAAAGTGTTGACCATGATTGCGCGCACGATTGTCGCAGGCGTGGTTCGCGCCCAACCGGTGTTGTAGTTGGCCCCTAGTTCGTTTTCGCTTAGCTTGCGGACTTGTGGCATGGAACTGGTTGCGGACGCGATGAACTTGCGAGTGGTTGTGCTGACGTTGTGAACGCTCTTGAGGACACTGGTCATCGCGTGCCACCTGACTGCTCTGTGACGTCGCGTTGTGTTTGCATGGCCGTTTGATTCTTGTCGGACACGTCGATAACGCCGAGTGCATCGCGGATGTTGTCTGAAGCAACGGCTTCGCGTTTCCAAGATTCAATTGTCCAGCCGCGGCGATTGGCCAGTGCTGCCAGGCGGATCTCTGGATTAACTGCAATTGGGAAACCAACCGCAGTAAGCATGGCCAGGTCGCTTGTTGAGTCGCCGTATCCGACGGTTTCTTGCAACGAAAGCCCGTGTTTTAAGGCGTATTCGCGAATGTAAAGCGCACGCGCTTCGCCAACCGGTGGTGATTCTGCAAGTTCGCCCGTGGCAACTCCGTTGTCTTCGGCAAGGCGCGCACAAACAATGTCGTCGAACAAGGGCTTGAGCGGTTCAACAAAAAGATCGAGGTGGCCCGTGATGAGGAGCGTGCGTTGTCCCGCGGCTTTGTGTTCTTGCAAGCGACGTATTGCGTCTGGATACAAGCGATGCATCAACACGTCATTGAAGAGTTGGTGAGCGTCTTGTCGTAGCTGATCGACTTCAAAGCCGCGATACCAACGGTAAAGCTGGCGCAGGAAGTCACCGCGGTCTTTTCGGTCGACCATCATCAAGCCCGGTGCCGACGGAAGTCTGCGCGCAAGTAGACCAATTTGGGCTGCGGGGTTTTGGTTGGCGGTTGCCAACCACGCATAACCCTCAGTCACCTTGAAGCGCAGAATGGTGTTCTCGAAGTCAAAGACCGCAAGTTGGCGCTTGGGGTTAATTGCTGCGGCGCGAACGCGTTGTTTTTTATCGACGGGCACCTTCTTGGAAGGTGTTGTGCGCACGCGGCCTTGGGCAATGACGCTCGGCAGGTGAATCTCGTGAAGGTAGCGAGCCCAGTCGACTGCAATCGGGTCGAACAAGAACGCAGTCTTGTCCTTTTCGTTCAGGCTTTCAAAGAGCTCAAGGGTGCGGTCGATGCGGAAAAGCGCCTCGGAGTTTGTGTAGGCGCCATAGATCTCGACATATCCGCGCGCGCGGTCAAGCTGGCTGCGGCGGGAATCAACCTCGGCGGAGATTTGCGCGACACGACCACGCAACGGAAGCGAGGTTAGGACGCGGTCGGCAACCTTGAGGCCCAACAGGGAGCGGTCAAGCTTGCGCTGCACCTCGCCGCGAGTGGGGTAGTCCCAACTGGTGGCATCGACCGAAATGGCGCGACCCTCGCTGTCGTAAAGCGGGTGAGCGCGGTAATAGTCGGTGACCAGCGAGACCAGGTCGCGATAGCGCAGAGGCTGGCGGGTGCCCGATGCGATTTGGTAGACGCTGGGCTGTTCCTCGGGGCCCTTGGCGGCCACGGCGATGATCGTTGCGACCACCAAGTCCACCGGAATCACGTCCAGCACACCCTCTGGAAGACCGGGGAAGCTCTTGAGGATGCCCTTACCAACACCCAACAGGATCGGCTCGGCCATTCGGAAGCCGCGAATCCATCCAGGACTTGGTTCGATAAGCGCCGATTCAATGATCGATGGTCGAACAAAGGTTACGGGGACATCTCCGCGGCTCTCTAGCAGGCATTTCTCGCCGAGGGCCTTGGTGTATGCGTAGACATCGGGGAATCCGAGCGATTGAGCACGGGTCTTTCCTTGCTCAACCAGGCGGCTTTTGACCCAGTCGTTGCGCAGCTTCTCGGAGCGGTCCGCAACCAGTGGAGCCCCGGCGGAGCCCTGTTCGCGTGTTGCGGCAGCCCCAAAACGACGGAGGCGGGCGGGGTCTCGACTTTCGTTTTCGGCGTCTGCCAGGGCGCGACGGCCCGCCGTGACTTCCGTGCGCCAATCGACATCTGGGACATACCAGGCGTCTGTAATGAGTTCCTCGCGAGCCTCGCCGCGTCGGCTGCCGGACACGTAAGCGGTGCTGACGGCAATGAGGTGCGCCTTGGAATCTGCTGCGCGAATGGCTTCTGCAACGCGGGTCGGACCAAGCAAGTTGACCTCGATAGCAAGGTCAAGGGGCGACTCGAAGCTGACGGTTGCGGCCGAGTGAATGACCGTGTCACACGTCTTGAGGATCTTCAGGCCTTCGGCATCAAGGCCGAGTGCGTCTGAGCTGACGTCTCCGGCAATGGCGGTGACGCGACTTGCAACGATGGTTTCGAACTGGTCACCCCATTCGGAGCGCAGGCGGTCGAAACAGTCGTTGCTGATGATCTCGCGCGCGACGCGCTTCATGGGTGTGGCGTTGCGACCTGGTCGCACGATGCAAACGATCTTGCAGTCAGGAACGCTGCGTAACAGCCGTTCCACAATGGCGGTGCCCAAAAAGCCGGTTGCCCCGGTTATCGCGATGCGTTTTCCAGCGAGATTCTCCGAAATCATTAGGTCTTTTCTAGTTGCTCGCGGGCGCCTTGGGGTGCGGAAGAACGAGTGGACTCACGGAATGTGACGACAGGCTGTCGCATGGTGTCCCTAGGCTGATGGTTGTGCGTGGTGCGGGTCCAGAGGTTTCCGGTTCAAATAGTTCTGAGTCAGGCGGTTTTCAGTCTGATGATCTTCAGAGAAGTGGTCGGGTTTGTTCTGTTGCAGTCGCGGGACAGCAGGTTGTTGACCAAGTAGTCGACGTCATCGCGCAGCTCAAAGAGTCAGACCCCATGTTGGCGGTCGATGTTGTGCTCAGTTCGCGTACTGCAATCGGTTCTTTTCGCAAGGCCGTGGGTCGAAAGGCGTTTCTTGCGAACGTGCGGTTCCAGACACTTGGCTCGTTGGTTGCCGACTTGGCAGCGCCACAGCTGGGCGAGCGCGTGAAACTCAAGCCGGACATGGTTCGCGAGTTGGGCCGCTTGGTGGCTGGTTCGGCCGATGGTCCGCTTGCGGGTCAGAATCCCGCTGCACTGGCGAAGGCTTTGGACTCTGCATTTGCAAACTTGCGAGACCGCTCGGTCGGCGAGATTGACGCCATTCGCAATTCAAGCGCGGCCGCCGGTGAGATTGTGCGTTTGTACGAGACCTACCGATTACTGGCAGAGCCGTTTTACGACCGTGTCGACGAGATGGAGCTCGCCATTTCTGCGATCGATGCGGGAAGTCAAACGTCACCGGTGCTTGCCGTGCTTTGCGAACCGTGCACATCGCATGAACGAGACGTGTTGCAAGCTCTCGACGTTGCCGGGCGTTACTCGGTTATTGCAATGTTGAGTGGCAACGCAGATTGTGACAGCGATCTGCTTTCGACGTTGCCTAGTCCCGCGCCGCGCCTGGTGGGACCATCCGAGGCCTTTGTGGTTGCCGACGGTGACACGGCCACGCGCACCGAGGACAACACTGTTGTGTCGCTTGCGCCAGATCCTGATTGCGAAGTGCAACTTGCTCTCATGGCGGTGGCCGATGCGGCCAAGAAGGGTCGCAAGTTCGGCGAAATGGGCGTTGTGTTTCCCGCCGAGAATCCCTATCGCGAACTTGTACACCGCTACGCGGCAGAACTGGGCATTCCCGTTTCCGGCAAGAACGCGAAGCGCCTCAGTCAAACGGCCATTGCGCGGTTCGTCTCAACCTTCTTTGAAATGGTCGAAACAGACGCGTCTTTACAGAGCGTTATCAGCTGGCTTCACTCGGCGCCGCTTCGACAAGGCACGCGTGGGGCGCGCGTGCCGGCGCCAGAGTGGGTGCAGTTGGCGCGCCAGGCCGGTGTTTGTGCTGGCGACGATTGGACGCAAAGGGTTGGTTTGCTGGACGACGCACCCCACGTTGCACAAATGGCTTCGTTCATGGCAGAGCTGATTCCTCGCGTTCGCCAGGATCACAACACTTGGAGCCATTGGACTGCTCAGTTGCTCGCGGTCATCAATGAGTATTTCGATCAGGCGGCACTGACCGCGACTGCACCAACCGTCGAAGCGGGTGCATTGCAAGAAGTCATTGCCATTCTCTCGCGACTGTCCACTTTGGACGTTATTAAGGCACCAGTTGATCGCAACACATTTTTCAACGCGGCCAGGGACGAGTTTCAGGTGCCGCTTCGCGGTGGTGAAGTCGCTGGAGGTCTCTATGTTGGAACCCTCGGAGACTGCAGTGGTTCGCTGTTTTCGTTTCTTGCTGTTTGTGGTTTGACCGAAAGTGCGTTTCCAGGGTCGAGCGGGCTGACGGGATTTGCGTCGTTGTTGCGTGTGCCCGATGAGCCAACGCGCGCAGAAGCGACAGAGCGACGTTTCTGGTTGCAAGTGACAACTGCACAAGAGCTGTTGTTGACAAGCCCGCTTGCTGACACGCGCAGCCGAAAAAGTGTTCAACCGGCCGGTCAATTGCTTGATGTTGCCAGTCGCATCGCAGGGCACCACGTGACTGCCGAGGACTTTTCCTCATCGGGTCATTGGTGGATGCAAAGTGTTTCGTCCTACGCAGACCTTGTCTTTGGGAAGCTGGCGCCTTTCACGCAGCGCACTAAGTCGTTGCACGCAATTGCGCAAGGCGGATCGGCGCCTTTGGGTGCAGTTGCCTTTACACAAGCGCGCATACGCGACGACTTGACCTCGCGCGACGGTGTTGTGTCTGCGCGCGATTCGCTTGAGCTGAGTAACCGGAAGATGTCCGCCTCGCGCTTTGAAACTTGGGCCACGTGTCCGTTCAAGTACTTCCTGACCTATGTGCTGAATCTCAAGGAGGTGCCTGACGAAGACGACGTGTTTGTTTTCGATCCCAAAGAGCGCGGAATCCTCGTTCACCACATTCTCGAACGGTTTTTGGGGTCGGTGGAGCCTAAGCAGCCCAGCCAGCCATGGTCCGATGAAGAAATTGCTTTGCTGCAAAGCATTGCCAGAGAAGAGCTAGCCGCGGCAGCCGAGCGCGGCCATCTTCCGCCAGGCTTGTTAGGGGAGGTCGAGCAGTCTTTTGCAGAGTCAGTGTTGAAGGCGCTGCTGGAAAAGGACCAACAGTTGCGTAAGCACTTTGATGTGGTGGCCGGCGGCGGGGGCGCCGAGGTTTCTTTCGGCGAGCCAGGTGTAAGTGAGTTTGCTGTTATGCGTAACAACAGAACGCCCGTCCATTTCCGGGGACGCATTGACCGTGTTGATTACTCGCAAGACGGCACTCGTGCGGTTGCTTACGACTACAAGACCGGCGCGGCAACAAAGACTTCGGGTGTCAAGAAAGACCCGGTGGGCGACGGCGCCATCATGCAAGTCGCGCTCTACACAGAGTTCCTCGCGCAGCAGATGAGGGGCGCGGGAGTCGATGACCCAGAGGTTGCGGGCGCCTACTGGCACGTTTGGAACGAACGATCAGTTGTCAACGAGTTAAACCAGGAGAACGTCTCGTCCCGGTTGCGAGACGTGGTTACCGTCATTGGTGATGGCATTGAAGACGGGCTGTTTCCTTTGGTTCCGGGACAGGACCGCGAAAACTGTCGCCATTGCGCGTTCAAGCCGTTGTGTCCGCAAGATCGCGAAGGGCTTGTGCAACGCAAAGCCGGTTCGCCGGCATATGAGCGTTTCGCAGCCTTGAAACAAGCTGAAGAGGTCGGCAAGTGAGCAAGCAGACCCATGACCCCACAAGCGATCCGATCCTCGATTCGCAGGCTCGCGAACGAATCGTGCACGGTTTCGACGAGCGCCGCCTCTTTGTCGAGGCCGGTGCGGGCACGGGCAAGACAACGGCGCTGGTTGGTCGCCTTGTTGAAACGCTTGGTCATGGTGCCGCGCGCATCGACCAGATCGTCGCGATCACATTCACCGACGCTGCGGCTTCAGAGTTGCGCGCAAGATTGCGAGCCAAGCTCGATGCGGTCCAGCACGACGATGCGCGACCCCAGGCCTTTAAGCAGCGTTGTCTTGAAGCACGCCGCAACCTTGACAAAGGAGTCATTTCCACTATTCACGGTTTTGCATCGCGCGTGTTGTCGATGTTTCCCACCGAAGCCGGATTGCCCTTCGAGTTCGATGTGCTTGACGACATCGAGTCGCGTCTCATTCGAGACAAGCGTTGGCGCGCTTTCATTGCCTCGACCTTCGGCGCTCAGGAACGCAGCGAGGAACTAGAGCGGTTGTTGCGAATCGGTCTCGAGCTCGACATTGAGCCAAAGCGATTGAAGCCGTTGTTCATAGAGCTCGACGCTCAGTGGCACGACGCACAACAGATCCTGGAACTTCCGCGCCAACAAGTTCCAAAGCTCGATGTTTCCGACGTTCGCAGACGCCTGGCATTGTTGCTGGATTATCGCCAGCTGTGCACCGATGAAGAAGACAAGTTGGCTGTCCACATGCAACAGGTTGTTCCGGCGTTTGTCCAAGAACTCGAGCGCTTCGACCAACTCGAGCGCAGTGCTCAGATCGGCCTGCTGCGCGCCGGCATCGGCGGCCCCGGCCGCGGAGGCAAGGGCGCAAGTTGGGGCGGCGATGCAAAGGTGGTCAAGAGCGCGTGGGATGACGTCACCGCCGCTTGTGTGCAACAGGTGGGCCGGCTTGCTCAGTGGTACGTGATCGAGATGTCTGCCTTAATGGCGACCGAAGTTGGACAAGCTGCCGCCCATCGACACTTTGTAGGCAGTTGCACTTATGACGATCTGTTGGTTCTGGTTTGTCGAATCGTGCGCGACAACGCCGAAGTTCGACAACGACTCCGCGAAACATTTACGCATTTGTACGTGGACGAGTTTCAGGACACGGACTCGTTGCAAGCCGAACTTGTTGAGTTGTTGACGAGCGATGGCGAACCGAACGCGCTTGCGTTGTTCACCGTTGGTGACCCGCGTCAGTCGATCTATCGTTTTCGCCGCGCGGAACCTCGACTGTTTTCTGAGGTTCGCGAAAGGCAAGGCGCCGATAGCGTTGTGCGACTTGCGGCGAACTTCCGCACACAGTCTGGGGTTATTGATTGGGTCAATGTCGTGTTCGGTCACGCCTTTGGCAATCAAGTCGGCATCACTACTGGCGAACTCGTCGCCAGTCGCGCCGAGACGTCCGCAAGTGTGAGGGTCATTGGTGCATCGGCCGACTCAGATTCGGTCGACCTTGCAACCGAAGGAACCGGTAAAGGCAAGGGCGGAGCAAAGCGCAAGCGAGGCTTGGCGGCCGATGTCAGGGCTGTTGAGTGCAACGAGGTTGCCGAACTATGCAGGCGGGCGCGTGACGACGGTTGGCCAATTGGTCGCGATGGCGAGGCCCGTGGCGCGCGATTTCGCGACATTGCAATTGTGTTCCCGGCTCGAACATCTCTAAGTCGGTTGCGACGCAGTCTTGAAGAGTTCAATGTTCCGTATCGAATTGAAGGGCGGGAGAAGCTGTGGCAGACGCAGGAAGTGGCCGACTTGCTCAACATTGTCCGCGCAGTGTCAGACCCCCTTGACTCCATTGCCGTTGTTGCGTCGCTTCGTTCGATCGCCTTTGCATGTACCGACATTGACCTCATTGAATGGCGCGAAGCCGGACACGATTGGGACTATCGCAAGGTCGACACAGTTGAATCTTTGTCGAATGGTTCCGTGCCTCAAGCGATGGCGACACTGCTGGCATTGCACGAGCAACGCCATTGGCTGACCGTTGCGGAACTCGTTGAACGTGTCATTGCGGTCACCGACATGTTTGCGCGGGTTTGTGCTTTTGACAGGCCGCGCGACAGCTGGGCTCGCATTCGTTACTTTCAAGACTTGGTGCGTGGATGGAATCATGATTCCAGCACTGGTTTGGCGGGTTTCGTTGCTTGGGCTGGGAACCGGGTTTCCGAAGATGCCGACGCCGTTGCAACCATCAACCCCGATTCCGACGATGATGCAGTGCGTCTAATGACCGTGCATTCGTCCAAGGGTCTCGAGTTTCCAATTGTGTTCGTTGTCGGAATGGGGAGCGGCAAGTCGCCGCGTGAAACACCGAAGGTCATTTGGGGCCCCACGCGTTCGCCCGAGATTGCTTTGTCGACATCAGTCACGACGACTGGATATGAAACGGCCCTAAAAGAGCATAAGGCTGCCGATGCCGAAGAAGATGTTCGCTTGGCATACGTTGCCTGCACTCGCGCGCGCGACCATCTGGTCGTCAGTCTTCACACCGCAACCGACAAGTCGTTGGCTGCGGCCCTGGCACGGTCGATTGAAGAATCGGCAGCTGCAAACGTCGAAGTATTTCCAGTTGGCCGCAGCGCCGATATTCCTGGCGTTGCAGCAGGGGAGGACGAGACCGATCTTGTTGACTTATTGCAACGAGCGTCGGTGAGCGAGACGCTTTCGGGGACAGCTGCCGCGAAGCTATTCGGCGCGGCGCGCGCAATTGAGCCGCGATGGCACGCCGATCCTGTTGCAGCCGACGCGGCTAAGCGGTTCGGCAGTGCTGTTCACATGGTCATGGAGCACCAAGACCTAGACACCGACGTCGACCCGTCATTGGTTGAAGGCGCTGCAACACGCTTTGAGTTACTGGAGCGTCGTAACGACATCGCGAAATCCGCGCGCTTGGCGCTCACCAGTCCGTTGGTGGCCGAAGCCGCGCAATCGAAACATTGGAAAGAACTCGACCTGTTGGGCTCGATTGACGGCCTAGTGGTGCAGGGCCAAGCAGACCTCGTGTTCGAGCGAGGCGACGGCCTGGTCATCGTTGACTGGAAAACCGACCTTGTTCAAGATGATGCTCACGCCAACGACCTGGTCGGTTACTACCAGTGGCAGCTGATTACCTACGCCTGGATTGTCGCAGCCGTCCTCAATAGGCCGGTCCTTCAGGCGTCGATCTGCCTCATTTCCCCCTCTCAGGAGTCCGCGCGCATTTTGAGCGTCGAGGACATTGATGATCGGATCGGCGAGTACAGAGAGTCTCTGGGTCGCTGGAGTTCCAGCGGGTCCATGGCGTGATTGGCCAAAATGCTGCCCCCGCTTGCGGCTAAGTCCGACACGAAATTGGGCCCGGCAATAGATTGTCGGGCATGGAAGAAACCGATCAGCCCTGGGCACTTTTTGGCGAGGGCGTCGTCGGCTTTCTGAAGCGACCGCCGCGCGGACAACGCATTGCGCTGCCTGCTGGTTTGCGGAGGGTGACGGGCGGCTGCATCTTCTTGGCCGAACGATTCGACGATTCCCCGGCCGGGCCATTTTTAGTGTTCTCCATATTGGAACCTGTTTGTAGCGGGCTTCGTGTTGGTCTTCATGCCACGACCACGGTCGTCAGCTCCAATGCAGCACGCCGGGTGTTGCGCGCGCGCTGGGGCTTCCCGGCAGAAGTCGGCGCACTTGGTTGGCACAGCGACGCCGAGACCCGCAGCATTGCTTGGCGCGATGGCGATTTCACAGCTACTGCGGTAGTCGGCGGGAAGACCCTGCCGTTCTCAAAAACTGTCCGGCTGTTTCAGCGAACCGATGATGAAATGGCTCAAGTCCCAACCAAGTTGAAAGCAACGGTTCGTTCTGCGCAGATCGTTGTCGAAGTCCCCGGCGCCGAGCGGTTGGGTTTCGCCGGAGGCGTGCATCGCGGATACGTGCTGTCGGGAATGCGCATGAACATCGACAAGGCAAAATCCAAACGTGCGCGCGACCCGCAATTGGAGCGCCGCCGCGCAACCGAGCCCGGTCTGTTGGGCATGACCGAAACGCGCGCGCAGGACTGAGCCTGTTAAGTTCGCCTCGCATTTCGCATTTCGCGGGCGTATGGCTCAGGTGGTTAGAGCGCTGCCTTCACACGGCAGAGGTCACAGGTTCGAGTCCTGTTACGCCCACGTAAACAAGCCCTGGTCAGGCCGGTTAACAAAAAGTTAACAACTTTGGATTTTTCCGAAGCTTTGTTTGAGAGTGATTCTGTGACCGCGGCCATTTCTACTTTTTCGGCGATGAACACGAGCCCTTCGTACGCCCATGATTTCGATGGTGGGATCGGCAAATCAGTGCCTGCGTTTATACGCGCATAGCGCAGCTCCAACTTATCGTCTACGAATTGAATGATGGCTCGTATCCATCCGTCTCCCGAAGGCAGGGCGGTTTTTGCAGTTTCGATGCGTTCGTTTCGCAACTCGCTCATCGGGGCCAAGCCTCACTCCCTGCTATGGCGTCGGTATTCGATGGGCGACAAAGAAGCTTCTTTGGGCGCACCACTAAGCTTGGCCAGAATATTGTGCGTTGCCCTTGCCATGAGTTGGTTGAAAGTTGGTAGCTCACTCCCGGTCATCCTCTTGTTGAGCGTTGTCGTCGGGGTCGTCCGCTGATTCGATCGCCGGCAATCCCGATATGCCAGGACGACCGAGAAACATGGTCGGGTCCGGCCCATCTTGGAGAAACCAGTTCATAACCTTGTTGGATTCGCCGTCGTTGTACCACGCGAGCCTCCACCGACTGTCACTCCACAAGAACATGACGTGTCGTGCGCCGGGAAGCAATTCCGATTGCGACTGTTCTGCAGCGAAGCGTGCTAGTTCTCCGCTTTTTGCAAGTGCCGCTTGCAAGATTGCTTCTGACTCCGCATCGTCCGAGGTGGTGAGGGGAATCGAACCGGCGACAGTTCCACCATTGCCGAGGTCGAAGTTCAGAGTGAACAACTGTGCCCGCTCGGGTTGCTTCACTTTCTTTCGTGAACGCTTGACCCACTTGACCACGCTATCGATGGATACGCCGAAAACCTTGTCGAGCCATGCATCGACGAACTTGATGCCCACGTAACCGAGCACGCCCTGAACGGCCTCGAAGTGCAAGACCCACTCGATAGGGGGAAGCACGGACCACTGTTCCCGCGTGTCGACTTCGAGTGGTGCTTCCTTTTTCAGTTCGGTGAAGTCGTCGTCTTCGTAGTTCCGCGCTTCGACGATGAAGCGTGCTTGCACCTGCGGTAGTTCATCGATGTCTCGGGCGGTTGTTGCAAGGGCAAGGGCGTCGATGTCGCCTTCCACCGGGTGCAGCGAGGGCAATGCCTTGCCGAAGAAGCGCAACTCCGACTCCCCGTCGGGTAGGTCAACGATTTCGCCGTCTACCCAGCGACCCATCGGCGGGTAGATGCCAAGATGCTCGGCGTTGATGGGGATGAACTCGCCGTCGCGCACCTGGTTCAACATGCCTTCGAGCGCGCTGCGCGCAAACCGTACTTTGCGCCCATCTCGGAGGGTCACAAGGCGCGTGCTTGCGACATTTGCAACCCAATCGGCTTCGACCCATTTCGAGTTTTCCGTCATCTCATGCACCCGCTTGCTTTGAGGTAACTGCGGCTGCGATCTCGACGAACAGGTCGCGACCCATGCCGCCGATGCCCTCGGCACCTTTGCGAAGCCGACTCTTCTTCTCGGGGTCGGGCTCGTCGTCGATGCGCGCTTCAATAGCGGCGATGATCTTGTCGTAGGCATCGCCCTCGCCGGGCCAAGAGCCGACGGCGCGGCGACCTCTGCCGGTGAGCGTGATGTCGATGATGTCTCGGCCCCCCTTACGACGGCGCGTCGACACCCGTGATGTAGCCGTCATCATAGAGCGCTCAAACCGCACGACGACCGGCTTCGACTGGCACACCGCTTCGCTCGACGAGTTCATCGAGGTTGATGCGCTCGATCGAATCGTCGGATGCTTCCAATTTTGCAAGAGCTTCGAGAATCGGAAGCTCTCTTGTGTTCCAAGTGGACTCGACCAACGCGAGTTCCTTTCTGCTAATCAAGAATCACGGCGAGACCGTCACCGTCACGGACCCACCGCATAACCGGCCCATCGACTTGATGCTCGGCGAAGGGGGCGAAAGTGTCGTCGGGCAAGCGACGATCGGAATACGGGTTGTGCACGTAGGTGATTTCGACGTTCCAAGAACCCGTGTCTTCGTTGAACAAGGTGTGCCGAGCGAAGATGCAACCGGCGATGATCTTTGTCGCAGGTTGGCCCATGACACCGCCTTCGACGAGCGAACCGCCCACGTAGTCTTCGTCGTCGATGGGGATGCCGCCGCCGTAGCGGACGGAGACGCGTTCCTCATTGGTTGGGTCGTTCGCGTCGAAGCTGATCTGCTCATTGCCGAACATCGCCGTAATCATTCCGTGCATCGTGATTGTCCAATGGTCGGCGGCGATGAACAGCACGAGCGTGTCGTCAACATCGCGGTAACTGCCGAGCTTGTCGTCGATGCGGGCTTGGATTCGCTGACCGCCACCGATCGCGCCCCCGAGCGGCGTCACCGAGACGTACTTCTCACTGTGTGGCATCCAGTACGCCCAGAAAGGCAACTTGCCGCGATGGTGCTCGAATCGGCCCTCATGCCCGTGGTCAAGCCACTCTTGCAACAATTCGACCATTGAGTCCACCGTCTCGACTTTGGGGTAAGTGTCGAGAGCGTCGCTGCGCGCGATGGTGACCGAGACGAGAGCGTCGTCGAAGTTGAGCCTCGACGTGAGTTCGTTCGAGAGTTGTGAGTATCGACGTTCTTGCTCGATTACGTCGTTGCTCGGGTTGAGGTGGAAGACCTCGACGAGATATCGAAGCTCGCCGTTGTCGACGCGAAGGTCAGGCGTCTTGGGAGGCTTGCCGGGTGTGGTGGAGGGAACCTTCGGGTCGAACTCGACCTTGTACTCGCGACCGGCGAAGAATCGGCCTGCCGTGAGTTCCCACCGGCCCGACTCGAATTCTTTCGGGTCGGGGTTGGTGAGCCGATCGTAGAGGTGCTGATTGCTCGGGGCGAGGTCGTTGAACCACTTTTCGAGCAAGCGAGCGTGTTTCTCATAGCGTGCGTCGGGCGGGTTACAGAGGCGATGAACCTGGGAATCGCCTTCCGGGAGTCTGGTTAACAAGTAGGCATCGTATTTCAGTTCCGGCACGACGCACATGCTACGGAGTGGGTGCGACAACTACGAGAATTGCCTGGCGGGAGAGCCTTTTGGTTGGTCTTGTAATCGCAGTGCCCGACAGTGCGTAACAAATTGGGACGAATAGGACAAGTAAATGGATGGCACTTGTCGCCGTCCAGTGTCCGAAAACCAGCGAAGAGGTCCAGTGCCGGAAATCGAAGATGTGGAGGTTCGGCTATCCGAGTTACAGGGCGTGCTCTGGTCGGAAGGGGCGTTCATTCCGCCAAGCTCGTACGTGAAGATCTGCGATCGCCTCGGTGATCTTGTCGAATCGATTTCTGCGTTGCGCCGTTCGCTCTCCTAGCGTTTTCGAGGTGCTGGGTGCTCGTGTCGCCGAAGATTCCGGAGTCTTGCCGACGCGACCTAGTCCGTCGCCGATAGCGTCAAATGCATTCAGGACGTCAAGTCATCGGTTTGGCGGGATCAAAGGGCCGAAAGGACATCGTGAAGCGTTGCGAAAAGTTTGAGATTGACCCGTCTCAGTATTTTGAGGGTGTCGAGCGAGATCGAGCAGTGAAGTCACTTGCTACATATCTTGGCGAGGAACAAGGGCAAGCCTCGTATACGGGGGCCAAATTCGAGGATCTTATTTCGAGAAGCGATCCGGATTTGTTCACGCCCTGGGATGTCTTGGCAGTTCAAGCGCTATCGATTCCGGCTCAACCTGCGAAGATGTCCTGGCTCTTGAACGATGTAAACGCGCAAGCGTCGGCTTTGCTTCGGCAAATTCCGAAACTTGCGATAGCCGATGCTCCTGATCTGCTCGCCGAGGGTGAAGCGGCCGATCGGCTGTGGCATCTTTTGCGCCCGCTTGGCGTCGTAACGCGAAGCAAAATCCTTTCAGCGAAAAGGCCATCGCTGATCCCGATCAAGGATTCGGTCGTGGTGAAAGCGATGACGGGCTGCGCAATCAGTCAACTATCGAACTGGTGGGAACTGTGGGTAACGCGCTCCAAGCGCGTGGATGCACCGGCATTGTTTGACTCGGTGCGCTCAGTTAGATCGGAAGTGGGCGGTGACGCGTTGGTTCTGTCAGAGTTGAGAACGGTTGACATCGTCGTTTGGATGCGGCACCACGGTTGGACCTTTTCGTCCGTGTTGAAAAATTCCGAATATGAGAGTCCGGTGGGTGCGTGATGGCTGAGGTAGCAATTCCGACGTACGAAGACTTGATGTTCCCAGTTCTGGCAGCGCTGGTTAATGGTGGTGGGTCATTGACGCGAAGCGAAATAAAGGAACGTGCAGTTGTTGAAGCAGGTCTCTCCGATGAACAACTTGCAGTGTCCTATGGCCCGGAGAATAAGCGTGAAGGCACGAGCATTGTGCTCAGCAGAGTTGGTTTTGCAATCAGTTCGTTGAAGATGTGCGGAGCTGCGGAGAACTCGCAGCGTGGTGTTTGGTCCGTGACGCCGTACGGACGCGAACTGTTGGAGCAGGGTGAAAGTGCATTGGTTCATCAGAACCGGAGCGTTCGGCTCGAAGCGCGCATGCGTCGTGCGAAACAGAAAGCCACTGGCCACGTCGGTGTTGAGTCGGATGCCGAAGTTGAGGAGTCACTTGCGGATTCAGTGAGTGATGATTGGAAGAGCGAGCTGCTATCGGTCTTGACGCGAATTTCGCCAGACGCGTTCGAGCGGCTGTGTGCACGATTGCTCCGTGAGGTCGGATGTCGTGACGTGGAAGTGACGTCGCATTCCGACGATGAAGGTCTTGATGGCATTGGCGTACTGGAAGTTTCGTTGCTCAGTTTTCCGGTCTTCTTTCAAGCGAAGCGATATGCGCAAGGAAAAGCGGTTCAACCGAACAAGATTCGTGAGTTTCGCGGAGCCATGTCGCAGCGTGGCGACAAGGGCTTCTTCATAACCACGGGCGTGTTTACGGCGCGAGCGCGAGATGAAGCGAAGCGCGGGGGTGCTCCGATCGATTTGATCGACGGAGATCGTTTGTGTGACTTGCTACAGCAAACAGGACTTGGCGTGCAGACGATGCCTGTCGTCGACCGAAGTTTCTTCGAAATACTTTGATCACTATCCGATTGTGTTTCTTGACCAGAACCACGGTCGACCGGCTTAGCTTGGAATGTGCTGATAATGAAAGCAAACACGCTCGACGCGATTGATGAATACATACGTCAAGTCGAAACATCCGTAGGTGGCAGATCACTTTCTGCAACGCCTGATAAGCGGAGTTTTGTAAATCTCGCGTATGCCTATTGCATCGTGCGTATTCGCGAGTTGCGAGTGCTTGCGGAAACCGATTGCGTCTATGCAAGTGCTGCAACCGCAAGGGCGGTACTTGAGGCGGTGGTTACCGGGAGGCTTGCTTATCGAGGTTCAGACGAACAATTTGCTTCCATCCTTTGCAATGTGGCGCATGACAGAAAACGGCTCTTGCAAGGCATCTTTTACGATCCTACGGAACAGTTGCCGGAAGAATATGAGGTGCCGGAGGGTGAGGATGTGATCTACGACTGGCTAACCAGTGCCGGGTTTGATGCAAGACGTGGAATGTCGTTCAAAGACATGGCACTGCACCTTGATCGCATTGATTTGCTGGGCCCAGATAATAGTTGGAGCTATCGGTATGCAGCTGAATTTGCCGAGCTGTCAATAGCATCGCACGGAGGTGGTAATTCGATTTCGATGGCTGCGTCCTCGGGCAGTGGTTTTCATCACGGTTCGCCGCTGTCTACCGAACTGAGTTTGCAAATGTCGTGGCATTGGTTGCGGTATATCGAAGCGCTTGTTTCGCCGACCCCACCGATCGAACAACTGGGGGACTGGATTGAAGAATCGTTGATGGGCAATGACGTTAGCGACTACCCAACATTGCGAAGGATGTTGGGAATCTGAGGTTTCGGTCGACTCATTGGTGAATGACGGGCAAGAATGGGACGCCCGAAGCGACCGACGAGGGCACACGGAGGGCACATCCGCCCCTGTCCGCCGGGGTCCGCTGACGTCCGCAAACCCGCCGTGAGCTGCCGATTTCGTCCGTAGAGGTCCGCCCGTGTTCGTTTGGTCCGCTTTCACACGGCAGAGGTCACAGGTTCGAGTCCTGTTACGCCCACTGCGTTGTCCCTGGTCACGGCGTTGCAGTTGCTTTTGTTTGGTGCCGTTCGACTCAACGTGACACGAAAATGACACGAGAGTCCGATTTTGAAAGGGTTTTCGTCTTGAAACCGCGCTTTGAGTACAAGCTTCTCGACACAGCTTCGCAAGACTGGTTTACCGAGCTGGAAGAGTTGGGTGACGACGGTTGGGATGCAGTTACGTCGGTTCCTACCGAACAGCGTGACCTTCCATGGCTACTTCTGAAGCGTGACGTTCCTGGCGGTCGCTAGTTCGACTGCGGTAGAGCGATCACTTCGGCAGTAGGCGCAGACACAGAATTAGCCATCGCTTCGAGTGCATCGTTCACTTGATCCTCGGAACCCGGCAACAGGTGTCCATATCTGTCGAGCACGGTGACAACCGAAGCGTGTCCGGCACGAGCAGCAACCTCTTTCGGGCTTGCCTTCGCTGCGATCCAAAGTGCAACGGCAGTATGCCGGAGGTCATGCGGTCGAAGCGGCGCCACCCCCGCTGCTTTAGTTGCCTTGTGCCAGATGCGTCGGCGGAACAGTGACGCACGCAGATAGCCACCTTCAGGCGCAGGGAACACGAGAGCGTCAGCCGTCAGTCCCTTGCAGTGCTCTTCGAGCGACTTCATCACGAAGCGAGGTAGCGGAACTGAGCGCCGTCCTGCACGTGTCTTGGGGGGTCCGACGTGGTGATAGCCCTTCACCTCCACTGCAGTCTCGGCGACGAAGAGGCGATTGCGTAGGAAGTCAATGCGCTCAACACGAAGCGCTGCCATCTCGCCAAAGCGCAGGCCGCCGTATGCCGCCACGAGCACGAACGTCTTGTAACGAGCGTCGATGGTGGAAGCGAGCAGGTTCACTTCGCTCGGCG
>JBDIBA010000010.1:0-48697 GCA_039812705.1 Acidimicrobiia bacterium
CACCCCTCCCGTGCTTCTCGACTCACCCCTCCCGTACTTCTCGTTGACGTTACGCACCTTTCGCGACATCGCGACCTGGACTTTTGCGTTCATCGGCGTCCATAACGTCAACGAGAAGCAATCCGCGCGGTCGCGCGCGGGGCGGGCGGGAAACAGTGGGGCGAGCGGGGTCGGGGTGCGGGGGTAACAATGGGCTGGTGGACAACAGCCCTGCCCTGCTGACCGACCAGTACGAACTGACCATGCTTCAAGCCGCGCTTGAAGACGGTTCCGCACATCGCAAATGCGTATTCGAGATGTTCGCGCGACGACTTCCAAATGGTCGGCGATATGGCGTCGTTTGCGGCGTTGGTCGATTTCTTGATGCATTGGAGCGGTTCCGCTTCACCAGCGATCAACTCCAGTTCTTGACCGCCAACAACATCGTCAACGACCAAACAGCCAGCTGGCTGGAGAACTACCGATTCTCCGGCAACATCGACGGTTACCGCGAAGGCGAAACATATTTTCCGGACTCCCCCATTCTCACGGTTGAAGCAACGTTCGGCGAAGCGGTCGTCCTTGAAACGCTTGCGTTGTCGATCTACAACTTCGATTCGTCAGTCGCGTCAGCCGCAGCGCGCATGAAGCTTGCGGCCGGTTCACGATCTTGCAATGAAATGGGGTCTCGTCGTGCGCATGAATACGGCGCGGTGGCAGCCGCACGCGCTGCTTACATCGCCGGCTTCGACGCTACAAGCAATCTGCAAGCCGGTGCGACCTATTCAATTCCCACCATGGGCACCAGTGCTCATGCATTCACGCTGCTTCACGACACGGAGGACGAAGCCTTTGCGTCGCAAGTCCGCAGCCTTGGCAAGAACACGACACTGCTTGTCGACACTTTCGACGTGAAGTCGGCTGTTGAAAGCGCGGTGCGTATTGCGGGTGCAGACCTGGGCGCCGTGCGCATTGATTCTGGAGACTTGGTTGCGCGAGCCCACATCGTGCGAGATCAACTCAACTCTCTCGGAGCGCATGACACCAAAATTGTCGTCACTTCCGACCTTGACGAGCACGCAATTGCAGCACTTGCGAGCGCTCCGGTCGACGCTTACGGCGTGGGAACAAGCCTCGTCACAGGGTCGGGGCATCCAACGGCTGGACTCGTTTACAAACTGGTTGCCAGACAAGACGGCTCCGGAGAAATGCAACCCGTTGCGAAAAAGAGTGAAAACAAAGCAACGCGGGGCGGACGCAAGCAAGCATTTAGAAAGTTCAACGACTCCGGCATTGCAACGGCGGAACTGGTAACAACTTCCCAAGCTCAGCTGCCGGACACAAACGCCCGAGTAGGCCTCAGCGTGCCACTCGTGCGCAATGGCACCCGCGTGAACAGCGACACCATCGGCGACGCTCGAACGCACCTGCGCAACGCGCTCGCCCAACTCCCGGCAGATGCACACAGACTCGCTCCAGGAGACCCGGCAATTCCAACCAACTACGAGCAGTAGCAAGCCCGGGAAACAAAAAACCCGGTGCAGTGCACCGGGTTTTTTGTCCCGCAACTATCTGAGGAATTACTGAACGCCTACAACGAACGGACGGTCTCCACCATCAATTCGCCTGCTTCGGTTGGATTCTTTGCAACCTTGACGCCCGCTTCTTGAAGCGCAGACATCTTTCCGGCAGCCGTTCCAACATTGCCCGAAACGATGGCACCGGCGTGGCCCATCTTCTTTCCGGGAGGCGCAGTCTGGCCGGCAATGTAAGACACAACCGGCTTTGACATCTTGGTTCCGATGAAGTCCGCAGCGCGCTCTTCTTCAGCACCACCAATCTCGCCAATCATGATGACGGCCTTGGTCTCTGCGTCGTTCTCGAAAGCCTCGAGGCAGTCAACAAAGTTGGTGCCAGGAACTGGGTCTCCACCAATACCAACACAAGTCGTCACACCAATGTTCTGCTGCGACAACTCATAAAGAGCTTGGTAGGTGAGGGTTCCGGAACGAGAAACAATTCCAACCGGACCACCAGGCGTTGCAATTTCACCAGGAGTAATTCCAATGTTGCACTCACCAGGCGTAATCAGACCCGGGCAGTTAGGACCCAACAACCGCACGTTTGGATAGTCCTGAACGAGCTTGTTGTAAAAGTAGGCCTCGTCTTGCGCTGGAACGCCTTCGGTGATCACAACAATCAACTTGACGCCCGCTTCGGCTGCTTCAAGCACGGCACCTTGGACCGCAGGCGGCGGAACAAACACAAGCGAGGTGTCTGCACCGAAGTGGTCAACGGCTTCCTTTACAGAACCGAGAACCGGCACGCCTTCGACATCAGTCCCGGCCTTTTTAGGGTTTGTAGCCGCAACGACGTTGGTTCCATACGCCTTGTTGCGCAGCATGTGGAAACGACCCTGCGAACCGGTACCGCCCTGCACAACAACCTTGGTGTTCTTGTTAACAAAAATGCTCATGCATTCACCGACTTTCCAGCAGCGATGTCGACAGCCATGCGTGCAGCTTCAAGCATCGTTTGTGCAGCAATCAAGGTGTCTGACTCGTGTTCTTTCAACATTGCGCGTCCTTCTTCGGCATTAGTTCCATCAAGGCGAACCACAATTGGAGAGTTGACCTTGACGCGTCCGATGGCAGCGATGATGCCTTCGGCAACCAAGTCGCACCGGGTGATTCCGCCAAAGATGTTGATGAGGATTGCCTTGACGTTTGCATCGCTGTTGACAACTTCAATTGCGTTGGCGAGCAAGTCAGCCCCGGCGCCTCCCCCGACATCGAGGAAGTTGGCCGCAGAACCTCCGGCCTGGTTAACAACATCGAGCGTGCTCATAACAAGGCCCGCACCGTTGCCGATGATTCCAACCGTGCCGTCAAGGCCGATGTAGTTCAGGCCCTTCTCGCGAGCGAACTTTTCACGTTCGTCGAGGACTTCGGTCTCGCGGTACTCGGCCCATTCTTCGTGACGGAACTCGGCGTTGTCGTCCAGGCTGACCTTTGCATCAAGCGCGTGAACGCGGTTGTCAGGAGTCAGAATCAGCGGGTTGATCTCCGCCAAGTCGGCGTCACCCTTTGTGTAGACCTCGTACAGCTGAGTGAGAATCTTGGCCGCACCATCGCGAGCAACTTCTGGCAAATCTGCCTCGGCGACCAACTTGCGCGCCTGGTCTTCACCAAAACCATCAACGGGGTCAATGTGAGCCTTGATGATGGCGTCGGGATTCTCTTCCGCAACTTGTTCGATCTCGACACCACCTTCCTTGGAAAGCATGCAGAGGTGCTTCTTGGCAACGCGATCAAGCGTGAAAGAGGCGTAGTACTCCTCGGAAATGTCCGAAGCGTTCTCTAGCCAAACCCTCTCGACCGTGTGTCCCTTGATGTCCATGCCAAGAATGTTTGAAGCGTGCGTTCTCACCTCCTCGGAAGTGTTCGCAAGCTTGATGCCGCCGGCCTTTCCACGGCCTCCGACTTGAACTTGAGCCTTCACCACGACGGGGAATCCGACTTTCTCGGCAACCGCCACAGCGGTGTCGACGTCATCTGCCACATCGCCAGCACTCACGGGAATTCCAAACCTCGCGAAGTACTGCTTCCCTTGATATTCGAAGAGATCCACGACCTCACCTTAGGCACAAGCCGAACAAGCCTGAGCCAAATAAATCTTCATTTGCAGATCACTTAGCTGCACTTTTACGATCAGCGTCCATGTCGCCAGCAACGAGTAAGGCCAGCCCCCAAACATTCGTCCAAAAGGCAGCCTCTTTGGCCGCAAGCGCAATGGACTTTTTCAGCCGAGACGAAGTGGTTAAGAAGCAGGCGCGACGAGACCGGCCAGACACTCAACCCAAGGCCGAGCAACCCGCCCAGGAGCAACCCGCCCAAGAACCTGTTCAGCAGGAACCCGTTCAGCAGGAACCCGTTCAGCAGGAACCCGTTCAGCAGGAACCCGTTCAGCAGGAACCCGTTCAGCAGGAACCTGTTGAGCAAGAGCCCGCTCCCCAAGAGCAGCCCGCTGCGCCGAAAGCCCAAGAGCAGCCAACCGAACCACCCGCTGCGAACAACCAAGAACCCCAGCAACAGGCCCCGCAAGACGCAGCATCGCGGGGAGAGGCCAGGCGTCAATCTGAACGGCAACCTGGACAGAAAAACGGAACCGATGCCCTGGACGACATGATGAACACGCAGAACGGCGGCGCAAGTGGCCGACCCAAGGTGCAAACCAGGACACGTTCGCCAAGGACTTCAGGTAGGTCTTCAGGCGAGCCTTCGGCAAATCAGGCGGCTTGGGATGGCACCGGGTCAAGCAATGCGAAATCAAGATCGCCAATTGTCAGGTTCTTCGAGAGGCACTTTGCAATGACAGCGACACAACGCGACCGCTTGGTCGGGGTGGGCCCACAAACAAAGGGCGCTCCCGACGCACCTCAAATCGGAAGGCCGCGCGCAACAACGTCATCCTACGAGGGGCGCCACCGTCCAGAAACCTCAAAAAAGTGGGCCGCCCGCGCCTCTTACGGGTACGACTTTGAACAGCTAGCCAGCATTGTTGTCCGTCGGGCAGTACCCAACGCGAATGACGAAAGCGGAAAGGCTCACGGCGCCTACCTCAATATGGTCCAAAAGGCCGGCGCTGCAGTCAATGAGAACGGTCGACCCGTCGCAGACAAGGCAGTTGAGTTCGCCAACCTCAAGCTGGTCGCCTACCTCCGCAAGAAACAACTCGGCGACAAGGCAGACAGAAAACAACAAGCGCAATGGAACTGTGCGCTAATCACGGCGCTCAACGACCGTGTTGGTGAAACTCCAAACAAGGCGTCCAAAGAGCAGTTGCGCACCGCATTCCAGGAAGCGTGTTATCGCTTTGCCGACAACATGGTTGCCTCACGCGACAAGGCCCAAGCAGAGCCGGCCGCGCACGCAAACGATGCCGGCTCAGCAAGCCTGGTCGGCTAGATCTGGTTGCCCAAGAAACTGCGCGAAACCTGCCCCTGGGTGGCTGTAGCAACAGCGCCGACTCCCAAAACACGCAACAAGCCTTCGGAATCCGAGTGGTCGAAAGAACCAATTGCACTCATTGACGCGTTCTCTTCGATGTAGAGCGAATGCGGCGCGTCGGCCACCGATACGAACGAAACATTGCCCTTATAAAGCTCAACAGTCACAGTTCCGCTGACATGTTTCGCAACGCTCGCAACGACATCGGACGCGAGTTGCGAACCAAGGTCGAGGCCATAGGACTGATACAGCTGCTTAGCCAAGAAGTTCGACGCGAAGTCGTAAAAGTCCTTTGTGCGTCGGTCGAGAATCAGCTCGAGCATAAACGCGTATGCACTTCCCAGCGCCTCCATGCCGGGCGCCTCATAAACACCGCGAGACTTGGTGCCAACAAATCGGTTCTCGACCAAGTGCAGACCAATGCCCACTGCATTGCGACCCGCAATTTCGTTGAGCATCAACATCGCATCTGCGGCGCTGGCAACGGTCTCGCCGTTGATTTCTACGGGCTCACCCTTTTCAAAAGTGATGGAAAGTTGCTCGGGCTTGTCGGGTGCTTCCGTTGCACGAACACCCATGCCGGGGTTGACAAACGACGCCGGAACGGTGAGGTGCTCAAGCTCTCCTGCTTCATGCGTGAGGCCGAGCAGGTTCGCATCCGTTGAATACAACGCCTCTTTTGGATGAGGGAGGACAAGGTTGTTTTCATTGCAGTAATCGAGCATTTCCTCGCGCCCCCCAAACTTGGCGAGGAAATGCTCGTCCCTCCACGGTGCGTACACGTTGATTGCTGGATTCAACATGTTGGTGATGAGCTGAAAACGAACCTGATCGTTTCCGCGCCCCGTTGCACCGTGGCTCAGAACAGAAATTTGACGTTCTTCAAGATGCGGAAGAATGCCGGCCGTTGTGACATAACGACCCAACGGCGTCGTGTTCCAGTAGCGGCTTTCATACATTGCCTGCGCTTGAACAGCGGCAATTCCGGCTTCGGCCATCTGCTCGCGAAGATCGACAATCACGGCCTCCACTGCCCCGGCAACGCGCATCCGGTTGGCAATGTCTTCAAGGTTGGTTTCGTCGGGCTGGCCGAGGTCGGCAGTAAACGTCACCACATTCACGCCCTGCGAGGTCAGCCAGTGCGTAGTTGTCACGCTGTCCAAACCGCCACTCGCCATGAAAGCGATCGTCTTACCCTTGAGATCTTGCACGTTCATATTTATGCAGTGTATCGCATGATTAATAGGACACTGTGAATCATTGCGACCAACCGGGTCGATTTCTTGGGCGATTTGGACGGATTTCGTAGCCTGTTGTCATGGCGTTTGTAACTGAAACCCCTGTTCAAACCGGTCCGAGCCCAAGAGTGGCCATCCGTTTGCTTGCTGTTGCCCTCGCGCGTGTCATGGACACCACGTCGGCCGTTTTCAGTCGCTTTCAACGGAGCGCGGCCGACCGCAACGCCGGGACACCCGCAGCAAGACAACCCTCCCCCAACCGCCAAGACGGGCCTCAGCCCGACGTCACCGAAGAGCTGCCGATAATCGACCTCGACTCTGTCGACAGGGATGCAACGGAGAAGACCTACACCCTGCACGACCGCCAAACGCGCGTGTTGGCCACTGACGCCGCTGTTGTGCAGCGCGCAAGAGCTTTCCGCGACCGTTCGACTGCGATCCCGAAGGCAATTGCCGCAGCGCCAACTCCCGCCCCATCGATCGAGTCAGAGAACCAAGAACCAAGCGTCGAGGCAACCCCGACGCCAGAAGCTCCGGCCCCAGCGGCGGCCCAGCCACGCCGACAAGGCCCAATCGCCGACATCGCGCGCAAGATTCTTGAAACAGCATCATCACCAGCTACCAACCTCAGTCCGAACGACGACGTTTGGCAGCGAAATCAGATTGCGATTGCCCGCGTGGCGCGTGACGAAAGCTCACGCCTAACGTCACGCAGGCTCTCCGACATCATTCACTCCAATTCCGCAATGCGAGCAGCGATTTCCGTGGTCGCCCAAAGTCAATCGCTAACACCACGCAAAGAGAGCAAGATCGCCGAAGCAATCATTCGTGAAGTGCGAGCACAGGGTCTAATTGCCGAGGCATCGCTCCCTGGAGCAACTCGGGAATCTCAAAAACCCGCCCGCGAAGCCGAGCGAGCTGCCGATCGTGCTGTGGCTACTGCGACACAAGTGGTCGCCGGAACGAAACAGTCAGCGGGCCAGGAAATTGGTCGCGAGCTTTGAGGTCACGCACGCTTAATCGGTGCCAAAGAAAGCAGCACGCGCTTTTCTCCGAAACCAGGAAAACGGATTAGCGCTTCGGAATCTGCACCCTCGTTGAGGATTTCAAGCACCACGCCCTCGCCCCACTTTCCATGCACGACATCGTCGCCAGCTTTTAGACCTAGCGCCGCTGCACCCTGAGACGACCTGCGATTGAACGACGAACGGTTTCGCTGCAGGGCCGATTCCACCAACCCCGACCTCAAACGATCGATTGCATTGCGATCTGCGCCGCCAAAACCACTGGCCGAAGATCTCCGCGAGCTGGAACGGCTGCCCGAAGCCATCTTTGTCAACGTCTCTGGAATCTCATCAAGAAAGCGACTGGGCGGGTTGTACTGGGTCTCGCCAAAGATGTTCCGCGACCACGCATTAGTCAGATACAAGCGTTCACGTGCACGGGTGAGGCCGACATATGCAAGGCGCCGCTCCTCTTCCAATTCTTCAGGCTCGCCCAATGAGCGCATGTGAGGAAAGATGCCGTCTTCCAAGCCAACGATGAAAACAGCAGGAAATTCAAGGCCTTTTGCCGTGTGAAGTGTCATCAATGTGACTTCACTGGCATCGGCATCGAGTTGATCGGAATCACTGACCAAGCTGACAGCTTCTAAAAATGCGTCAACGGATTCGAACTCTTTTGCATTGCCTACAAGTTCGGCAATGTTTTCCAAACGTCCGGCAGCTTCGATGGAGCGATCGCTTTCAAGTTCAGCGCGCATGCCACTTCTGTCGAAGATGGTCTCGATCAGCACGCTTGGCGAAGGACGATCAAGCTGTTCGCCCTCAACCGAGGGATCAGGCCACAAGTCTTGAGCAAGTGCCATCAATGACTTGATTCCGTTAGCGGCCTTGCCGGTCACACCCGCTTCGTCTGCGCGACGCAGCGCTTCATAGAAAAGAATCTGATTCTGCTGAGCAAACAGGTCGATCTTCGCAATGCTGGCATCGCCGACGCCACGCTTTGGAACATTGATGATTCTGCGCAACGAGACCTCATCGGCAGCGTTTACAAATGCGCGGACGTAAGCAAGTAGGTCTTTGATTTCTCTGCGGTCATAGAACCGCGTGCCACCAACAACGCGATACGGAACACCGGCGCGCGTCAGCTGCTCTTCAACAATTCGGCTTTGCGCGTTTGCTCGATAAAAGAGCGCCATTTCAGACCAGCGGAGCTGCTCGTGTTCGTGAAGGCGCACCATTTCGCTGACCACCCAACGGCCTTCGTCATGCTCATCTTCGGCCAGGTAACGACAGATCAGTTCTCCGCCGATCTGCTCAGTAAAAAGACTCTTAGGCTTGCGCGTGGTGTTGTTAGAGATCACTGCATTTGCAGCATCAAGAATTGTCTGGGTCGAGCGGTAATTTTGCTCCAAGACAATTGTGTGAGTGTCTTCGAAGGCCTTCTCGAACTCCAAAATGTTTGAGATATCGGCACCGCGAAACTTGTAAATCGATTGGTCACTGTCTCCCACAACACACACGTTGCGATGAACCTTGCCAAGCATGATGACAATGCGGTTCTGCGCAGCGTTGGTGTCCTGATACTCGTCGACCAAGATGTGCTGGAACTTCTGCTGATACCGCTCCAACACATCTGGACAACGAGTCAACAGCTCGACCGTTTGGAACAAGATGTCGTCAAAGTCCATTGCGTTGGCAAGACGCAGGCGGTGTTGATAGTCGCGATAGACGTCGGCAATCTTCTTCTCGTACGGCCCCTGCGCCCGAGCCGCGTAGGCCTCGGGGCCCACCAGGTCGTTCTTTGCAGCGCTGATCGTCGCGTGCACCGACCTCGGAGGAAACTTCTTGGGGTCTATGTTCATGTCCTTCAAGACATAGCCAGTCAAACGGACCGCGTCAGACTGGTCATAAATGGAGAACCCGTTCTTGTAACCAATTCGCTCGCCGTCGCGACGCAGCATTCGAACACACGCAGAGTGAAACGTGCATACCCACATGTCTTGTGCAACCGGGCCAATCAACTCGCCCACCCGGTGCTTCATCTCCCCAGCAGCTTTGTTGGTGAAGGTGATTGCAAGAACGGAAAACGGCGATTGGTGCAACTCGCGAATCAAGTACGCAATGCGATGCGTCAGCACTCTGGTCTTACCCGAACCCGCGCCAGCAACGATCAACAAGGGGCCGTCAGAATGCACAACGGCTTCATGTTGCACGGGATTGAGTGTCGAAAGATCGAGTTGGGGCGCTGCGTTCGTCACGATACCGGGCAGGCTAGTTGTCACCAGAGTCACTCGGAGGGGTAACCGATTACTTCACCAAAGCGATAAAAAGGAGCCCGTGAAAAACGAACCAGCCGTCGTCATCAACGACCTGAGCTATTCGTTTGGCGACAAGACCGCCGTTGACAGAGTCAGCTTCACTGTTCAGCCGGGTGACATTTTTGGCCTACTTGGCCCAAATGGCGCAGGCAAGACAACAACTATTCGCAGCATCGTGACCATCCTCAAGCCGGACTCGGGCTCGGTGCGAGTGTTCGGGGAAGACTCGGCAAAGTCTTCTGTCAACGTTCGCAGGACAATCGGCTATGTCCCCCAGGCGTTGTCAGCAGACAGCGGCTTGACCGGATACGAGAACGTTTCACTTTTCGCGCGTCTTTTCGACATCCCGCGGAAAGAACGTGACCACCGCGTTCGTGAAGTCCTGTCGGCAATGGATCTCGACGAGGCCGCCGACCAGATGGTGACCACTTATTCCGGCGGAATGATCCGCCGGCTTGAACTGGCACAGGCGCTGATCAACACACCTCGGTTGCTAGTCCTTGATGAGCCGACCATCGGGCTTGACCCGATCGCAAGGGAGGCGTTGTGGACCCACGTTCGCAAGCTTCGTGACAACCACGGAGTAACGGTGTTGCTAACAACGCACTACATGGAAGAGGCAGACCAGCTTTGCGACAACATTGCGCTGCTTCACAAGGGAAAGTTGCAAGCCATCGGAACATCGTCGGCGCTCAAGCAACAAGTCGGCGAAGGCGCTTCACTCGAAGACGTCTTTCGCCACTACGCCGGGTCGCAACTGACCGATGATGGAGGTGACGCCCGCAATGTCCGAAGCACCCGCAGAACAGCGCGTCGCCTTGGCTGACGAGTCGAACGACAAAACGAACACTTCGGTCCGTTCCCGAAACCCAATCGCTCTTTACCTCAGTCGAATTCTCGCACTTTGCGTGGTCGAGCTCCAACACATTCGCCACGACCGCACTGAGCTCTACACGCGCCTCGTTCAGCCAACGCTTTGGCTAGTCCTTTTCGGCGGAACCTTTGCACAACTTCGCAACATCCCAACTGGCGATGTGCCGTACCTCGCGTACATCACACCAGGCGTAATCACGCAATCGGTGCTGTTCATTTCGATCTTTTACGGCATCACCCTCGTCTGGGAGCGCGACTCTGGTGTCCTCGCCAAACTCCTGGTCACCCCAACCCCACGCAGCGCAATCGTCGCGGGAAAGGCCTTTGCAGCCGGCGTCCGCTCAATCACTCAAGCAGTTGCGGTGCTAGTAATCGCTTTCATTCTTGGCGTGCGCTATAACGCAAACGTTATTGAATACCTGGCTGCGCTGCTGATTGTTGTACTAAGCGCGGTGTTGTTTGCCTGCGTTTCCATGTGCCTGGCAGGAATACTGCTCAAGAGAGACCGCTTGATGGGTATCGGACAAGCAATCAGCCTTCCACTGTTTTTCGCGTCCAACGCGCTGTACCCCATCACGCTTATGCCAACTTGGCTGCAATGGGTGTCGCGCTTCAATCCGCTGACATATCAAGTCAACGCGTTGCGCCACCTGCTACTCAACACTCCAGGAAACCTGGCTTTGGACTTCCTGGTTGTCGGCGCAACTGCACTGTTTGGAATTATCGCGGCCAGCGCGGCAATTGGCAGGCTGGCTCGCTAAACAGGGCGTGAAATAAAGGCTATTCCCACTCAATTGTGCCCGGCGGCTTGGACGTGATGTCCAGCGCGACTCGGTTGACTCCTGCAACTTCGTTAATGACGCGACTTGAGATTCGTTCAAGCACGTCATAAGGAAGTCGTACCCAGTCGGCGGTCATTGCATCTTCGCTGCTAACTGCACGAACGATGATCGGGTACGCATATGTGCGCTCGTCACCCATCACGCCAACGCTCTTGATGGCCGGCAACACCGCAAAGCTCTGCCAAATCTCGCGATACAAGCCAGCGCGCTTGATCTCTTCGACAACAATCGCGTCTGCGGCCTGCAGAATCTGGACTCTTTCGCGCGTGACTGCACCGACAATTCGTACGGCCAGCCCCGGACCGGGGAACGGTTGACGCCAAACAATCTCGTCGGGCAAACCAAGCTCTGAACCAAGCGCGCGGACCTCGTCCTTAAACAAAGCGCGCAACGGCTCAATCAGCTCGAACTGCATGTCTTCGGGTAGTCCGCCAACGTTGTGGTGGCTCTTGATAGTTGAGGCCTTGTCGCTTCCACCGGACTCAATAACGTCCGGGTACAAAGTGCCCTGCACCAAAAATGGCGCCGACTGCATGATCTCGGCCTGCTCTTCAAAGATGCGAATGAACAATTCGCCAATGATCTTGCGTTTTCTTTCCGGGTCGTCAACGCCGTCGAGCGCTTCGTAAAAACGATCAGCCGCTTTGACGTGGACCAGTTCGACATCGAACTCGTCGCGAAACGTGTGTTCAACCTGCATGCCTTCGTCTTTACGCATCAGACCGGTGTCAACAAACACACAAGTGAGCTGCTTGCCAACAGCCTTGTTCACCATTGCGGCTGCAACAGCAGAGTCGACACCGCCCGAAAGCGCACAAACAACACGGCTGCTGCCGACCTTTTCGCGAATTGCAGCAACTTCAGTCTCGATGATTGATGACATTGTCCAGTTCGGCCTGGCACCACAACAATCAATTAGGAATCTGCGCAAGACATCTTGACCACGTTCGCTGTGCTGCACCTCGGGGTGGTACTGCACGCCATAGATGCGCCGTGCGTCACATTCAAGCGCCGCGACAGGGATTGCATCTGTCATGGCACTTGCAACAAAGCCATCGGGCAGGTCGGAAATGGAGTCAAAGTGACTCATCCACACCGTCTGTTCTTCGGGAAGGTTGCTGAACAACCCCGCGGACTGAACAACAGTCAGCGGAGTCCTGCCGTACTCACCCTTGCCCGTGTTGGCAACCTTGCCGCCGAGTTGCTGAGCAATAAGTTGAGCTCCGTAACAAATGCCAAAGATTGGAATGCCCAACTCGTATACCGCAGGGTCCAGCATTGGAGCATCTTCGATATGAACAGACGCCGGACCACCGCTGAGGATGATGCCCTTGGGGTTCTTGACTCTGATCTGTTCGGCCGTAAACGTGTGCGGAACAATTTCGGAATAGACACGCTCTTCGCGCACGCGCCTTGCAATCAACTGCGCGTACTGCGCACCAAAGTCAACAACCAAAATGGTGTCTGTTTCTTCGCTGATTCCGTGTTCAGCATCAACCATGTGTTGCTCCTGCTCCGTTGATTACGAGTTCTGCCTTCTGAAACTCTTTGACGCTTTGGTGACCACTCATAGCCATGGACATCTTGAGAGCACCGCAAAGGTTGGTCCTGCCATCAACTCCCGTTGCCGGCCCGAACAAAATCTCTTGCAATGACCCGCGAGGTGCAATCGGAATGCGCGAACCTCTTGGCAGAGTCGGGTGAGCAACGGCATCACTCCAGTTGTAGCCACGGCCTGGAGCATTGTGCGCAGCTGCCAGCGGAGCGCCAACCATTACAGCGTCGGCTCCACAGACAATCGCCTTGGCAATGTCGGCACCTGTGTGCACACCGCTGTCCGCTATTACCTGCACGTACACGCCCGTCTCATCCAGATGGCGCATGCGCGCGCCGCGTGCATCGGCAATTGCCGTGGCTTGACCTGAACCCAAGCCCAGTACGCGACGAGTAACCGACGATTCACTTGACCCAACACCGACCAGCACTCCAACGGCGCCGGTGCGCATCAGGTGAAGTGCTGCCTTGTAAGACGCACAACCACCGACAATCGTCGGGATCTCGAACTCGCGAATGAAACGCTTCAAGTTGAGCGGCTCGCTTGCCTTGGAAACGTGTTCTGCAGAGACAACGGTTCCCCGAATAACGAAAAGGTCGGGCTCGGCGCGGGCAATCTCTTTTGCAAACTGATTGACGCGTTGAGGGGCCAGGCTTCCGGCCGCAACCACGCCGGCCTCGCGAAGCTGATTAAGTCGCTCGACAATCAATTCGCCTTTGATTGGCTCCTTGTACAACTCGCGCAACTTTTCGTTCGCCCGCTCGTTGTCCATTTGAGCAAGCTCGTCAAGCATTGGCTCGGGCGCCTCGAAGCGAGTCCAGAGGCCCTCAAGGTTAAGAACGCCTACCCCGCCAAGTTTGCCGAACTCAATTGCCGTTGCGGGACTAGTAACCCCGTCGATCGGCGACGACAGCAGAGGGATGTCGAACTTGTAGGCATCGATCTCCCACGAGATGTCGACCTCGTCTACATGGCGGGTGCGACGACTCGGAAGGATTGCGAGCTCGTCCAATCCGAACGTGGGACGCGCACCTTTTCCAATACCAATCTCGACTTCGCTCAAAGGTGCCTCCGCTTAATCCAACAAAGTCCCGACTCTACCGCGAGTCGGGACTTTGTGATCTGGAAGCAACCGATCAGAATCGTTGGCCTCGATTAGCCCAAGGTGACGCTCACTTTGCATTTTCCGTAATCGATCACCTTGCCGCGTGGAGTGTCCCTGATCTTGAAAACAAACTCAGCGGTGTGAGCCTTACTCGCGCTACGGAACACGTGGTACTGACGATTTGGTGGCTTGATGTCCTTGCCGTCAATCACCAGCCAGTGGATTTCCATCCATGCCGCCCGCGAAGAGGCGCCAACCTTGATGGTTGTTTCCTTCGGCTTCGCCCAGACTGCACGAACCTGATACTTCTTGCCCGTCTTTGCTACTTGCTCGACGCTAAGAGCTCCGAACGGGGCTGGGGACGCATGGACACTGGTGATTTCGCACGCGTCTGAAGCGACAGGCTTAGGTCGGTCCCAAATGTCTGATGCACCGTGCGCAGTGGTGGCCGTGCCAACAATCGTTGCGACTAACACGATTGGCAGCAGCAAACCCAGCGAACGCTTATAAGAACCAGTTACAGACTTCAACTTGGTAAACACATTTATCCCAACACAATTAAGACAATTCGGACGGCTGTTGCTTAGCACGAGAAAAAGCATCGCCACATCACGCGTCGGGTGCAGAGTCACCAGAACCTGAAATTGCATTTGCGGCTTGTCGTTGGGCTTCGACCAACGCTTCCAAGAGGTCGCGCAGCCCGGCGGTTTTCAAGTTTGAGATGACTCTGCCAGGCGGTGTTTCGCCGGTCTCCCACTCCATCCAGTACTCAAGGAGTTTTGACGGTTCTGCAGCTTCGCGCTCGGGCATCGTTCCAATGTAACGCCGCACCGCGGTGTTTATTACGACTCCGTGGCGATTGGAATCTCAGTTAGAAGAATCATAATACGCGACGAGTACTATGATTCTTGCGCCAAAACGACGCATCCTTTCCCAAAGGAGCGCAGATGCATTGTTCATCTTTGTCCAGCCGTCGGCATCACCTGCTTACGAACAGGTCACGGCGATTCAAGTGCGTGTCAGCCGTAGTACTGACCTCGGCCCTACTCGGCTGCACGGTTGGCGTTGCCCAAGCTGCAACACCAACGCGAACTGGATCCCACGTAGTCGCCACTGCCATGCAATGGCGAGGCACCCCATACAAGTGGGGCGGAAACACTCCCGGCAGAGGCCTCGACTGTTCCGGATTAGTCCAGCAGGCTTTCAAGCGAAACGGTCGGTCGCTTCCGAGAACCGCCAGTAAGCAAGCTCGTGTCGGCACCCGCGTACCGTCGTTGGCGAGCGCAAGGCCAGGTGACTTGGTCGCGTTTGGCTCACCCGCGTACCACATCGGCATCTACGTCGGCAACGGAAAGATGATTCACGCGCCAAGCACGGGTGACGTCGTGAAGGTCGCCAAGGTGTACCAAACCCCAACGACCATTCGACGAATCTTGCCCGCGGGTGGCTCGGTGGCCAAGCAAGCAACGTCCACGAAGACTTTGTCCGCCCACCAGAAGCACATCATCCACCTGAAGAACGAGGCCACGCGTCGCAAGTTGACAGCTAGCGAGCTTCGGACCCTCAGGGCGGGATGAAACCAGAGGGGAAGTCGCCCGACTTCTTACAGTTCGGTGACTTCCTCTCCCCGTTTTGTGAATCATGATACGCCTCGTTATCTTGAGTGTGTAACCCGAGCTGAATCACCCACCGATTCCGACCGGGTAACCATTCCCCCAACAACCAAGTCAGGGCCTCGCATTGCGGGGCCCTGACTGACCTAAGAACCGAGATTCGATGCAGTTTCGTTCGCACTCACCTCAGGTTGCCCGCCGACCTCGCACAAGCAACCGTCGGCTTCGCGCAATGGCGACGGTTGCCGTTGCCGCCACAATGGTCCTCGGCACAGCGGGCAGCAGCTTCATCATCTACTGCGACGGCGGCTCTTCCCACACCGAATCCACTCAGCACAAAAACCGCGAGCGGACTCAGCCTGGCCGCGGCACAAGGTCAAAGAGTGGTCGTTAACAACTGGGGTTGCAGGAAGGGTCGAACTGCTTGCGTGCGCAAGATCGAGGGCTACTCCAAGCTTCACGGCGGAGGCAGTAAGTCCGATCATGCAAAAGGCAAGGCAATAGACGCGATGCTCGCGCCAATGGGCACAAGGCCAACAGCGGCCAACAAGGCGGTCGGCGACAAGGTTGCGAACTATTTCGTTGCGAATGCCAAGGGTTTGCGCGTTTCGGATGTCATTTGGAACGGACGCATTTGGAGCGCGCGTAACGGCGTGTACGCATGGCGTTCCTACACAAACCCGTTCGGGTCGACGCTTACGCACAAACACGTTGACCACGTATACATTTCTTTCACCTACTGAACAACCCTTGCGAAAACAATCGTTGCGCAAAAAAAAGGCCCCGCATATGCGGGGCCTTTTTTGCATCGTGTAGTGATGACTTACATCATTCCCATTCCGGGCATGCCACCACCGGCCGGAGCTGCGCCAGCGGCTGCTTGCGGCTCTGGCTTGTCGGCAACGACAGCTTCGGTTGTGAGAAGCAATGCAGCAATCGAGGCGGCATTCTGCAAAGCAGAACGAGTCACCTTGGCAGGGTCAATGACACCGGCCTTGAGAAGGTCTTCGTAGTCGCCAGTTGCTGCGTTGAGGCCGATTGAACCGGTCTCGCGCTCAACTGCTTGAACTTGAACTGCACCTTCCATGCCTGCGTTTGTTGCAATCCACCACAGCGGAGCTTCAAGTGCCTTGGCAACCATGCGTGCACCGGTTGCTTCGTCGCCCGAAAGGCTCTTGGCTGCTTCAAGAACAGCGGAGCGGCTGCGAATGAGGGCTGTACCACCACCGGCAACAACACCTTCTTCAAGTGCTGCGCGTGTTGCTGAAAGTGCATCTTCGATGCGGTGCTTCTTTTCCTTCAGTTCAACCTCGGTAGCTGCACCAACGCGTACAACGGCCACACCACCGGCGAGCTTGGCAAGACGCTCTTGGAGCTTCTCGCGGTCCCAGTCGGAGTCGGTGTTTTCGATTTCACGCTTGATCTGAGCAACGCGGCCAGCAACGTTGTCCTGGCTACCTGCACCTTCGATGATCGTGGTCTCGTCCTTGTTGATGATTACGCGACGTGCGCGTCCAAGAAGGTCGAGGGTTGCGGTATCCAGCTTGAGTCCGACTTCTTCGCTGATGACCTGACCACCGGTGAGAGTAGCGATGTCTTCGAGCATGGCCTTGCGACGCTCGCCGAATCCAGGAGCCTTGACTGCAGCAGAACCAAAGGTTCCACGGATCTTGTTGACAACGAGAGTTGCAAGAGCTTCGCCTTCGATGTCTTCAGCAATGATCAGCAACTGCTTGCCTGACTGCATGACCTTTTCAAGAACAGGAACGAGGTCCTGAACTGACGTGATCTTTGAGTTCACGATCAAGATGAATGGGTCTTCAAGAACGGTCTCTTGACGCTCTTGGTCGGTCACGAAGTATGGAGACAAGTAACCCTTGTCGAACTGCATGCCTTCGGTGAATTCAAGCTCAATGCCAAAGGTGTTGGACTCTTCGACAGTAACGGTGCCATCCTTGCCAACCTTGTCGATTGCCTCGGCAAGGCTTTCACCGATGCTGGTGTCTGCAGCAGAGATCGATGCAACGTGTGCAATTTCGCTGCGGTCATCAACGCTCTTTGCCTGACCGGCAATTGACTCAACGGCTGCGGCAACTGCCTTTTCAATTCCGCGCTTCAGCGAAATCGGCGATGCGCCTGCAGCAACGTTGCGCAAACCTTCGTGAACGAGTGCCTGAGCAAGAACGGTTGCGGTTGTGGTTCCGTCACCAGCGACATCGTTGGTCTTGGTTGCGACTTGCTTAACAAGCTCTGCACCAATGCGCTCGAATGGGTCTTCGAGTTCGATTTCCTTGGCGATTGTCACACCGTCGTTTGTGATGGTGGGAGCACCGAACTTCTTGTCGATAACAACGTTGCGGCCACGTGGACCAATGGTCACGCGGACTGCGTTTGCAAGCTTGTCAACACCGGCTTCAAGGCCGCGACGAGCTTCTGCTTCAAATTGAATGATTTTTGCCATGTTTACTTAGTCACCTTCGCAAGTACGTCTCGGGAGCTGAGGATCAAGAGGTCTTCGCCTTCAACAGCGATTTCGGTGCCGCCGTACTTTGAGTAGACAACAACGTCACCAACTGTGATGTCGAGAGGAATGCGCTTTTCGCCGTCTTCATCGAAGCGGCCTGGACCAGCAGCAACGACCTCGCCTTGCTGTGGCTTTTCCTTTGCGGTGTCGGGGATGTAGATACCCGACGCGGTTTGCGTCTCGCCCTCGCTTGGACGGACAACAATTCGATCTTCGAGGGGTTGAAGTCCCACGCTTGTTCTCCTGTGTCGTTATTTGACGATGCCGAGCATGCGGTTAGCAGTCTCGGCCTTCGACTGCCAACTCTAGCTTCGGTCAGCAGTTGTGCAAGGCGACTGCCAAAAATCCTCTGGACGCGCGGTGCTCAGGAAATGGTTGGGATCCTCAATCGCGGGACAGCCGGTGCGCTCAGCGAAGTTGGGCCGTCGGTTGCGTATCTAAACAACGCTGCAGCGCCGATCATTGCCGCGTTGTCCGTGCACATCGACCGACTAGGCAAGAACAGCTCTACCCCGAGGCGAGCGGCCTCGGCTTCGGCAGTGGCACGCAAAGAAGAGTTGGCCACCACTCCTCCGCCGAGGGCAAGACCCCTGGCCCCGGTTTCCTTGACAGCGCGGAATGCCTTTGTGGTCAGCACATCGACCACGGCAGCTTGGAAGCTTGCTGCCACGTCATTCAATTCGTAGTCAGGGTTCTTGCGCAAGTAGTTCATGACAGAGGTCTTCAAGCCACTGAACGAAAAATCAAAATTGTCACCCGGCATTGCACGGGGAAACGCAATCGCTGCGGGATCGCCCAGTGCAGCCGCCTTGTCGATGTGCGGACCTCCCGGATAGGGAAACCCGAGTGCGCGCGCCACTTTGTCGTAAGCCTCGCCGGCCGCGTCATCGATGGTCTCGCCAAGAATCTCGTACGCGCCGGGCTCCTTGATCAACACAATCATTGTGTGATTACCCGAGACCAGCAGCGTAATGAGCGGGGTTTCAATGTCCTGGCGCTCCAGCCAAGACGCATAGAGGTGACCCTCCATGTGATTGATGCCAATGAATGGCACATTCCAACTGAGCGCCAACGCCTTTGCCGCACTAACCCCGACAAGCAACGCGCCAATTAGTCCGGGCCCGATTGTGGCCGCAACGACATCTGGCTTCTCATTGTGTGCAAAGCCGGCTTCGGTCAACGCCTGCGAAATAACAGGGTGAATGGCTTCTACGTGAGCGCGCGACGCAACTTCAGGAACAACTCCACCGAAACGTGCGTGCAGCTCGATGGACGACGACACAACATTGGACAACACGCGGGGCCCTTCGGCGACGACGGCCGCGGCGGTTTCGTCGCACGACGATTCAATGGCAAGGATTCTCATTGGCTTGTTTCGACTGGTTGGTCTCGGTGCGGGTCAATGTCGATCGAAGTGGTTCCACGAATACCGGCCTCAATAGCGGCCAACCGCTTTGCGAATTCTGGGCTGCCGATGTTGTTCACCCACATGATGAGCGCGTCTTCGTTTTCCTCTTGGTAGTAGTTCTTGCGAATGCCGGCCGGCGCAAAGCCGAACTTTGCATAGAGGCGCTGTGCCACCCGGTTCGACAAGCGCACCTCAAGAGTCATGTGTTTGGCCTTATTCGCAATAGCCAAACGCGCGTGGCTCAACATCAGCCTGGTGGCAATCTGGTTTTGCTGCCAGGTGGGGTCAACTGCAATGTTCGTCACGTGGGCGTCGATGTCGGCAAACATCAAACCGCTGTAGCCGACAACGATGGATCCGTACTGAGCAACTAGGTAAGAGCGGTTGGTCCTCAGGGACATCTCGCTCATGAAAAGCGTCTGGCTCCACGGCGTTGGGTAGACAAGTCGCTCAATGCGCATGACGGCTTTGAGGTGACGGCGCTTCATTGGCGCAATAACAAAGCTTGGATTGTGCGCTTCAGGTTGAAATGTGTGGTCCGTCATTGCTTTCCAGTTGCGAAATTGGGCTCGGCGTCCGGCCGACGCAGGTAAAGGGGCTGAACCTCTTCGGCTCTTGAGAACTCTTCTCTAATGGCCTTGGGGTGTGCAAGTCCCACCAAGGCGTCGGGCAACGGATGGGCTTCGACCACTTCTGCGAATTCGGAGTTGTCGCAAGCACTCAGTTCGTTGCGATAACGCAGCGCGCCGTCACCCACAAACAAGATGTCGCTTCGCTCGCAAGACAGAGTGTCGACAAGGTGCGACGCCGTGGTTACGCACGGTTGCGTCATTTGCTGAACGCCACCCACAACACGGCGGTAGGTCGCAGAGAACACCTCTCCTCGTTTGCCGTCAATGACCGGAACAATCAACCGGTCTGACCACCGGGCTGGAAATGCAAGCAGGTCAAGACTGGAAATCCCGATCAATGGAACACTCAGCGCCAAGGACATTGCTTTTGCCGTGGCGACCCCGACACGCAAACCCGTGAACAAACCAGGACCCACATCGACAGCAATGCAGCTGATCTGTCGTGTCGACATTTGTACCTGTTCCAGCATGAACTGAATTGCCGGAGTCAGGACCTCCGCGTGGCGACGGTCTTTCGCGGAGTGAAAAGAGGCCAAGACGCCTTCGTGGCCACCGATTGCACAACCAACAGACGCAGTCGATGTCGAAATGCCGAGAACGATCACTTGCCCACCTGCATGCTTCGTTGAATTGCTTGATCGAGTTGGCTTTCACGTTCTAGCCATGCTTTTCCAAAAGCGTTGAAGGTGAACTTCCGAACGTTGTCGTCATCTTCATCACCCGGAGCGATGTCAATGCGCAAATAATCTTGATCTAGAAGCGTTTCGGCAGCCTCTCCCCATTCGATAATTCCGACGCCGCCGCCCTCCACTAGTTCAATCAAACCGAGGTCCTCGACTTCGTGAACCCTTTCGATTCTGTAAAGGTCGGCGTGATGCACGGGCATCCGACCTTGATAAGTCTGCACAAAGACAAACGTGGGGCTCGTGACTCGTTCTTCGACACCAAGGGCGGCTGCAAAGTCTTTTGTGAAAGCAGTCTTTCCCGCGCCCATGTCTCCACACAGAGTGATGAAGTCTCCGTCACGGACAACATCTGCAAGTCCGTGGGCAATGCGCGCGGTGTCCACCAAGGACCGAGAGACCAGCTGGATCACTTCGCGCCGCCAACAAGGCTGGATTCTTGTTGCTTGATCTTTCGAATCAGTTTGCGAACCTCTACGAGGTCTCGACGCATCTCTTTCATCACCGTATTGCGAGCGCGCAATGCAGCAGCCGGGTGAAACGTGACAATCAACTGCCTGCCATCAAATTCATGAACCGATTCACGCAAACGTGTAACGCCCAGCTTCGTTCCCAAAAGCGTGCGCGACGCAAAGTTGCCAACGGTGAGAATCACTTTGGGGTCAACGAGTTGAACTTGTTGGTGCAACCAATCGCGACAGGCATCGACCTCGTCCGGCTTGGGGTCACGGTTGTTTGGTGGCCTGCACTTCACGGCGTTTGCAATGTAAAACTCGCTGCGATCCATGCCGACTTCTTCTTTGATCAGCTGATCTAACAAGAAGCCAGAAGCGCCCACAAACGGCTTGCCTTGCTCGTCCTCGTTGCGACCGGGTGCCTCGCCGACAACCATCAAGTCGGCTTTTGGATGACCCATTCCGAATACGACCTGCGTGCGCGTTTCACACAGGCCGCACTTGGTGCACTGCGAGGCTTCGGCGCCTACCTGTTCAAGGGTGGTCATAGGCAGGCCAGCCTAACCACCGCGACGGCAAGCCTGTTTGTCAGTAACCCAAGGTGGCAGCCAGTGAGCCCGTGTAGACCCTGGTTAGCCGCGGACCCAACTTGGTGACGAATTCAAGAGGCGTCATCCCCAGGCCGGGAGCAAAGCTGTCAGCGTTGAGGGACTGATTTCCCTGACTCCCCAGCAGAACGACCTCGTCATCGATACTCACGGCATCGTCACCACAGTTCACCATCAACTGATCCATGGTCACCGTTCCCACAACCGGGTAACGCTTGGCGTTGATCAAAACCTCGGCACCAAGCTCCCCAAAGTTGCGAGCAAAGCCGTCCGCGTAACCAAACGGCACAGTTGCAACATTCGAATCGCGCGACACCCTGTAACGATGTCCGTAGGAAATGGACTCACCCGCAGGCAGTCGCTTCACCAGTCCAACGCGTGACCTCACCGTCATTGCCGGGCGAAGCCACTGTGGCTTTGGAAACTGACAACTGGTTAGGCCAAAAATCAAAATGCCAATGCGAGCCATGTCCCACCGAGGTTGGCGGTCGCGAATAATCGCCGCAGAGTTGCACGCATGCACCAAGACTTTCGAACGATCCACTTCAACCTCGTCAAGAACTTGTTTGAAGCGTTGCTCTTGTACCGGTGTTGAGGGGTGCATGGCAATGTCTGCCGCCGCGTAATGCATGTAAACACCGGCCAACCTCAGCGTCGGTTCTGACTGAACCCGAGTCCACACCGACAGCGCATCGACCGGCAACACCCCGGTGCGGTTCATGCCGGTATCAATCTCAACGTGGCACTCATACGGTGCCAGCTTGCCTGCATGAGACTGAACAGCCTTGCAAAGCGCGTCAATGCCCGGGTGCGTGTAGACGTTTGGCGTCAGTCGATGACGTACAACATCGACCATTTCGTCGGGCGCCGGTTCAAAGAGCACCAGTATCGGTGCGTCGATTCCGGCTTCGCGTAAAGCAACACCTTCGGACACATATGCAGTAGCCAGCCAGGTTGCCCCACCGGCAACGGTTGCGCGCGCTGCAGCCACGGCGCCGTGACCATAACCATCTGCTTTGACAACGCCGCATACTTGCGTGGGCGCAATCAAATCGACAACTTCGCGCGTGTTGTGGGCGATTGCATCAAGATCGACTTCGACCCAGCTTTGGTGTCGTGCGGTCATTCACACACTTCGCTGAGATAGTCCGCAATCAGTTCTGGCAAATCACTCGCAATCAGTCCACGTTTTCGGCCTCGAAGGGCCGCCATTTGGTGAATGTGAGCGCCCAAAGCACCTGCCTGCAAACCGGACAAACCTTGAGCCAAGAGCGCGCCAATCACTCCGCTCAAGACGTCGCCAGTGCCGGCGGTTCCAAGTCGCGCGCTGCCATGAATGCTCAACAGCACTTGACCCGAGGGATCGGCAACAACTGTTGTAGACCCCTTGAGAAGCACGGTTGCGCAAGTCTTTGCTGCCAACTCACGCGCTGCCGCAATGCGATCTTCGCCCACCTCTTTGCCCGCAAGGCGTTCGAACTCTTTGTCGTGAGGCGTAAGAACCGTTGGGGCACCCCGCTTTGCCAGTGTCTGCAAGCCGCCCTCGTTAGAAACTGCCCACAAGCCATCCGCGTCCAACAACAGTGGTCCGTCAAACTGCTCAACCAATTTCAGGACATTTCGCGATGTGTTCTCGCTGCGGCCAAGTCCAGGGCCTACCACTGCTGCTCTTGAACGCAACATATCTTCAAGGATCTCCACCGCCCAGTCGTCTGCGGACGCGTCGACTGCAACTGCTTCGCCAATCGGAAGTTGGTCGGCTGCCACACCTGGCGAGGCAAGGCGGACCATTCCCGACCCACAACGCTGAGCTGCACGAGTTGAGAACATCGCTGCGCCCATCATTCCGGGCGACCCCGCCACGACGCTCAAAGCGGACTTCCACTTGTGCGTTTCTTGAGGCTGTGCAGCAATGGCGCGTCGCACATCGGAGTCTTCAACAACATTGATTCGACAACCCGTTACATCAAGCGAGATATCTCTCAGGGTCACATCGCCCGCGCGCGTTCTACCTTCACCGAGCAACAAGCCGGGCTTAAGCGCAGCAAAAGTCACTGTTCTTGTTGCTTGCACTGCACCTTGGCACGCTTTGCCGGTCAGCCCATCAACCCCTGAAGGAATGTCGATTGCCAAGACAGGCGCATCGGACTCTGGCGCTTGGTAACTCCCATGAAAACCGGTGCCGAATGCTGCATCGATAACCAAGTCGACACCGTCAATGCGGCGTGGAGCATCCTGCGCATCAAACACTTCAACCTGCAGGCCGCGATCGCGCAAGATGGCGGCGCACTCACGGCCGTCTGCACCGTTGTTCCCATTTCCGGCAATCACCACAACCGACTTCGTCGAAGTCTCGCCAAGCATCTGGAGTGCAACCTCAGCGGCCGCGTTTGCCGCACGTCGAATGAGGACTTGAGTGTCTTCGGCCGCCGCCGCATCGATTGCCCGCATTTCTTCTGGCGTGACAACGGGAATCATTCGGCCACCACCATCGCGGTTGCAACCGAACATGTATGAGTAAGCGAGACCTTCCATGAAACAACGCCAGCGTTGTCAGCAAGTTCTGCAGCCGCGCGGTGCAAGCGCAGCATGGGCGCTCCACTTTCAACAATCTCGACTTCAACATCGTGAAAACCGAACGCACCAAGGCCAACCCCAAGTGCTTTCATGGCGGCCTCTTTGGCCGCAAAGCGCACCGCAAGAGACGGAACCTGGTCATTGCGCTTCTCTGCGTATGACAGCTCATCCTGCGTGAAAAGTCGCTCGCGGATTGCAGGCTGGCGCTCCAACAATTCGCGGAACCGCCCCACCTCCACACTGTCAACGCCAATTCCCACCACGGTCATCAGGCTAGACGTGCTTCTCCACGACAGCACAGAGCCTTGCGCAGGTGTCGTTGGCAGTGGTTGCGTCAGCTGCCTCGACCATTACCCGAATCAGGGATTCTGTTCCTGAGGGTCGCAAGAGGACTCGGCCATCGTCACCAAGTTCTTGCTCGACCGCTTTCACCTCTTGCCAAACGGCATCTGCGGAATCGAGCCGGGTGCGGTCCTTTACGACAACGTTGGTCAACACTTGCGGGTAACGGGTCATTGCCTGAGCAGCAAGGTCGTGCAAAGAACCGCCGCCGCGCTTGACAACCGACAACAACAACGCGCCAGTCATGATGCCGTCGCCCGTCGCGCCGATATCTGGAAACACGATGTGCCCCGACTGCTCACCTCCGAGCGACCACTTGTTTGCATCCAGTGCTTCGAGCACGTAGCGGTCACCGACCGCCGTGGAGTGAACCTTTATCCCTTGTCGTTGCATTGACCGGTGCAAACCAAGGTTCGACATCACAGTCACAACCAGAGTGTCCGATGCAAGGATGCCGCGGCTTTTCATGTCACTTGCAAACAAGCACATCATCTGATCGCCATCGATCAACTGGCCTGTTTCATCAACGGCAAGAACCCTGTCGGCATCGCCGTCAAGACCCAATCCAACCTGTGCGCCGTGTGCAACAACTGCGCTTTGCAGGCCTTGCGGATGTGTGGACCCGCAATTGTCGTTGATGTTCATGCCATTGGGTTCGGCGTTGATCACTACGACATCGACGCCGAGCTCGCGGAAGATTTTCTCAACACCCTCGCTCGCTGCACCGTTCGCGCAGTCAACAACGACGCGCAATCCGCTGGCATCTGCGTCTTTCATGGAATCTCTTACGTGCGCCCCGTAAGCCGCCCAAGACGCACCGTGTGCAGAGCCGTCAACCAAACCGACATTGGACGAAACGGCTCGTGATGCTGACGCTTTGCTTCCGTACAGCTCTGCTTCCAAGCGTTCTTCGATGTCGTCGGTCAGTTTCTTGCCACCCGGCAAGAAAAACTTGATTCCGTTGTCCGCATAAGCATTGTGTGAAGCCGAAACCATTGCAGCCGGACGGCTGTGCAGGTTTGAGAGATGCGCAACTGCCGGCGTCGGCAAGACCCCCACATCGCAAACATTGGCGCCCTCACTTGCCATGCCCGCAGCCAGCGCTGCGGAAATCGCAGGACCAGACACGCGAGTGTCGCGTCCGATCAAGAAGTCCTGACCCCCCAACACACGAACTGCCGCCCGCCCGAGGGCAAGCGACAGTTCGACGGTTAGTTCTGAATTGGCAACACCGCGAATGCCGTCGGTGCCGAATTTCAAGGTCAACGCGATTAACGCTTTGAGTATTGAGGTGCCTTGCGGGCCTTCTTGAGGCCGTACTTCTTGCTTTCCTTCTCGCGAGCGTCGCGGGTCAACAAACCTGCGCGCTTAAGAGTTGGACGTCGTTCGGGGTCGGCCTCGATCAGTGCACGGGCGATTCCGAGACGAAGGGCACCTGCCTGACCGGTGGGGCCACCGCCATCAAGGTTGGCGTCAATGTCATAGCTGGTTTCTGCTTCAGCAAGACGAAGGGGCTCGGTAGCAACCATGCGCTGCACGCCAGATGGGAAGTAGTCGTCCAGCTTGCGCTTGTTGACCGTAATGACGCCGGTGCCTGGCTTGATGCGAACACGAGCGATTGCGCGCTTGCGGCGTCCGGTTGCCTGGATGAGGGTTTGTGCCACGTAAGTTTCCTACTTGTCTTTCTACGAAACGCGCTTGGCTTGCGGCAGCTCTAGCGTCTTGGGGTTCTGTGCAGTGTGTGGGTGCGTTGGACCCGAGTAAACCTTGAGCTTTGTCAACATCTGACGTCCGAGCGGACCCTTGGGCAGCATGTTCTTCACTGCACGGTGGATCATCTGCTCTGGCTCTTCTTCCATCATGGCGCGGAAGGACTTCTTGCGAATACCGCCCGGGTAGCCCGTGTGGCGGTAATAGAAGTTCTTGTCTGCCTTGTTGGAGGTCATGGTCACCTTGTCGGCGTTCACAACAACAACGTGGTCACCCATATCCATGTGGGGAGCAAATGTTGCCTTGTGCTTGCCGCGGAGCAATGTTGCGACCTCGGTGCAAAGACGTCCCAGCACCAAATCTTGAGCGTCAACCACCCACCACTGACGGGTGACATCTGCAGCTTTTGGAGTAAAAGTGCGCACGCGCGAAACCTTTCGAAGCTTCCCGGCCGCCGAGAGGCAGCCAGACGGTCGCAAATCATAGCCCAGACGACGAACGGTGCCTCCCGCATCTGGAGATATGCAGATCGGTCGACACAAGAGCGACAAAAAATTGCCCCTCGTCTGGGCATCTCAACCCACAATTCAACCCCAAGAGGCGTCCGTAAGCCCTCCATAAACACGGACACATGGACCAATATGGACAGCCCATGTCAAAGACGATCCGGCTGAGAAAGTGGCAGAAAGAAGCACTCGACCTTTTCGTCGACAGCCAGTCCCCTGACTACCTAGCGGTCGCAACCCCGGGAGCTGGGAAAACAACTTTCGGCCTTACGGCGGCGCGTCACCACCTGGCAGACCACCCATATGCACGCTTGATCGTCGTGGTTCCCACCCAGCACCTCAAGCACCAGTGGGCGTCCGCCGCGCTCAACTTCGCCCTCCACCTCTCGCCCGAATGGAGGTCTTCAGACAACTCATTTCCCTCTGACATGCATGGCATTGCAACCACATATCAACAAGTTGCGTCTTGTCCCGACCTGCTTAATCGCCTGGCCACAGATGCGTTTGTGATTCTCGATGAGGTCCACCACGCAGGCGACGAGCGCGCGTGGGGCGATGGCGTTTCGCGCGCCTTCGAAAACGCCGCGAAGCGGTTGTCACTATCGGGAACGCCATTTCGCTCAGACACCCAGGCCATCCCATTCGTCAACTACGAGTACGAACAAGCCGTTCCGAACTACGAGTACGGCTACGGAGAGGCCCTTAAAGACCGCGGGGTGGTAAGACCCATTCACTTTCCGCGCGTTGACGGCCACATGGAATGGACGGCGCCAGACGGCAGCTTCCACTCACACGGCTTCAGCGACGCGCTTGACGCGACCAGAACCAGTCAACGGTTGCGTACAGCGCTTTCCCTTGAAGGCCAGTGGCTTCCGTCGGTCTTGAGCCGTGCCCACAAGCACCTGCGGGAAATTCGCCTAGATCACCCCACCGCCGGCGGCCTCGTCATTGCAATGGACGTTGATCACGCACGTGCAATTGCCGAGCTTCTCGAAACAAGACACAACGCTCGTGTGATCGTTGCTACATCAGATGACCCACTGGCGTCGCGACGCATCGCTCGTTACAGCGCAGGCACCGAAGAGTGGATCGTTGCGGTCCGCATGGTTTCCGAAGGCGTTGATATTCCGCGTTTGCGTGTTGGCGTCTTTGCAACGAACACCAACACCGAGTTGTTCTTTCGCCAAGCCATTGGTCGCCTCGTGCGCTACACGGCTGGCGTGAAGAAACAACGCGCATATCTCTACATTCCCGATGACCCGAGTCTGCGAACGAAAGCCGAGCAAATTGCCCAACAACGACGGCACTCCTTGCACCGAGAGGGTCGCGATCAAGACGAAGGATTAATCGACCTCACCGACGAGAACCTCGGCGAGCGAGATGAGCCCGTTTCGCAGTTCTCCGTCATCTCTGCTGTTGCGTTCAATGATCCGCTCGACGAAGCAGACGAGGATGCGTACTTATCGGACAGCGAAGATGAGGCATTCGACCCGAATGACAACGCCTATGCAATCGAGCTGGCTCCCCCTCCCCACCTAAGCGGGACGAGCGACACAACGAAAACCCGTACCGAGGTCAAGGCCGACTTGCGAGGGAAAAACGTCGAGAAAGTGCGCGAACTGGTTGCCTTAACCGGCATGAGCCACGCGGGCGTCAACAAGGAACTCAACAAACGCGCAAGCATCGACAAAGTGACTCAGGCAACAACGGTTCAACTGGAACGACGCCTTCGCTGCGCGGACCAGTGGTTGTTATCGCTTGTCGGCTCTAAGCGCTGAACCAAGTCTCATTTGCCCGCGTCAACCCGATCAGTACTGGACTTCCCATAGACACAGGCCTTCGGGTGGCGCCGGAGACACAATTGCGCTCCGATCCTTTGCATCAATAGCCTTTGCCATATCTGAAACAGCTCGGCGCCCGCGACCGATTGCCACAAGCATTCCCACCAAGGACCGAACCTGCTGATGACAAAAGGCGTTGGCCGACACCTCAAATACCGCGCGGCTCCCCTGCTGCTCCCAGCGCGCCTGCGTTACTCGGCGCACGAGACTGCGCGGTGACCCGTCAGGAAGGTCCTCGGGACGCTTACAAAACGATGTGAAGTCGTGCTCGCCAATGATTGCATCACACGCCTCGTTCATTGCAGCAACGTCCAGATCCTCACCTACGTGCCAAACCAGATGACGGTCAAACGGCGACGGCGTGGCTGCCATGTCGACTGTGTACTTATACGTGCGTCCCGTTGCCGAGAAGCGCGCGTCGAAATCACCGACGACTTGGCTGACTTCACGGACAACAACTGCGTTGCTCAGTTGGTTGTTCAACGACTTACGAATCCGTTCGCAGTCGAAACGAATCGCCGCAGCCTCGGGGATGTCGACACTCACAACCTGACCCCAGGCATGCACGCCCGCATCGGTTCGTCCGGCAACGGTCAGCTCGGGCTCATAACCCCACATTGGCGCCATTGCTCGGCGCAGTTCGCGCGCAACGGTCGGCAAAGTTGCGCTTTGGTATGCAAAGCCTCGGAACGACGAGCCGTCATAGGCAACAAGGAGCCGCAAACGAACAAACGGCCCGCTTGGGGCCGTTTGTTCGTTTGACTTACCTTCAGTACTCACGCGTTGAACGCGTCTGCAATCAGACGAACTCAATGCGCGCCATTGGAGCGTTATCGCCCGGACGCGGACCAAGCTTCAAGATGCGCAAGTAACCACCGGGACGATCGCTGTAGCGAGGTCCAATCTCGTTGAACAAACGGTTGGCGGCATCTTTGTCGCGCATGAACGCAACGGTGAGGCGTTGGTTGTGAACGCCACCCTTGACTGCTTTGGTGATGTACTTCTCTGCCACCGGACGAAGAACCTTTGCCTTCGTCAACGTGGTTTCAATGCTTCCTGCTTCAACGAGGCTGGCGAGCAAGTTCGCAAGCATTGCCTTTTGGTGTGAAGCGTCGGTACCGAGGTGGTGGCCCTTTTTTGGAGTTGCTGGCACGGCTCAGTGCTCCCTGAACTTAAGGACAAGACCGCGCTCGTCCAACTTTTGTGTTACTTCATCGAGTGACTTCTGACCGAAGTTTGTGATGGCAAGCAGTTCGTCGATGCTCTTGTTCATGAGCTCGCCGATGGTGTTTACCTGTGCGCGCTTGAGACAGTTGCGAGGACGCTCTGACAAGTCGAGCTCTTCGATTGGAAGGTCGTAGTCAGGTGAACCGGTTGCTGCGGTGCTGACTTCGCCAAGCTCGAGGCCCTGGGGCTCTTCGCTCATGTCTGCAACAAGGCCGACCAAGCTGCGCAAAGTGTCACCAGCCGAAGCAAGTGATTCACGTGGCGAAATCGAACCGTCGGTTTCAATGTCCAGAACCAAACGGTCGTAGTCGTTCGACTGCTCGACGCGGGTTGGCTCTACGCTGAAAGCAACGCGACGCACTGGCGAGTAGATCGAGTCGATCGGAACAACACCGATTGTGTTCGTTGTCTTGTTGCGGTCAGCTGAAACGTAACCACGACCCTTTTGAACTGTCAGGTCGGCAGCAAGACGACCCTTGTCGTTCACTGTTGCCAAGTGGAGTTCTGGGTTGAGGATTTCGACTTCGGATGGAAGTTCGATGTCGCCAGCCGTAATGTCGCCTGGACCTTGCTTGTCAATGCGAATAACCACTGGCTCATCGCTGTGAACGCGAAGGACAAGGTCCTTCAGGTTCAAGATGATGTCAGTGACGTCTTCCTTGACGCCCGGAAGGGTGGTGAATTCATGAAGCGCTTCATCGAAACGCACCTGAGTGATTGCCGCGCCAGGAATGGACGAAAGCAACGTGCGGCGAAGCATGTTGCCCAGAGTGGCTCCGAAGCCGGGCTCTAGCGGGGTAACGGCAAAACGCTGGCGGAACTCGTTGTCTTCGTCGACTGCCTCGACGCTGGGACGCTGAATAATGAGCATGTGATTCCTCTTGCTGGGGTTATACGCGACGGCGCTTGCGCGGACGGCAACCGTTGTGCGGAATGGGCGTTACATCCTTGATGCCTGAGACTTCGATACCTGCACTCATCAGTGAACGAATTGCAGTTTCACGACCAGAGCCTGGGCCCTTGACCATGACATCGACCTTGCGCACGCCGTGTTCCATGGCGCGGCGAGCTGCGGTCTCGGCGGCGAGCTGCGCAGCAAATGGCGTTGACTTGCGCGACCCCTTGAAGCCGACGTTGCCAGCAGACGCCCAAGACAACACGTTGCCCTCGGTATCTGAGATGGAAACGATGGTGTTGTTGAACGAAGACTTGATGTGTGCAACGCCGTGGGAAATATTTTTCCGTTCGCGACGCCGTGGTCGACGGCCTCCGGGCTTTGGTTTAGCCATTACTTCTTCACCTTCTTCTTACCGGCAACCGTCTTCTTCGGGCCTTTACGAGTACGAGCGTTTGTGTGGGTGCGCTGGCCACGAACAGGGAGTCCGCGACGGTGGCGCAAGCCCTGGTAACTACCAATTTCCATCTTGCGACGAATATCTTGTTGAACATCGCGACGGAGGTCACCTTCTACCTTGAGGTTTGCGGTGATGTAGTTACGGAGACGGGCTACTTCTTCTTCGGTCAAGTCGCGGACTCGAGTGTCGCGGTTGATGTCCGACGCTTCACAAATCTTGTGGGCAGTCGTGCGACCGATGCCATAGATGTAGGTGAGGCTGATTTCCAGGCGCTTCTCGCGCGGAATGTCGATTCCTGCAATACGCGCCATTTAGCCCTGCCTCTGCTTGTGACGAGGGTTGGTGCAAATGATCATGACCCTGCCACGGCGCTTCAGCACCTGACAGTTGTCACACATCTTCTTTACGCTTGCGCGTACTTTCAATTTCCTTCTCCCTGTTTGGGTCAAGACCGCCGAGTGCGGGCCTTGTGGGAACCAGCGAGCCGGCTCCGGGAACTTTTATTCACCTGTAGCGGTATGTAATGCGACCCCGGCTTAGGTCATAAGGGGTGATCTCTACTTGGACGCGGTCACCCGGAAGGATGCGAATGCGGTGCATGCGCATTTTCCCCGAACTGTGGGCAAGCACGGTGTGGCCATTTTCCAACTCCACTTTGAACATGGCGTTGGGAAGCGGCTCTACGACTGTGCCTTCAAGCACAATTGCGTCTTCCTTGGGTGAGTTGGGCAGTGAGGTCTCCTAAAACGAATTACCGGGAAGATCCAGCCAAAAACAGCACAGACCGAGGCGAGATACTAACAAAGATTTTTTCCGGACGATTTGTTCGCGCGCTGATAGCCGTAGTGGCCGCCTTTCCTGGCTTTTGGCATGCTGCCGCCGCGCTCCTAACCTCTTTGAAATGCCCATTTCGGACAAACCCGATCCGCTGCCGCTCGCGCCTCCATCCAGCGGAATCTCCGCCGAGTTCATTGAGTGCTTTCCGCGTTGGATCGACCTCACGGCAGCCATTGGCAAAGCCGACCGTCAAATGCCTACCCGCTTCCGAATGGGCGTCGACCGTCTGCTGAGACAGCTCTTGATGGCCGACCTCGTTAGCCGGATAGGAGGAGACGACGTCGGGCTAATCGCATCGACGACGCTTCCGCTACGCGCACTTGATCTGGAGCACTGGTCACCTACCTTGCGGCCCGGTCGCTGGCGTGGTCCGATTGGCGCCGAATACGCAATTGCGCGCAACGCATTTGATCTCGACTTGATGCTCACAACTCTCGTTGACACATCCAAGGGACGCTCTCCTGCCGATTCTGCCGAACAAGGGCTCGCACGGGTTTCATCGGCAATGAGCACCAACAACAATCGCGGTCTTGGCGGCCTCATTCACTACGAGCTGGTTCGCGCCAACACCGTTCCAGAGACTGGACAGATCTACGGAACAATCACCGCCACGCCGGTCGATGCCAATTCTGCGTCTTTGCGCCAAGTCGCTAACAAGATATCGATCGAGCTCGACATAAAGCCGCCTGTAAAGACTTCACCTGTCGCGCAACTTGAGCGCGCGCGACGACCCATGAGCGGGCTCGACCTCCCAGGCTTTCGCGCCCCTACTCCGTTGCTTTACCCGAGCGCCACGCAATTCGCGGACAAAGCGTGCTTGCTAACCGGAGAACCGGTGAACTCTCGCCGTTCCGGAACAATGACTGCACCCCGGTTCAAAGACGTGTTCGACCTTTGGTTCATGACGCAGGCTTGCTCGTTCGATTGGTTCGAACTGAACACCGCCCTCGACAACAACTGGAATTGGAGACGACTGACCGATGGTCTGCCCAAGCCCTACTCACTGTTCGGCAATCGCCAACTGACCCGGACGGTCACATCAAAGACAACCAACGCCGAGCCGGACTTTCAGTGGCGGGCTCGATGTCGCGAACTACAAAAATCAGACCGGTCTCTTGCGCATTACCCATCGTTTGGAACAATGCTGCGAGACATTCGCGACTTCGTCGACGGTGCATCTTCGCTAGCCAACCTTGCGCAATGGCACCCGACCACGGGGTGGTCAAACGAGTCCAGCCCTTCGGTGCCGCACACGGTTGCCCACCAGCCGCGATGTCTCTCCTAGGTTCGACGCGAAAGGTCTCACCGATGACAGACAGCTCGTCGCTTCAAGATTGGCGCAAGAACCGCCAGGAAAGCGCCGCAAACGGAACCAATCCCACCATTCTGGGGACCCTCGCTAGCGGCTGGGTTGCTTTTGGTGACTCTCAGTTCCTTCCGGGTTACTGCGTTCTTATAAGCAACAACCTTGCATCCCGGGCATTTGAGGATCTTTCCTACGACGAACGCATTTCATTCCTTTACGACATGGACTGCGTAGGGCAATCGGTAAAGGCAGCGTGTTTGACAACTGGCAATGGATTCACGCGCATCAATTACGAGATCCAAGGCAATCTTGATCAGTTTCCACACGCACACATTCGCGCGCGGTACTCATGGGAAGAACCCGCGTTCGCAATCGGGCCGGTGACTCAGTACAAGACTGAACACTTCAACAACCCAAGCACCAATTGCCTAAACGACAAGTACTTGTCTCTGCGCGCGTCAATCACCGACCACCTCGAAACCAGTTGCGCCACGTTTAAGCGCGCCTAACGCACTGTTGCGCTTAAGGAAGCGTGAGGATTTCGGGACCGTTGTCCGTAATTGCAATGCTGTGTTCGAAATGGGCAGACAGCTTGCCGTCAGCGGTCATCACTGACCATTGGTCTTCAAGCACCTTGGTTTCGGCGGTTCCTGCGTTGAGCATGGGCTCCACAGCGAATACGTTTCCGGTCCGCAACTTCTGGAGGGTGCCCGGCTTTCCATAATTGGGGACCTGAGGTTCTTCGTGCATGGCCGTACCAATGGCGTGGCCGACATACTCACGAACAACCGAAAACCCATTTGCCTCAGCCCATGTCTGGACTGCGTGACCAATATCACCAATGCGGTTTCCGTCGATCATTTGATCAATGCCCTTGAAAAGGGACTCTTCGGTTACCTTCATGAGTTTCGTTGCTTCGTCAGACACTTCACCGACGCCCGCTGTGTAAGCGGCGTCGCCGTGCCAGCCGTCAATGATTGCTCCGCAGTCAATCGAAATGATGTCGCCCTCTTGCAACACGTAATCGCCTGGGATGCCATGCACGATCATGTCGTTAGGAGAAGCGCAAATCACGCCAGGGAACGGCGGGTATGAGTAACCAAGGAAATTTGAGCGCGCGTTTCGTTTGTCAAGAACCTCGCGAGCAATCTCGTCCAACCGTCTAGTGGTCACACCTGGCTTGATTGCCTCACGCGTTTTCTCGTGCATCTCGGCAACGACTTTGCCTGCAAGACGCATCTTTGCAATCTCAGCGGGTTTACGACGCATCGACAGACGTGTCCGTGATTGTTGGCGCCTTGGCCATCCGTCCGCACCGCTTATCGATTGCATCAAAAAGGCGCTGTGTTACGTCGTCTGCTTCACCCATACCGTCGACCGTTACCAACAGGTTCTGTGACCGGTACCAGTCGATGATTGGCGCGGTTTCGCGTTCGTAAAGCGCCAGCCTGCGACGAATTGCTTCTTCGGTGTCGTCATCGCGCTGAACAACTTCTCCACCGCAGTAGTCACAAATGCCATCGATGCGAGATGGCGAAGTGCGCCCATAAATGGTCTGGCAATCCCGACACACACGCCTACCACCAAGACGTTCGACCGCAATCTCGGTTGGGATCACAAGATCAATAGCCATATCGATATTCGAAGGATCAAGGATCTTCCCCAAAGACTCGGCCTGGGGAATGGTCCTCGGGAAGCCATCAAAAATAAAACCGTGGGTACGGGTGTCGTCCTGCTCCAACCGCTCGCCCACGACCTGCAACGTCAACTCGTCAGGAACGAGGTTGCCGCTATCTAGGATTCCTCGCACACGTTGACCAAGTTCAGTCTCGGTACGCATGACCGCGCGGAACATGTCTCCGGTTGAAATGTGAGGCACGACATAGTGGCGCGCCAAACGGCTGCACTGCGTGCCCTTGCCCGCGCCCTGTTTACCAAGGATCACGAGTTTGGGGCCATGGGTGTTCACCATTTGGCAATCACCAACATCGACGCGTCACTGAGCGGGCGCACCTACTTCAAGAACCCCTCGTAGTTGCGCATGGTCAACTGGCTGTTGATCTGCTTCATCGTTTCGAGAGCGACACCAACGGCAATCAAGATGGTGGTGCCTGCAAACGGAAAGTTCTGGACTCCCCACTTTGCCAAGAAGAACGACGGAAGCAACGCGATTGCGGCCAAGAACAGCGAACCCGGCAATACCAAACGATTGAGGATTTGTGACAAGTGATTCTCGGTTGCGCGCCCCGGCCTGATACCTGGAATGTAGCCACCTTGTTTACGAACGTTGTCTGCCTGCTTGGCCGGATCAAACACAATCCTTGTAAAGAAGAACGCAAACGAAACAATGAGGATGGCGTAGAGCGAGATATGCCAGAGGCTGTCGGACCTGGACAAGTTGTTTGTCAGCCAAGTGCTGACGCTCCCCGGGAACATTCCGCCAATCTGTGCAGGGAACTGCAGAACTGAACTGGCAAAGATGATAGGGATAACACCCGATGGGTTGACCTTGAGCGGGATGTAGCTGTTCTGCGTTCCATACGAACGACGGCCGACAACACGCTTTGCGAACTGCACGGGAATTCGTCGCTGGCCCTGCTCGACAAAGACAATGCAAACAAGCAACAGGATGCACAAGGCAACGATGAACGCGAACTCCCAAGTAGAGCGCGATACGCGGATGGCGTTGAATCCAGCGGGGAGCGAAGAAACAACGTTGGCGAAAATGAGGATGGACATTCCCTGTCCAATGCCGCGCTGAGTAATCAGCTCGCCCATCCACATGACGAGCATCGTTCCTGCAGTCATTGTGAGAACGATCAATAAGACGTGAGGAATGTCGAAGTTGGTGATTAGTGGAAGGTTTGTTGGCAAGCCAAGCTGCGCCGCGTTGTTGTTAAGCAGCACGGTGATGCTTGTTGCTTCAACAACTGCGAGAACAAGCGTGAGGTAACGGGTGACCTGGGTGGTCTTGTTCTGACCCGTCACGCCTTCGTTTTTCCACTGCTCCAACTTTGGAATGACGACACCAAGCAACTGCATGATGATTGAAGCAGTGATGTAAGGCATGATCCCCAAAGCGAAGATCGCCAGCTGTGTAAGCGCCCCACCGGAGAAAATGCGCAACACCGATAGCGCGCCGCCATTCGCGGAATCTGATGCCGCACCGAGCGCCTGAACGGCGGCAAAGTCGACACCGGGAACCGGGATGAAACACCCAAGGCGGTACAGCGCGATGATGAAAAGCGTAAAGAGGATCTTTCCGCGCAGGTCTCGCACCTTGAGAATGTTCTTCATGGTTCCGAGCACTGAGCCCCCGTTTCTTTACAACCGCTCTTACCCGGCCGCACGTTGCGCCGCGGATTGCTTCACCCTAGTTCGCGCGGTCGCACGCTAGGGGTCGATATGACCGGCGCGACCAGCACTTTCCAATATTTCCTCAACAAAAAACCGAGCCCATCGAAACGATGAGCCCGGCTTTCCGATTTGTCGGACACCGCCGACAACGACAAACGCTTAGCGGTTCGTGTGCTGATTGCCCTTTGCGGCAGGACGAGGACCGCCGTATGGCTTGGGCAGGACTTCGACCGAGCCGCCCGCGGCCTTAATCGCCTCTTCTGCCGACTTGGAGAACGCGTGAGCACGGACGGTCAACTTGCGCGAAACCGAACCGTTACCAAGCACCTTGACCAGACCCTTCTTCGGGACAAGACCCTTGTCGCGAAGACTGGTCGGATCGACCACGTCGCCATCAACTTGGCCGATTGCATCCAAGTTGACCACTTCGTATTCAACGCGGAATGGGTTGGTGAAACCCTTGAGCTTCGGCAACCGCTGGATCAAAGGCAGCTGTCCACCTTCGAAACCAACACGCACGGTGTTGCGTGCGCCTTGACCCTTGGTACCGCGACCGGCGGTCTTTCCGCCCTTGCCGGCGATGCCTCGACCGACTCGCTTGGTGCGACGGTTTGAGCCTTCTGCTGGCTTTAGGTCATGAATTTTCATTGTTGCTCCTCGACTTCGATGAGGTGCGGAACGCGGGCAATCATGCCGCGAATCTCTGGACGATCAGGAAGTTCGTTCGATGCGCCGATGCGACGAAGACCCAAGGCACGTAGGGTTCCACGGTGCTTTGGCTTGGTTCCGATAGCAGAACGAACTTGACGGACAACGAGAGTCTTTGCCATTACTGAGCACCTCCGGAGCCTGCTTCAACACTTGCCTTGGCACGCTGCTCACGCTTGCGCTCGTTGTAAGCATCAAGCATTCCCTTAGGGGCGACCTCTTCTTCGGACTTGTTGCGCAACTTGGCGATTTCGTCTGGGCGACGCAGCGAGCGCAGGCCCTCGATGGTTGCGTGTGCGACGTTTATGCCGTTCGAAGAGCCAAGCGACTTGGCCAAGATGTCGTGAATGCCGGCCATTTCAAAAATGGAACGCGCGGCTCCACCGGCAATAACACCGGTACCTGGAGCAGCAGGCTTCATGATTACGCGGCCCGCACCACTAACACCGATAGTTGGGTGCGTGATCGTTGGCCCGGCGAGCGGCACATCGAAAAGGTTCTTCTTGGCTTCTTCGATGCCCTTTTGAACAGCGAGGCCCGCTTCCTTGGCTTTTCCGTAACCAAGACCAACCTTGCCGTTGCCATCGCCAATCACCATCAAAGCGGTGAAAGAAAAACGGCGACCACCCTTAACAACCTTGGCAACACGGTTGACCATGATTGTGCGTTCTTCGTACTGAGTCTCTGCCATGTCTTTTTCCTTAGACCTTTAGTCCGCCGTCGCGCACAGCGTCGGCAATAGCGGCCACGCGACCGTGGTAGCGGAAGCCTCCACGGTCAAACACGGCGTTCTCGATTCCTGCTGCCTTCGCACGCTCGGCGAGCAACCCGCCAATGCGCTTAGCTGCATCTTTCTTCGCACCTTCAGCACCGTCTGCAATTGTCGATGCCGAGGCAAGCGTCTTGCCTGCTTCGTCGTCAATGAGCTGTGCGTAAATGTGCTTAGCCGAGCGAAACACGGCCAAACGAGGGCGCTCGGCGGTACCAGCAACCTTGCGGCGAATACGCGCGTGGCGGCGACCTCGCAACTGAAGTGATGATCTTGAACTCATTTAGCAGCCTTTCCGGCCTTACGAATGATTCGTTCGCCGGCATAACGAACGCCCTTGCCCTTATATGGCTCTGGCTTACGAATTTTTCGGATGTTGGCAGCAACCTGACCAACTAGTTCCTTGTCAATGCCCTTAACAATCACGCGGTTCGGGGCAGGAACTTCAAAAGAAATACCTTCTGGAGCTTCAACGTCAACAGGGTGACTAAAGCCCAACGACATGTTCAAGGCGCGAGGGCCCTTTGCCTGGGCTCGATAACCAACGCCGACAATCTCAAGCTCCTTAGAAAAGCCTGCGGTGACGCCGACAATCATGTTGTTAAGAAGTGAACGGGTTAGTCCGTGCAGCGCGCGGTTTTGACGTTCGTCGTTAGGGCGCTCGACAACAAGCGTGTTCTCTTCGTTGCGAACGGTGATCTCACCAGGCACCGTCATCGACAGAGTGCCGCCGGAACCCTTTACGTCAACTTGTTGCCCGTTAATGGACACGTCGACGCCGCTTGGTACTTCTACTGGTTTACGACCAATTCGAGACATCAGATACCTCCTCGAATCGATGCCGTTTGTGATGAAAGAAGAGCTGCGTTACCAGACATGGCAAAGCACCTCGCCTCCCATGTGACGGCGGTGAGCTTCACGGTCTGTCATAAGACCTTGGCTGGTTGAAACAACCGCGATTCCCAAGCCACCGAGGACTCGAGGAAGACGGTCGTGCTTTGCATAAACACGCAAGCCGGGCTTTGAAACGCGCTTGATGCCAGAGATCGAGCGAGCACGCTCAGGCGAGTACTTCATGGTGATCTCAAGAACGCGACCAGGACGGCTGTTGTCATCTGCGGTCGAAAAACCTTCGATGTAACCCTCTGACTCGAGGATCTTTGCGAGGTTCTCCTTAACCTTGGATGACGGCATCTTGACAGTGTCGTGCATTGCAATGTTGGCGTTACGAATACGCGTGAGCATGTCCGCAATTGGGTCTGTCATTGTCATTTGTCTTCCTCCCCTACCAACTCGTCTTTGTGACACCTGGCACTTCGCCAGCGTGAACCATTACTCGCAAACAAATACGGCACAGTCCGAACTTGCGGAACACGGCCTTGGGTCGACCGCAACGGCGACACCTTGTGTATGCCCGAACTTTGAACTTGGGCTTGCGCTGTTGCTTTTCGATCAGAGCTTTCTTAGCCATCTCTACTGTCCTTGTCCTCGGCGCCGGAACGGGAAGCCAAATGCTTCAAGCAGTGCGCGCCCGTGGTCATTGTTCTGTGCTGTGGTGACGATCGTGATGTCCATTCCACGAGTGGTGTCGATCTTGTCGTAGTTGATCTCAGGGAAGATCACTTGCTCGGTGACACCAAAGGTGTAGTTACCCCGGCCGTCCCAGCTGTTGTCCGGCAGTCCGCGGAAGTCGCGAACGCGCGGAATGGCAACGCTGATGAGTCGGTCGAAGAACTCCCACATGCGGTCTCCGCGAAGGGTCACCTTGCAGCCAATTGCGTTGCCTTCACGCAACTTGAAGCCTGCAATGGACTTCTTGGCGCGAGTCGTCGCGGGCTTTTGGCCAGTGATCGCCGTGAGGTCTTTGATTGCGTTTTCCAACAGCGCGGACTGCTGAGTTGCGCGACCGACACCCATGTTGATGACGATCTTTTCAAAACGAGGAACTTCCATGACGTTGCCCACGCCGATGGAGTCCTTCAATTCATTGCGCAACTTGGAGTTGTAAAGCTCCTTCAGGCGCGGCTGTGTCTTGGTGGCCGTGGCGGTGCTCACAGATCACTTCCCGTTCGCTTACAGATTCTGAACTTGTTGCCGTCATCGTCGGTGCGGTATCCGACTCGGGTCGCCTTGCCATCGTTAGGGCTGACAATTGCGACGTTCGAGACGTGTACCGGCATTTCGCGATCGATGATTCCGGCTTGACGCACGCGTTGGTTCGCGCGCTGGTGCTTCTTGACAATGTTGATGCCGTCGACAATCACGCGGTCCTTGTCAGGAATGACACGCGAAACGGTGCCCTTCTTGCCACGGTCCTTCCCTGCGAGGATTACGACTTCATCGCCCTTGCGGAGTTTCATCACAACACCTCCGGTGCAAGAGAAATGATCTTCATGAACTTGTGGTCACGCAGTTCCCGTCCAACAGGACCGAAGATGCGGGTTCCTTGCGGCGAACGGTCTGGCTTGATGACAACAGCGGCGTTCTCATCGAAACGGATGTAACTGCCATCGACGCGAGCCTTTTCCTTGGTCGTGCGAACGATGACGGCTTTGACAACGTCACCCTTCTTCACCGAACCACCTGGAGTTGCGTCTTTAACTGACGCGACAATTACGTCACCAATGCTTGCGTAACGACGACCGGAACCGCCCAGCACCTTGATGCAAAGCAGCGAGCGGGCGCCGGTGTTGTCGGCGACCTTGAGACGGCTTTCTTGCTGGATCACTTCGCACGCTCCAACACTTCAGCAACGCGCCAGCGCTTGAGCTTGGAGATTGGACGCGTCTCGACGATGCGGACGCGGTCGCCCTTCTTCAAGTCGTCCTCTTCGTAGTGAGCATGAAGCTTCGCCGACTTCTGAACCGTCTTTGCATAACGACGGTGGCGAACGCGCTCAACGATGGAAACAACGATCGTCTTGTCCATTGCTGTCGAGATAACGAGACCTTCACGGACCTTGCGGCCGCGGTAAGGCTTTTGGTGCGACGCTGGCACCTGCTCTGGGGATTCAGCCATTACTGGGCTCCTTCATCAAATGCTTGCAATTCACGTTGACGGATCAACGTTTCGATGCGAGCCACATCCTTGCGAAGTTCACGCAAGCGTGACGTGTTGTCGAGTTGTCCGGTGGCGTTGCGGAAACGCAAGTTGAAAAGCTCTTGACGCGTTTCGCCGAGCTTGGTGTTCAACTCAGCATCTTGCAGTTCACGGAGTTCTGCTGCCTTAGGCATCTACACTCACCTCTTCAGAGCGCACAACAAACTTTGCCTTGATAGGCAGCTTCTGGATAGCGCGGTTCATAGCTTCACGAGCCAGGTCTGGGTTAACCCCACCCAACTCGAACATCACGCGGCCGGGCTTGACAACTGCAACCCAGAACTCTGGGTTTCCCTTACCGGAACCCATGCGAGTTTCTGCTGGCTTCTTGGTGACAGGCTTGTGAGGAAAGACTCGGATCCAGACCTTTCCACCACGCTTGACGTGGCGGGTCATTGCAATACGAGCTGCCTCAATCTGACGGGCAGTTACCCAACCGGCTTCTTGAGCCTGGATTGCGTACTCGCCAAAGCTGACTTCGTTGCCACCCTTGGACATGCCTTGCATACGACCGCGGTGTTGCTTGCGGTGCTTAACCTTGCGGGGCATCAACATGACTAGTCACTCTCCTTTGGAAAGTGCGGGGTTTCGTTAGCGCCACCACCGGTGCGACGCTCAATGTCTTCTTCTTCAGCCAAGAAGCGCTCGAGTTCTGGGTCGGTCGCAACAATTGACTTGCTGTTCTCATCGGTGGTTTCAGGTGCAGGTGCACTTGGACCACGACGACGTCCGCCGCCGGCAGAAACGACGCGACGCGCATTGGCATCTTTGTCAGCGTCGGAACCTGCGCCTGCAGTTGCGCCAGTTGCCATTGCGGCTTCACTCGCAATCTTGTTCTGTGTGGAGGTGGAGTAAGGCAAGATGTCGCCCTTGTAAATCCAAACCTTCACGCCGATGCGACCGTAAGTGGTGCGGGCTTCGCGGAAGCCGTAGTCGATGTCTGCACGAAGCGTGTGAAGCGGAACGCGACCTTCGCGGTAAAACTCGCGACGGGCCATTTCCGAACCACCAAGACGTCCAGCACACTGAACACGAATGCCGAGTCCGCCGGCCTTTTGCACGGTCTGAACCGCACGCTTCATGGCGCGACGAAAGCTGACACGACCAGCAAGTTGGTCTGCGATGCCTTGAGCGATCAGCGCGGCATCAAGCTCTGGCTGCTTGATTTCTTGAATGTTGAGTTGAACCTTTGGGTTCGACGTCATCTTCGCAAGATGCGTACGGAGACGATCTGCTTCGGCACCACGACGACCAATGACGATTCCAGGACGGGCGGTGTGCACGTCAACGCGAAGACGGTCGCGCGTGCGCTCGATCTCCACGCGGCTAACAGCTGCGCGCTCGAGTTCGCTCATTAGGTAACTACGAACCTCGTAGTCCGAGATCAAGTAGTTCTGGTACTCGCGATCGTTGAACCAGCGCGACTTCCAATCTGTGGTTACGCCTAGACGGAACCCGTAAGGATTGACCTTCTGGCCCATTACTTACCTTCTTCCTCAGAGTTGTTTGCGTCTGATTCTTGGTCAGCTGCGGTCTCGTTCGTGGCCTCTGACTTGTCGGCCTTGCCGGCCTCAGCCTTGGTCTCGTCGTGTGAAGTGGACGAAATCACAGCTGATTGCGATTCGCCTTCCTCGACTGCAGCGCTTGAATCAGCAGATGAAGCGGCCTCGGTCTGCTTGCTCTTTGCGACACGACCGGCGCGCGAACCCGCAACACGGCGACTTCTCGACGAACGAAGGTCGTCGGTCTTGGTCTGCAAATGAGCAATTTCTTCGTCAGAAAGGCGCGACACGATGATGGTCACGTGGGAACCGCGCTTGCGGATGCGAGAAGCACGGCCCTTTGCGCGAGGACGGTGACGCTTCATGGTGACGCCTTCGTCTGCGTAGCAAGACGAAACAAACAATTCGTCGGCGTCCATCGAGTCGTTCTCTACGGCGTTAGCAACAGCGGAGTTCAAAAGCTTAAGAACGGGTTCTGCTGAACCGCGTGAAGTGAATGACAAAATTGCGCGAGCTTCACCAACGTTTTTTCCGCGAATGAGTTTCAGGACTTCGCGAACCTTGTATGCAGACGTACGAAGGTTGCGCAGCGTTGCACGCGTGCCTTCGGTCTCATTGGTACGTGGTCGGGTGCGTTCAACAACAGACATAATCAGCGCTTTCCTTGACGCTCTTGGCCAGCGTGGTACTTGAACGTGCGAGTGGGAGCGAATTCGCCGAGCTTGTGACCAACCATCGATTCGGTCACGTAAATCGGCACGTGCTTGCGGCCATCGTGTACCGCAAAGGTGTGGCCCACGAAGTCAGGAATGATTGTGGAACGACGCGACCAGGTCTTGATGACCTTCTTTTCGTTGGCCTCATTCTGCTTGTCAACCTTCTTGAGAAGGTGATCATCCACGAAGGGGCCTTTTTTAAGACTGCGAGACATAACTAACTCGTTCCCGGACTAGCGACGACCACCGCGGGTGCGGCGACGACGAACAATGAGTGAATCGGACGACTTGCGACGGCGTGTGCGGCCCTCTGGCTTGCCCCATGGGCTGACAGGGTTACGACCACCGGAGGACTTGCCTTCACCACCACCGAGTGGGTGGTCGACCGGGTTCATAGCAACACCGCGAGTTTGAGGACGAACGCCCTTCCAACGGTTACGACCGGCCTTACCAATCTTGATGAGCTCGTGCTCGGCGTTGCCGACTTCACCAACGGTGGCACGACATGTGACAGGCACGCGACGCATTTCCGATGAAGGAAGACGCAAGGTTGCAAAGTCACCTTCCTTGGCGACGAGCTGAACGCTCATGCCAGCGCCACGAGCCAACTTGCCGCCTCCGCCGGGGCGCAATTCAACGTTGTGAATGACGGTACCGAGCGGGATTGAACGAAGTTCAAGCGCGTTTCCGGGTCGGATGTCTGCGCCGTCGCCGCTCTGGAGAACATCGCCAACATTTACGTTGCGCGGCGCCAAGATGTAGCGCTTCTCACCGTCGTAGTAGTGCAGCAACGCAATGCGTGACGTGCGGTTCGGGTCGTATTCGATTGAAGCGACCTTCGCAGGAACGCCGTCCTTGGTGCGTCGGAAGTCAATGATGCGGTAACGACGCTTGTGGCCTCCACCGCGGTGACGAGAAGTCTTTCGACCACCCGAGTTGCGACCACCGGACTTTGGCATGGGCGCAAGCAAGCTGCGCTCAGGCTCGGTCTTTGTGATCTCTGAAAAGTCGGAAACAACTTGGAACCGACGTCCTGCACTTGTTGGTTTTCTCTTACGTAATGGCATCGAGAGCTTCTTCCTTAGCTTTCGAACAAGTCGATACGGTCGTCGCCTTTAAGGGTGACAATCGCGCGCTTGGTGTCTGGTCGTTGTCCGTAGGTAAAGGTGCGGCGGTTGCGTTGACGCTTACCTGGACGGTTGAGGGTGTTCACGCGAGCAACGCTCACGGAGAAGATGGATTCGATTGCATGACGGATCTGCAACTTGTTTGCATCCGGGTGCACTTCGAACGTGTAACGGTTTTCATCGAGCAGTCCGTAGGACTTCTCTGAAACGACTGGCTTGATGATGATTTGGCGGTCGTCCATCACGCACTCTCCTCGGCGGCATCGCGCTTGGTGGCTGGTGTTTCGTCTTCAACGCCGGGAATGGTTCCCTGGGTGAACACAACGCTGTCGGACTTCAACACGTCGAAAGTGTTGAGTTCTTCTGCTGCGATCACTTTCACGTTCTGGAGGTTGCGGAACGCCAGCAATGTGTTGTCGTCGTTCTCGCCGACGACTAGCAAAACAAGGCCCTCAGCACCGATGGAACCGAGCAGTTCTGCGGCCTTCTTTGTCGAAGGGTCTGTCGTGCCAAAACCGTCAATGACGAAAACGCGGTTTTCGCTTGCGCGATCTGAAAGCGCTGAGCGAAGCGCGAGCTGCACCATTTTCTTGGGAGTGCGCTGTGAATAGTCACGAGGCTTTGGCCCGTGGGCAATGCCACCGCCGACCCAAATTGGCGAGCGGGTGGAACCTGCACGTGCGCGGCCCGTTCCCTTTTGACGCCAAGGCTTTGCACCACCACCGCTGACTTCAGCACGGCTCTTTGTACTGTGAGTACCTGCACGAGCCGCAGCCAACTGCGCGTTAACGACTTGGTGCATGACTGGGACGTTTGGCTCGATGGCAAAGATCTCTGCAGGCAGCTTTGCCTTGGCCGAACTGGCGCCGTTCATTCCGTAAACGTCAACCGAAGCGACCTTGCCGACTTTGCGTTCCTTGGCGATTGGTGCACCCATTACTTGTTGCCCTTCACAGCGTTACGAACGATGACGGTGCCGCCGCGTGGACCGGGAACAGCACCCTTGACAAGCAGGAGGTTTTCCTCAGGGTTGGCGTCGACAACTTCGAGGCCCAGAGTGGTAACACGCTCGCCACCCATGCGGCCGGCCATCTTGAGACCCTTGAACACGCGACCAGGTGTGGCGCATGCGCCAATCGAACCCGGAGTGCGGTGGTTGAGGTGGTTACCGTGACCGGCGCCCTGTCCACGGAAGTTGTGGCGCTTCATGACACCGGCGTGACCCTTACCCTTGCTGGTTGCAGTCACGTCGACGAGCTCGCCCTTTTCCATGGTGGAAATGGAGATCTCTTGTCCAACTTGGTATTCGCTGGTGTCTTCGAGTCGCAGTTCCAGCAGCTTCGCACCCGGCTCGACATTTGCCTTCGCAAAGTGTCCGGCTTCGGGCTTGGTCAGCGCCTTTGCCTTCTTTTCGCCATAGGTGACCTGGATGGCGGCGTAGCCGTCAGCTGAAGGTGTCTTGACCTGAACGACGCGCAGGGTAGGCACACGCAGAACCGTGACCGGGACAACACGGTTGTCTTCAGTCCACAGCTGGGTCATGCCCACCTTTTCGCCAATGATCGCTTTTTTAGGAGTTGCCACTTTTTCGTCTTTTCTCCGCACAAGAACGCTCCGCTCGGGTTTCCCCGGCGGAGCGATCGTCTCGATTGGGGCCACTCAGTCCCTCTTGCTAGTGCGCGAAGCTCTTGCTTAAGGCTTGAGTGAACGTCGATTGAATAAACCGGCACATAACGTCACCGGAAAACGGGAACACCTTAGTCGCAATTTCGAACGTTCGAGTTCAAAAGTGCCGACGTTAGGAAATACGACGAACGGTCACACTCTCACCGGTATTCGTTGAACCCAACACAGTGCCGCCCACATTGTTTCCAGACCCTGCCGCCGCGATACGGAACGTCGCAATGACATCACCCTTACTCCCCCGTGTTTCAACCGGGCGATTCTGCGGATCGACTGTTCTTACCGGGTGGCCTTCGCGAACAAGTTGATCGACCACGCCATAGGCAACTAGCGACGCTGAAGGATCCGGCAGTTCAAGAATGAGAACGCCCTCGCGATCTCCGACACTTTGTGTGACGAGAGCTGTGGCCTCTCGAACGTCATCGCGGCTGAACCGATGAGTCGACTTGTTGCCCAACGTCGATCCGATTGAGAAGAACGCAACAACAACCGTTGCGCCAACCAAAGCACCTCGGGAGAGCCCTTGGAGCTTTCCTGACAGCAGGCCGTCTTCGCCGAACACCAATGCGGCCCACCCCATGAGGAGTGCGACGGCCGGGATGGCCACCCACCACAACAAGTACACGAACATCTGCCCGGACACTCGGCTGAGGGCGGTGCTTACAAGCAAGAAGCCAACTGCGGAAAACAGGAGGAGCACGAAAGGTGCACGAAGCTGTCTCTTGAACGCCAAGAAACAGCCGCCTGCCGCGGCCGCCAACCACAACACAACCCACAGCAAATCGGGGCCCGGCGGCTGAGGGGGCGGAACGAGCAAGGGCAAATCGGGAAGCCATGATCCGCCTAGGGTGTAGGTGAATCCTTCGCTCAGCGTGTGCTTGGCCTCGCCGTGTGACGTGAGGTTGTAATGCACGACTCTGCCGAAGTTGCCGGACCGTCCGTTCGCCAACTGTTCGACGATCGGCAGCGACCAGCAGATCAACGTAACGGCTGCAACCGCGAGAGTTGGGCGAAGCCCGGGCCAAAGGCCTGCGCTTCTTGCGTGTCGCAACCAGCTGAAGGTTGGCAATTTCGCGGCAAGCAAATGAACGGCTACGACCGTGAACAGCAGTGAGGCAATGATTCCAATCGTTCCGATGTGCGATTGCAACGCCAACGATGTGGCAACCGCAAGAAAGCACATGGATCTGACGCTGGGCCTGACAACCACTGCAAAAAGTGCGGCCAGTAGCGGCAAGACGACTATTTGAGGATTCCATGGATCGCGCAGAGCGGTCGGGCCGAGGGCAATCATGTAGATCATCAAGATCACGACGATGGAAAGAGTCGTGCGCTGCGGTAACCGGCGGCCAAGCAACCCCACCCCCAGGGACACGAAAAGCCAGTTCGTCAACAGGGCGCCAAGGTACAGACCAACCGAAGAATCAAAGGCAAGCGTTGCCGGCGCAAAGAAGAAAAAACTCATCGGCCCCGGGTGGCTCCAGCTGTAACGGCTGTACGGACCGACAAGCTGCAAGAACTCAACACTGCGACGGACAGCAATGTCGAGGAGCGCTTGATCCCCTGTCAAATAAAGCGGTTGGCGCGTCTCGATCAGTAACTGAATCGCACCGATCGCAAAGGGAATACTCACCAACAACAATGGCAACAGTTGCACCTGCGCCCTTATGCGCCTCACCAATTCCACGCGCGAACCCTACGTGTCAGGGTCCGCGCGGTCGGTGATTTGTGACGCTTACGCGCCGCCAACTATTGGTTGATTCAGACGCAAGCTTCCCGCCGAGCCCACGTAGCCCGCGTCGCCATAGTTAAAGATTCCTCCGTCGCGCGCAATCATTCGATAACCGTTGCCCCTGTTGGAACGCACGATCGAAACGATTGGTTGGTTGAGCCGGATGTTGCCGGTCGAGCCGTAGTAAGCGGCATCGCCGAACGTGAAGATGCCGCCGTCTGCTGCGACCAACCAGTAGCCATTCCCGCTGGCTGTTGTGGCCATGCCGACTATCGGCTGGTTGAGACGAATGTCACCGGTCGAACCCTTAAATACGGCGTCGCCGAAGGCGAAGACGCCGCCGTCTGCTGCGACCAACCAGTAGCCATCGCCAGACTTGGTTGCAGCCATCCCAACAATTGGTTGGTTGAGCCGGATGTTGCCAGTCGAGCCATAAAAGCCCGCGTCACCGAAGGCG
>JBDIBA010000011.1:0-48571 GCA_039812705.1 Acidimicrobiia bacterium
TCACCCGACACCGCCGAGCCGGACTCCAAAGTGCTCGCACCAAGATCGGCAGATGAGGACAAACCGGTGACATTGCCGGTCCGCGTCGTTGGTTTCGTGCAAGGCGCCAACTTTCTCAATTCCGATTCCCCCGGATACGCCATTCCCTATGAGACGACCAAGGACCAACCGCAACTAGCCGAGTTGTTCAAGTCCGCTACGACTGCGTATCCGTCGTTTTCTACGCAGCAACAGCGCGACAACTTCGTCAAGGCAAACAGAGCCTCGGGTGGAGTCGAGATCTTTTCCGATCCCGTCGCGCAGAACCGCGAACTGTTCTCGCCGTTCCTAAACGCTTTTCGTATCGCGACAATCGTCATGTTGTGCTTGATGGCCGTGCCGATGGCGACAACCATTTCGAAGTTGCTGTCCGACTCGCAACGCGAGACCGGCGTGTTCCGTGCGATCGGTGCGCGCAACCGTCACATCGTGGCCATTTACGGGCTTTATGGACTGCTTGTGGCTATAGGCGCGTTTCTTCTTGCGCTGGTCGCGGGCATTGGCGTTGGCCTACTGATCACCAGTGCCTACGGCGACAAGGTCGAGCTGGGCTTCTCGACGATTACCGACGCAAGTGTCTCGGTGAACTTTGCGCAACCCGCGCTTAGTCAGCTGCTGACCATCTTGTTCGGACTCATCGGCGGTGTTGTCGTTGGTTCGGCCATCCCTCTCCTTCGGGCGCTTCGCCGCGATCCGATCAAGTCTCTTCGCGACGAGTAGCGGCCAGACACGCCGACTTCATGCCGCTACCGTTTTGGCGTGGCTGATTCGTCTGAAGAAACAAGAACCGAGAAGCGACTGCTCGCCGCCACCATGGCGATCGCAATAGTCGTCGCAATCGGTGTCGGGGTTTGGTTGTTGCTGTTCAACGACGACGACTCCGAAACATCGAGCTCGACAACAACGGTTGCTGCGGGTTCGGGCTCTGGCTCGGTTGACGAGTCTGGGTCCGGCGGGTCTGGGTCCGGCGGGTCTGACGGTTCCGGATCTGGGTCTGGCGGCGCGGCCGGTGGCGCGGGCGGTGGCGAGCCTGGGTCCGGTTCGGCAGCTGGCGCGGTTGACGGTGAAAGCTGTGGCGATGTCGCACTCGCGTCAGGCACGCGCGATGGAGTCTTCGCAATCAGCCAGAAATCATCCGACTGCTCAACGGCGAAATCGGTAGCCACTGCGGCCGGGCAGAAAATGGCGAAGAACAGCTTCCCGGCGAACATGTCGGTCAACGGATTCACCTGCACGGCCGTTCCACAAGACACGACCCAAGGCTTCGCCGCCGACGTCACCTGCAAAAACGGCGCCTCCACCATCTCCTTCAACCGCCGCTTCGAATAACCCCCGCCGCCGGCCCTCCTCCGCCGCCTTCGGTATCGGTTTTTCTTGCAAAAACGGGCGGTTTTGGGGCGATTTGCGCAAGAAAGTCGCCGTGATGACTTCGAAATGGCTCGAATCAGACACTCACTGAAAGAAATCCGCACTGGATCGCCGTGGCTGTTTGGCCAGGTCAGCCGACAGAAATCCACCCCTAACCCTCGACACTCAGACCCACTTTCTTTCGCCCGCCGCCTTCGGTATCGGTTTTTCTTGCAAGAGGAAGGGCCTCAGAAACCCGGCTTCGGAGAGGGTGAGGAAACACTCACACTGGGTGACGGTTTTGCTCAGATTCCAGGGGTGAGCTGCCGATAGATACACCAAGACCCTTAGGAAGAGGGTCGCCGGAAGCAAGTCCCATGGATGGAGACAGACAGCAATGATCGTGGTAACTCGCCTAAATGGCCCGCCGCTCGCATTAAATTGCGAACTAATTGAGCGCGTAGAGGAAACACCCGACACTGTGCTGACCCTGACCGACGGGACCAAGTACGTCATTTCCGAATCGCTTGAGCAAGTGATCGAGCGCGTCCGAGACTTCCAAGCCTCAGTCAACGTTGCGACCAAGCGCCTGGAATCAGAGATCGAGCGCGAGCCCAACCTTCGCGTAATCCGGGGCGACCACGGCAGCGCACGTCCGGGAACGGAGGGCTGATCCGTGGATCCAGCAACCCTTGTCGGCGTCATTGTCGCCTTCGTCAGCATCCTCATCGGAATGATCCTTGAAGGTGGTAACCCCGCCTCGCTCATTTCGCCATCAGCATTCATGATCGTTATCCCTTCAACCATCGCCGTTGCCGTTGCCGGTGGTTACTTGGGTGACGTCAAGTTGGTCATCAACGGCCTCAAGCAAGCATTTCTTGCAAAACCCAAGAAGCCAGGCGAGTCAATCGAAACACTCGTCAAGTTCGCCGACAAGGCACGCCGCGAGGGACTTTTGTCACTCGAAGACGCTGTCAAGGAAGTTGACGATGACTTCCTCAAGCGCGGAATCGAAATGGCTATCGACGGAACCGACCCCGAAGAACTCCGCGAAATCCTGGAAGCAGAGATCGACGCCAAGAAGTCTGCGACCAAAGAAGCAATGGAGTTCTTCATGGCTTGCGGTGCGTACTCGCCGACCATCGGAATCATCGGTACGTGTCTTGGTTTGATTCACGTGCTGCACAACCTCTCCGACGCAGCAGCACTTGGCCCAGCTATTTCGGCAGCATTTGTTGCAACGCTGTTCGGTGTGGGAACCGCAAACCTGATCTACATCCCAATCGGAACGAAGTTGAAGCGCATCGCAACTGCCGAAGCACACGTCGCAGAAGCAATCGTTGAAGGCGTTTCGTCAATCCAAGCTGGCTCTAACCCGCGCATCATTCAGCAAAAGCTGAGTGCAATCCTCGGTGTTGAAAAGGATGAGGCCAAGGACAAGGCGGCCTAATCCAATGGCAAAGAAACCAAAGAAGGAAGAAGAGGCCGTTGAAGTCTCTGAGCGCTGGTTGGTGTCTTATGCCGACATGATGACGTTGCTTGTTGCACTTTTCATCGTGCTGTTTGCAATGAGCCAGGTGGACTCGAAAAAGTTCCGCGCACTTGCGCAATCCTTGAACGGAAACCCAACCGCAGCACGCGCCGTGCTGCAAGGCTCGCAACAAGTAGCCGACGGTGGCGACATCGCAAAACTGCAAACCAATCTCAGCGCAAACAACATCGAGTTCGATGTTCCATCAGCAAAAGCAGCACAAGGCGTTGACACAAAATCCCTGAAAAACATCATCGCCAAGACTGAGAAAGAAGCACAGGCAAAGAAGGACGAGCGTCAAACCCTCGAAGGCGTGAAGGAAGAAATCGAAACCTCGCTGGCCGCAACCGGACAACAAGGTTCGGTCAAGTTCAGCTTCACAGCACGCGGATTGGTCATCACGGTCGTTACCGATCAAGTCCTCTTTGAATCGGGATCTGCATTGCTGCGCCCGCAGGCGGACTCGATCATCCACGCACTTGGACAACCACTCTCGCGGGTTGCTAACGACATCAGCGTCGAGGGCTACACCGACAACCACCCCATTGCCACAAACCAATATCCAAGCAACTGGGAACTCTCAACCGCCCGTGCGACTTCAGTAACGCGTCGACTGGTCGAAAAGGAAGGTGTGAACCCCAACAAAGTGGGCTCCACCGGATATGGCGAGTTTCGACCCGCCGTGCCGAATGACACTCCGGCTCACAAGGCGCAAAACCGCCGAGTCGAAGTCGTAGTTCTGAATAGTCGCACTACAACGGGTTAAAGCACGGGTTAAGAGATGGCCGAAGAAGACGTAGCCGAAGAGACAAAAAAGGGATCGAAGCTCAAGATCATCATCCCTCTCGTGATCCTCCTGGCGGGTATCGGCGGGGCCGGATACTTCCTGGTCATCGCCCCGAAGGCCAAGGAAAAGGCCGCAGCGACCTCCACAACGGAGCCTCACGGCAAGATTGTTCGCCTCGAACCCATCACGATGAACCTCTCTGACGGCCACATCTTGAAGGTCGGCATTGCCATGGAGATGGTTGCCGAGCCCAAGGACACCCACCTCAACGCCCTGGTCGGCCTCAAGGCCAACGCCGGTGGCGGCCACGGCTCTGGTGGCGAGGAAAAGGCAACGATGACCCTCGACGGCCTGGAATCCAAGGCACTCGACCAAACCATTACGGTCCTTGGAAACGACACCTACGACGGCCTGTCTTCGCCTTCGGGTCGCGCGGCGGCAAAGAAGGAACTTTCAGAAAAGATCATCGAGGCCTACCACGGTGACGTCAAAGGGGTTCTCTTCACAGACTTCGTGATGAGCTAACGCCTCAACCTCAGGATTAGGCGATCCCTGCCGATCAAACAGGGTGACTATTAGCGACACTTCAACCAACCCGGCCACGGGTAACGAAGATGTCCGCAGTCGCAAGAAGCAGCCCAAGGCTTTCAACTTCAAGCGGCCGAACAAGTTCAACCGCGACCACTTTCGCGCGTTTCAGATTGTTCACGAGACATTTGCACGTCAGCTGAGCACCGTGATGTCGACGACATTGCGCGCAGCATCAAGCGTCAGCGTTGCCTCAATTGAAGAAGCCAGTTACGGCGAATTCGTGGACAGCGCAGATAACCCGTCGTTTATGGCAATTCTGCAAATCTCGCCACTCCCCGGCGCATGCCTGCTGCACATGCCGCAATCCCTTGCAATGGGCATTGTCGAACGACTTCTCGGCGGCGCAGGTGAAGGTCCATTCCCCGCACGCCCACTGACCGACATCGAGTCAATCTTGATGCGCGATCTCACCGACCGCTGCCTGCGTGAACTCACCTACTCCTACGAATCGCTTTTCGAGGTACACGCAAAGACAATGCAGCTGGAATCAAACCCGCAGTTTGCCCAGATTGCAGCGCCATCGGACATGACCCTGCTGGTCACATTCGCCGTGCGCATCTCGGACGTGGACTCTCAGATCAAACTCTGCGTTCCGTACGCATCACTGCAGGGACAGCTGGACCGCCTTAACTCCAGTCACGCATTTCGCGACAAATCCGACCTTGACTCAATGGCAATCATGCTCGCCGTCGAGAAGCGCATCCTTAACGCGCCTGTCGGGGTCAGCGTCCTTTTCAACGAGGTTTCGATGACCGCGTCGGACATTCTCGGCCTAAAAGTCGGCGATGTGGTCGCTCTTGGCCACCCTACGGATGCGCCACTAACAGTGAAAGCCGACGGTGTTCCTCATCTATTGGCCAAACCCGGCCGACAAGGAAAAAGACTGGCTTGCCAGGTCGTCGACACCCTCAATCCAAATCTCTACAAGTGAGCCGGTAGGTAACTGTGTCTGCAACAACCCTCGAACAAACAACCGCCCAGGGCGCCGCACAAGCCGTTGTGCGACTGCTGCCTACGGACCTCACGGTTCAAGAACCACTTACCGGCCTTGCAGCAATCAGCGCAGCACTCCCCGGCCCCGGCGCACGCGCAATCTCGGCGACCATTGCCGGATCTGCCTCGGGTGCAGTTGTCTTCACGTTGTCCAACGAACTCGCATCAGCAGTTGAGAACGGCCCGCTAGGAACACAAGACCTACTGGCAGCACTCACACCTGCACTTGACGACTGCTGCACGGCACTTACGCCTGACCTTGGCGAAGTGCATCACGAAGCCGCTCAGGTTCTCGATGCAGAAATCGCGTTGTCGAACGCAACAACACACGACAGCGTGTGCGTGATTCCGTTCGCGAACGACCTTGGTACATGTGGTGCTGTTGTCATCCTGCTCGACAGCGGAAGTGTTGGCTTCTCAACACTCAGCGAAACCCTGCTTAGCGACGACACCATGCGCGGTGTCGAGCTGCTTAGCGATGTCGAAATGGGCGTAACAGCTGAACTCGGCCGCACCCGTTTGAGCATTCGCGAACTCCTCAGTTTGCAGCCCGGTTCAATCGTCGAACTCGACCGCGCAGCCGGTAGTCCCGTTGACCTCCTTGTCAACGGAACCCTGGTGGCCCGCGGTGAAGTCGTTGTGATTGACGAAGAGTTCGGTATTCGCATCACCGAAATCGTCGGCCACGACCCGAAGGGCTAGGCAATGGACGCTTCGCTGACAGAGCTGATCCCGCGCGCGCTCGGGTCAATGGTCGTCGTGCTGGCAATCATGTGGATTGCGGCTCGCGCGACAAAGACTCGCAAGTTCGCCCAGACTTTTGGCACTCGCATGAAGGCCGAGTCAACCGAAACACGCGCGTCCATCGAGCTAATCAGTCGTCAACCACTTGGCCGCAACGCATCGGTTTCCATCATTCGCGCAGGCGACAAGGAACTTGTTCTTGGCGTAACCGAAACAAACGTGAACGTGTTGGCAGAACTTGGAACGACACCGACCGACATTCACTCGGCTGCACGCAACGCTGCCGGAACGATTGCGCAATCAAACAACTACTTGCGTTCGTACGCGGAGCACCCATCGCACGGAGCGACTCAAGCGAGCTCACAAGAACCGGCGCTTTCACTCGTAGGACAAGACGCAGTTGCTAACGCGTCGACAAATGCCCAACGGACGGGCAACAACGGGTCGGATTCAACTCCGATTTCAGAGCAGGCATGGAAGGGACTACTTGGACAGGTCCGGGAGCGAACGGTTCGCCACTAGAGCCACACGGTCCGGTCCTAAAGGGGCCCTCATGTCACAACTTGTTGCGAATGCGCCCCACAAGCGTCGGCGCTTTACGTTCCTCATCTCCATAGCAATGCTCTTTGCGTTGCTCGGCTTTTCCTTGCCTGCCCACGCACAAGTTGTCCCCGTAGACGCATACCCCGGCGCGACAGATAACCAAGTGACTGCAACAACAGTCAGCCCCGTCCTCAACAACGCCGGACAAGCAACACCCACAACAGTTGCCGGTGCCACCCAAGGTGCAAACGGTCCAGCCGGTCCTGCGGGCCCAAGTGGTCAAACGTCTAACAACGCAAGCGTCAATCTGAATCTGGACCAAGCGCTCAACAAGCCCAGTCAGTCAATCCTTGTCATCATCGTCATCACGTTGTTGTCAATTGCGCCAGCGGGCTTGATCATGCTGACAAGCTTCACGCGCATCATCATTGTGTTGTCATTAACGCGCAACGCATTGGGTGTAATGACCATTCCGCCCACCCAGGTACTTACCGGTCTTGCGCTCTTCCTGAGCTTCTTCATCATGTCGCCGGTGTTCACATCAATGAACAATGACGCAATTCAGCCTTACATCCGAGGCGAAATGAATCAGCAGCAGGCCTATGACACGGCCACCAAACCACTCAAGACGTTCATGATCAAACAGGTTCGTCAAGAAGAACTGTCGTTGTTCACAAAGATCAGTGGAAAGAAGCCAGAAAAGCCCGAAGACGTCGGCATGGCGGAACTTGCACCGGCATTCATCCTGTCCGAAATCAAAACCGCGTTCATCATTGGCTTTGTCATATTCATTCCGTTCTTGGTGATCGACTTGATAGTCAGTTCGTCCCTCATGGCAATGGGAATGATGATGTTGCCGCCGCAGATGATCTCGCTGCCCTTCAAGATCTTGTTGTTCGTACTCGTCGACGGCTGGGGTCTAGTCGTCAAAGCGCTCATCACGAGCTTTGGCTAAGAGGAACCAACCATGACCGACCAAGCCGTCATCAACATTGCCGTTCAGGCCATGATCATCTCCGCCAAGTTGGCCGGACCGATTCTGATTGTCTCGCTGGCAATCGGTCTTGGCATTTCACTGATTCAGTCCGTCACATCAATCCAGGAAGTGACGCTGACGTTTGTTCCAAAACTGATTGGCGTTGCAGCCGTCATCGTTATTGCCGGCAACTGGATGCTGCACCAAATGATGGCCTTTACACGTGATCTTTTCGACCAGATTCCTGCCCTGATCGCAAAGTAAGCGTTTGCAATGAACCTGAACTACGCCATTCCTGAACTCGTTGGGTTTGTTTTTGCGTTGGTTCGAGTTTCGTCATGGATGGTCATCTCGCCGCCGTTCAACAACCGAATGATTCCCCGTCGAGTCAAGATTGCGACAGCTGCAGCCATTTCACTTCCCCTCGCACTCACGTTTCCTGCGGATCGTGCATCACTCGACATGGGCTATGTCGTCTCGCAACTGTTCTTGCAGATGGCAACGGGCTTGATGCTTGGGTTCTTGACGTTCGTACTTTTCAGCGCAGTGCAGACAGCCGGAGCCATGATCGACTTGTTCGGTGGTTTCACACTGAGCCAGTCATTTGACCCGTTTGGCAACAACCAGAACTCCATCTTTGGACGTTTTCACCAGCTCTTGGGCCTGACGTTGTTCATGATCCTCAACGGCCACCTCTTGTTGATCAAAGGGTTCATGACCAGTTACGACGTCGTACCGCTAGATGGATTACACATCCAAGGATTCTCAGACCTACTGCTGCGAGCCGTTGCATCGATGGGAATCGCCGCGCTTGAAATCGCAGGTCCCCTGTTGGCTGCATTCTTTCTGTCCGAAGTCGCCATGGGTCTACTCACCAAAGCCGCACCACAGCTGCAGATTCTCCAGTTCGGCTTTCCACTCAAGATCCTTGTCACCATCTTGCTGATGTCGGCCGCGCTCCCGATTCTCCCCGGCGCAATTGATCGCATGACCGATGACATTGTTCAGTCAGGAACACGCTTCATGCGTTTTGGTGCATCGGGAGGTGGCTAACCGTTGTCCGACAAGGAATCGCGCACCGAAGAAGCCACCGACAAACGCAAAGCCGAAGCCCGCAAGAAGGGCAATGTCGCGCGCTCGCAAGACTTGATCAGCTGGGTGGCAATGCTCGCGGGAATCACTCTGCTGCAGTCCACTTTCAACAACGCAAGTCACGGTCTGTTGGACCTGATGCAACAGATGAACCGCCTGATTGCCAAGCCAGACCAAAGCGAAGCACTTTCATTTCTTGGCACAGCAGCGGCAATGAGTGCGCGCGTGGTCGCGCCCTTGGCATTGGCATTCATGATCCTTGGCATTGTTGGCAACCTGCTGCAAACAAAGTTTGTCCTCGCGTCACAGGCGCTCAAACCAAACTTCAAGAAGCTCGACCCGATTGCCGGCACAAAACGCCTCTTCTCAAAACACAGTTACGTTGAAGCAGGCAAGCAAATTCTCAAGCTTTCCTTGCTTGCCTTTGTTGCATACAAGGTGCTGTGGAGCACCTACATCAACGCAGTCACAAACGGTCCGTACTCGTTTGGGACGATCATGGCCACGACGGCCAACGCAACACTTTCGTTTCTGAGAATTGTCGCGGTAATCGGAATTGCCATCGGCGTGATCGACTTTCTCTATCAACGCCGCAAGACGGCAACAGACATGCGCATGACCAAAGAAGAAGTGCGCCAAGAAATGAAGCAACAAGATCTTCCCGCTGAAGTCAAGGCGCAGATTCGCGCCAAGGCTCGCTCCATTTCACGCAACCGCATGATGTCTGCCATCAAAGACGCAGACGCCGTAATCGTGAACCCGGTCCACGTTGCCATTGCACTGAAGTACGAGCCAACAAAAGGCGCGCCGAAAGTCGTGGCAAAAGGCGCTGGCTTCGTAGCCGAAAACATCCGCGAAAAGGCCGAAGAAGAAGGCGTGCCGCTGATTCAAGACATTCCTCTTGCGCGCACACTGCATCACGCGTGCGACATCGATGACGAAATCCCGATGGAACTCTTCGAAGCAGTAGCCAAGGTTCTGGCCTTCGTTTTCGGACTCAGGAACCGCGGCGGCGCTTCTGGGTTTCACAAGATGCCAGGGACACCGTCTTTGGAGGAGTACGAAAAGGACGAGGAGCGCAAGAAGGAAGAGGAAGCAAAGCAGGCCGCTTTGCAGCCACCGCCTATCGCAGCTGCAGGTCTTGGTCCAGGTACGTAACGCCTAGCGGCTCAATTACAACTTTTCGCTCGCCCGCTTCAACAGTTCCACTACGCCACGCTTCAAACCCACAACGCTTTGCAACACTGAGCACTTCATCTGTTGCACTCGGACGACACATCACGGCAAAACCCGCGCCCATGTTGAACGTTCCGTATGCGTCAGACGTTGTCATGTCAGCCTTGTCGACCATGAACCGAAGCACCTCTGGCACCGGCGGCACTTCTGTAATGCGATAAGTGAAGTCAGCATTTGCACGCATCAGCTTGCGAAAACCGTGTCCCGTGATGTGGCTTAAGTAAGTGACGTCACTGCGGTCAGCCAACAAGTTCTCAACCAGTGAAACGTAAATGGCCGACGGGTCTAATACAGCTTCTCCGAAACCACGCCCACTAGGCAGTTTTGTCGCCCATCCATCAGGTGAATGCGATGCAATCTTGCGTGCCAACGATGAACCGTTTGCGTGCAAACCGGTACTTGAAACAAGAACAATGTCATCGCCGTCATGCAGCTCATCACCAAGCAGCGGTGCAACACCGTGTGCAACTGCACCTGTTGCCGATGCAGCAAGGTCAATTTCGGTTTCCTCAACAATTCCCGAAAGACCCGGAGATTCGCCTCCGCCCCACATTGCACCGGAGTGCTCACACGCTTGTTTGAAACCTGCAACAAGGGCTTCGAAACGACCTGGCTGCCTGTACCAATCTGGCGCGCCCGTCGCAAAGTATGCATTTACAACAAGTGGCATTGCGCCAACGCAAACTAAGTCGTTAACCGCAGCAGCAACCGTGTCGTAACCAATTGCATCAAAGCGATTGATTCCGAGCTCGTCCTGCACCTGTCGCGCGATTGTCGACTTCGTCCCCAAGCACTCCAGCACCGTTGCCAGATGTTGGTTGCCCAGCTGGAAGCAAAACGCAGTCTCTCCTCGGGAGGCATCGTTGCCAACTGCGCCCCGCGAAGCCGCATAACCAGTGGTCTGCGCGGCGGCGGAAACGGCCGCCCTTTTCCCTGCATCGAGTACGTCGTAGTCAACTCCGGCGGCGGCGTAGATGTCCATACAAGCAGGCTAGTTGGCCGTCAAGAACTTCTTGCGCGTCATTTTGTTTATAGCGACGTATCATGATTCACTCTTCACAGCTTCTTCTACCGAGGTTGGACACATGAATTTCTCTTATGAACGCCCCACTTGGATGACCGGATCAACCACCGGAAAATCCCGACGGCTAATTGCCGGAGCCGCAGCAGGTGTGCTGGTGCTTGCAATCGGAATCCCCGCTGCAAACGCTGCCACGGGCACACCGACGCTCGGTCTCTCAACGATCGATGGCCTTGTGGTCGTCCAGGGCAGCGACTTTGCCGAAGCCACTTCGGTCAAGCTTGATGCCAAGGTGACTGGAGGTTCGGGAACCGGAACAGTCACGTCCAAGGCGAACGGAACGTTCGCAGCAGCCTTCGAGCCGCCAGAAGGTTTCACCGGATCGGTCACAATCACCGCTGCAGCGGGCTCCGACACCGCAACCAAGCAAATCACGATGTCGGCAAGCGGCAGCACGTCAAGTTCGGACGACTCGACAAGCAGTGACGCGGACACCACCGCGACGACAAAGGTCGCAGCACCTTCAACGTCGACTGACAGCGAAGAGTCGACTAACAGCGAAGAGTCAGCTGACGAGTCCATGAGCTCCTCGTCTGACGATGAAGCAACTGACGAAAAGTCAGCCAGCTCCTCATCTGACGAAGAGTCCACTGACGAAGATGCTAAGAGCGACGATTCAACAAGCGCTTCCTCCTCTGACGATGAGTCATCGGACGAAGAGTCCAGCGCTGCCAGCGACTCAAGGGAGTCGTAGTTAACAACAGGGCCCGGTTTGCCCGCACTTGCAGACAAACCGGGCCGCCACCTTCTTGAAGCAGCAAAACAAGATCGGTCCCGCACCCGGGGGCGGCAGCGCGAGGCGATGTCGGCCCTGGGTGCGGGGCTTTTTCACGCCCGAACTCTTGATTCACCTAACCTTCGACCTCCACTTGAGGTTGGTTTGACCTGACTTGCGAGCGGGCAACGCTGCCGAGCTGGCGAAGTTCACCCGCAACCTCTAGACCCATTGCTCAGAGCCCCAAGTCAGCAAACAAGCCTTGACCTGGGGCTTTTGCCCGCCTGGCTTTGAGATCCGGCTCAAGATCACCGATAACTCGCCGATGAAAACCAGGTAGATCCCTATGGACGGGGATCCGGAGCCGGACACGGACTGTCCACCCACCTGAAACAGCCAGGACATCGGTGAACAAGTCTCGTATCGCACAACTCGGCATCCCAATGGGCGTCCTCTTGATCGTCGTGATGATGGTCGTGCCCCTGCCTCCGCTCTTGCTTGACATGTTGATTGCGTTCAACCTGGCCGCAGCCATGGTCATCTTGTTGACCTCGATGTTCGTCACTCGAGCGCTCGACTTCTCAATCTTTCCGTCGCTCTTGCTGGTCGCGACGATGTTCCGCCTGGCACTCAACGTCAGTGCCACTCGGCTCGTACTAACCGAGGGCTATGCCGGAAAGGTCATTGAAAGCTTCGGCCACGTCGTGGTCGGTTCGTCGCTCGTTGTTGGTCTGGTGATCTTCATCATCTTGGTTGTGATCCAGTTCATGGTCATCACCAATGGTTCTGGCCGCGTTGCCGAAGTCGCCGCGCGCTTCACCCTCGATGCCATGCCGGGTAAGCAGATGTCGATTGACGCCGACCTCGCCGCCGGCGCGATCACCGATGAAGAGGCGCGCCGCCGCCGCAGCGATGTCGCAGCCGAAGCCGACTTCTATGGAGCAATGGATGGTGCGTCAAAGTTCGTCAAGGGTGACGCAATCGCTGCCATCATCATTACCTTCATCAACCTGGTTGGCGGGTTCCTGATTGGCGTCATCCAGCGCAAGATGGACATGGGCGAGGCCATCACAACCTTCAGCTTGTTGAGCGTTGGCGATGGTCTGGTCAGTCAGTTGCCCGCGCTGTTGATCTCAATCAGCACCGGTTTGATCGTGACCCGCGCAGCATCGAACGACGACATGGGCTCCGAACTCATCACTCAGTTCGGTCGCCAAGGTCGGGCGCTGCGCATTGCAGGTGCTGCGATTGCCTTCATCGGACTGGTTCCAGGACTGCCCAAGTTGCCGTTCTTGTTGACCGGTGGACTGTTGTTCTTCCTTGGGCGCAGCGTTCGTGACGACATTGAAACCGTGCCCGAAGCACTTGAACTTGAACCTGCAGTTGAGATTGCGCCCGACTCCCCCGAAGGCATCGCGCGAGACATGCGCGTTGAACCGCTCGAACTGGAGCTTGCCTTCGACGTTGTTGAGCTGGTTGATGCCGCGCGCGGTGGCGACTTGCTTGACCGAGTTAAAGCACTGCGCCGAAAGATGGCACTCGAACTTGGCGTCATCATTCCGCTGGTTCGCACACGAGACAACCTCGACCTACCAACATCGACCTACACAGTCAGCGTGCATGGCGTTGAAGTTGCGCGCGGCACTTCCCCCGGCGGAACCGTCCTTGTAATTGGTGACGCGCTCGATTCCCTGCCTGGTGACGTAACGACCGAACCCGTCTTTGGCCTTCCGGCAAAGTGGGTTCCCGTTGAGTTCCGCGGCCAAGCCGATGCGCTGGGTCACACAGTTGTCGACCGCGCCAGCGTCATCACAACCCACCTTGCAGAAGTTGTCCGCCAAAATGCTGGGCGATTGCTTGGCCACCAAGATGTCCGCGCGTTGATGGACATGGTCAAGAACTCCGACGGTGTTGTCATTGAGGAACTGAACGGCGCAAACCTCAGCCTCGGCGAGATTCAGCGCGTCCTGGCAAACCTTCTTGATGAAGGCGTGCCTGTGCGCGACCTCACCCGCATCTTTGAGGTGCTGAGCGAGCGAGGCCGACTCACCAAGGACTCTGAACAATTGACCGAAGCCGTTCGCGCCGGGCTCGGCCCGGCCATCTCTTCGGTGTTTGCCCAGAACGGGAAGCTCGCCATTGTGACGGTCGACCCAGTGCTTGAACACCAACTTGCAGAGTCGCTGCGGGCTGGCGAAAACGGAACATTCTTGGCAATCGATCCGCAAGTCGCCGAACACATCGCGCTCGATGTTGCACGCCAATGCAACGAGGCCGAACAGCGCGGAGACACCCCGGCTTTGGTGTGTTCAGGACCTCTCCGACCCGCCTTGCGCAAGTTGATTCACGCCGCAGCGCCCCGCATGGCCGTACTCTCTTACGGAGAACTCGGGAACCGGCTCGAAATTGAGACAATTGGACAGGTGAGTCTTGCCAACGCAACGGCGGTTTGAAGGCCCAACGCTTGCGGCTGTTCTGGCGAAAGTACAGAAGGAAGCCGGAACGAACCCACAGATCATCAGTGCGCAAAAAGTGCGTAGTGGTGGCTTTTTGGGCTTCTTTCAACGCGAGCGTTTCGAGGTAATTGTCGAAGTCAGTCCGGTCGGTTCGGGTCACAGCGCTTCGGCGTTGCAAAAGCCGCCACCACGACCAACCTCGCTGCTGGACCTAGCTGAACAGACCAATCAACAAGAGTCACGCACGATCAAGGCCGCCACCCCACCTCAGGCACCGACTCCGTCGCCCGCTCCGGCTCCTGCCGTCGCACCCGCAACTGTGGCTGCTGCCGCCGCGCCCGCTAGCGCCGCGCCCGCACAAGACAGCGACCAACCCGATCTTCGCGACCCCGCCGTACGTGCCGCGCTGTTGGCGCGCGCCCGAGAAGAACGCCTTGCCATTGCCGCGCGCAATGAAGACCTTCCCGAAGACCCGGCTCCGGCTCCACCGCAGGTTGAGACCGTGCAGCCTTCGACGGTCGCACCCGCCCCCGCTCCTGCGATCACCCCTGCGCCGACCCCCGCTCCGACTTTTGCGGAAGTGTTGAACCGTTTGGCGTTTCAACAACCTCAGCAAGTGCAGCAACCTCAACCGACACCAGAGCCCGAACCGGAACCCGAGTCCGTTGCCGCTCAACCAGCTCCCCAGCCAGAGCCTGAACCAGCGGTTGAACCCGTTCTTGAGGCTGAACCCAAACCTCAATCGGAACCGGAACCGGAGCCGGAGCCGGAACCGGTTGCATCGGTTGTTTTCGAAGACGAGCTTCCTGAAGAACAGCTCTTCGCCGAACCGCTCTCGTCACAACGAAACGTCGCGCAACCCAACGTTGCTCAGCCAAATGTTGCTCAGCCAAATGTTGCTCAGCCAAATGTCGCGCAAGCAAACATTGCTCAACCAAACGCTGCCACCGACATGGAACCGCAAATCGCCGAACCATTGCGCACTCGCGCCACCGATGCGCCGCTTGCAAAACTCGGCCTGCCTGCCCTCTATGTTCGCGAACTGCCGACAACCAACGAGGCCGCCGAACTGCAAAAGGCAATTGCCGAAGCACTCCAAGACCTTCCGAAGTCACCAACCGTTACGCCTTCGCGCGGTTCGGTAATCGCGGTAGTCGGTGAACGAAACGAATCAACGCTTGTCGCAAAAGACCTCTTGACCAAGTGGAATCGTCCGCACGAAGAGTTGGTGTTTGCTTCCGAAGACTCATTCGTCTCGGTCGATGAAGTCGGCGAGCCACGCATCATCTCCACCGTGAGCGACGCTGAGAACTGCGCGCGCAGTTGGAGCCGCCGCCAACGCCCAACTGTTGTTGTCATCGTGTCTCCACTCGGATCGGGTTCATCAAATTGGACGGAACTGGTTCTTGAAGCTCTTGAACCCATTGCCACTTATGCAGTCGCCGACGCCACGCGCAAGAGTGAAGACATCTCGGCATGGATCGAGTCCGTGGGCGGTGTCGATGCAATTGCCCTCAACCACGTCGAACAAACCGTCAGCCCCGCGTCGGTGCTTGCAACCCAAGTACCCATTGACCGCATCGATGGCCGCACCGCCACTCCAGAACTGTGGGCAATGCTGCTCGCCGAACGGCTAGTCAACTCCTAAGTAGCGTGAGTAAGTCCCCGTCAGTGGCTTGGCCGTCACCTAACACTCGTGCTTGGGTGCGCACTATTGAGCATGAACATCAGCTCACCACGCGCATCGAAGACCACGACAACGGCCATGTTGTAATTGCAGCGCCCTACCTCCCCGATGGCAGCCTCTCGCCAGACCCCAAGCCCGGAACCGAACTGTTTCTTGGCTGGATTGGCGAACAAGCAATGACAGAAGTTCCGCTGACCGTCACTTCTTCAACCCGCGACCAATTGCGCCTTTGGAAGTGCAAGGCAATCGGCCCCACTCAACAAGTCCAGCGACGTTCATTTGTCCGCGTGCAAACAGACTTTTCGGTGCGGATGTTTTTCAAAGGTGTGGGTGAAGCAACAACGGTCAAGGTGCAAGACCTGAGTGAGGGCGGTCTCCGCGCAATCTTGGACCGCTGGATCGTAAAGCCGGAATCGCCGACTTTCGATGTTGAACTGATCTTGCCCTCCGGAAAGATGATCCTTTCGGCGGTCATTGCGTGGTGGGGCGACCGGGACTCCGAGTTGAACCGCGAAGTCGGAATCCGCTTTCTGAACCTCGAACAAAAAGAAGCCGACCTCATTCGCAGGCACGTCTTCAAACTGGAAATCGAGAACCGGAGGCAAGTCTCATGAATCCAGACACCCGGCTCTCTTGGACACTCGGCATCACCTTGTTGTTGTGGTCGCCGGCTGCAATAAGCATGGCCAGTGGAAACCTCGACATCTTGAAAAGCGGACTGATTTTCCTGGCTGCTTTGATCTTTTCGTGGATTGGCACCGGCGTTGTGTCCCACATCGTCGAGACGTATCGCAACAACAATCAGCAAGTCGAAATGGCCAAGCGTCAAATTGAAGCGCTTGAGAAGCGACACGAACAACAGCGTCGCCGCGCGTCTGATGCAGCCGAAGAAGAAAAGGCTGCCGAGTAACTCAGTCGAGTTCTAATGACAGCTGCGCACTTCCAAGACAATCCGGAAGTGGCTTTGCGTGAACGACAGCCAGCCGCATTGTTGTGCGAGTCAGCGCGACGTACAAAGCGCGCATGCCGTGTGACGTTTCTTCGATGATGTCCGTCGGCTCGACAACAATCACCGAATCGAACTCCAAACCTTTTGACTCCCCTGGCAGCAACAAAGCAACTTGGGAATCGAGCGCTTTGGATTCAACCGTTCCGTATGTCAACGATGCGTCTTGCAAACCCTGCGCGACGGCGTCAAAAACACTGGCTGGAGCAATCACCGCACACGTGCCACCGGTCTCAGAGTCTTCGCGAACCAACTGCGGGATCTGCGCAGCCATGTCTTGGACATCGGAGGCTTCAACAAAGCGAGGTTGCAACCCGCTTTCGCGAACGGGGCGCGGCGGAGTGAGGCCCAGTTTTGTGGCCTCAAGCACGGGAGCGGCAAGCTGCATTGCCTCGGCCGGGGTGCGGTAACCAATGGTTAGCTCAACCTGTCGTGGAGACCAGCCATTAGGCAAAAAGGCTGTCACTTCTGACCAGTTGTTAGGCGCCCACGGACCCGTTGCCTGAGCAATGTCTCCAACCATCGTCAGAGAACCACTGAGGCATCGCCTCGCAAGCATCCGCAATTGCATTGGCGACAAGTCCTGGGCCTCGTCGACGACCACATGCCCATAAGTAGGCGTAAACACGGCGTCTTCGCCAAGGCGCTTCAACGGACCCAACAATGTGCGGACCTCGTCGAGCAGTGCAATGTCTGCTTCGCTCCACGCAACATCGGCAAGAGATTCACTGCGATGACGGACCAAGAACGCGGCTTCATGTTCACTCAACACGCCTTTTGCTGCAGCCTTCACCAGCGCCGGCGCGCCAAACAGATCGTGCAGCAACTCTTCGGCCGTGAGCTTGGGCCACATTCGCGCAAGCCCGTTCAACACGTCTTCGTTGGACTTGATTGACGAAACAAAGTCAACAAACTCACTACCCGCCGCCGAGGGGTCATAAGCACGGGCGCGTTCAACAGCTGCGTCATAGGCGTTGAACAAGGCCTCGTACAAGAACTGCTCAAAGCGCTTGCGACGCGCGTTATGCGTGCCGCCGCGGCGTTTCGTGCGCGAAACAATCTTCCTAAGTGTTTCGCGCCGGACTCGCAACCTGTAAGAGCCGTAACCGACGGTCAAGTCGTCGGGCAGTGCTCGCTGACGAATGCCAACCGCGCGCGCCAGAAACTCCGCCATGCGCACATCGCCCTTGATTGCAGCAGTCGCCGGCGTGTCGGTCCCCTTCGCAGCAACTGCTGCACACTGACCCGTTGCGATTTGAGGATCGTCCTTCACGGCGTCGTAGTACATGGCGCTAACGGTGGACAAGACAACGCCACTCTCACCCAACGATGGAAGAACCTGGCCGATGTACCTCAGGAAAACGGGGTTGGGCCCGACAACCAAAACACCTTGCAATTCGAGGGGAAAACGGTGTGTGTAAAGCAGGTAGGCCGCACGGTGAAGCGCAACTGCGGTCTTTCCCGTGCCCGGCCCGCCTTGGACAACCTGCACACCGGCCAGCGGAGCACGAATGATCTCGTCCTGCTCACCCTGAATGGTTGCAACGATGTCGGCCATGCGTCCCGTCCGGCTGCGCTCCAGAGCGGCCAACAGCGCGCCTCGTCCACTGACAGGAAGGGCTTCGGAATCTCCGTTGTGAATCATCGGCTCGTCTTCGATGCTCACCAAGCGGCGGCCCTGCAACCCGAAGTGACGACGCCTTGCCAAGCCCATTGGGAATCGACCGGTTGCGCGATAGAAGGGTTCGGCTACCGGCGCACGCCAGTCGACCACGAGGATTTCTTGAGACGGTCCACTTACGCCCAGGCGGCCGATGTAGAACTTCTCCCCCTCAACCTCATCAATGCGCCCAAAACACAACGGTTGGCTGCCAATTTCAAGCTGTTCAAGGCGAGCAAGGGCCGAGCGCACCACCATGTCGCGCTCCGTGCGGGCCTGAAACGTGCCGCCCCTACCAAGGTCTAGGACATCGTCCATTGCCGAACGAGCGACTTCTTTGAGCTCTTCAACGCGACCATAAGCACGGTCCAAATACGCCTGCTCTTGTGCAATTTCTGGGTGCGTGCTCACGGGGTTGAACAGTTTAGGTGCTTCGCATCGTGCCGGTTGGCACGACTGACCGAAAAGAACGGCCAGCATCGAAGTTGTCGAGATGCGAAAATGCGACCGTGTTTGACCCCGAGGGAGTAGAGGTGTTCCGGATCACCTCTTGTTGTTTCGACGAGACCACCGGGACCGCGGTTTTCGGTTATGCCCTCGATGACGATCTCTTCTTCAGCGAGACCTATGTGTTCCCATCGGCAACCGAGCCAATGGAGCCAAACCGTCGCGCCGCACTCGACCGCGCACTCCTGCTTCTCGCCGTAACCGCAGGTGTCAGCTACTACAAGGCCGCCGCGCCCAAGATCATCAGCGTCGAAATTGGCGGCTTGACCAGCCACGAACAGCACTTCTTTGAAGCCCTCTACACAGACGGACTGGGTGAGTTCTATTTCAAGAATCAGATCAATCCCACAGACCGCATCGAGTGGCGAACGTCCTACGCAACTGGCGTGAACGCAGACAACCTGGACCTAACCAACCGTGCACTGATCGCTGTCGGCGGCGGCAAGGACTCCTGCGTGACCATTGAAGCCGTCCGCTCGCTTGAAACCGACATCTTGCTTGCGTCCATCAACGACGCCCGCCCAATTCGCGACTGCATGGATGCCGCGGACTTGTCGTCAATCAACGTCAAACGATCCATCTCAAAGACCTTGGTCGAACTAAACGATCAAGGCGCACTGAACGGCCACGTGCCGGTTACCGCGATTGTTTCCATGGCACTAGTCATTCTTGCGATCATCAAGGACTGCAACGCAGTCGTGCTTTCCAACGAACGCTCGGCGTCAGTTGGAAACCTGCAATGGCAAGACCGTGAAATCAATCACCAGTGGGCAAAAAGCCTTGCAGCAGAACAACTAATGGCCGACATCGTTAAAAGATCCGTCGCAGCCGACCTTGATTACTTCTCTATGTTGCGCCCATTTTCGGAACTTGACGTTGCCCGACAATTCGCGACGACTAGCCGCTATGACGACAGCTTCACCAGTTGCAACAAGGCATTTCGCATTGACGAATCGAAACGGCTGGAGCGTTGGTGTTGCGATTGCCCCAAGTGTCGCTTTGTGTTTTTGGCACTTGCAACGGCCATGTCACCGCAGCGTCTTCAGAGCATTTTCGGCAAAGACCTGCTTGAAGACGAAACGCAATTTGGGGGCTTCGAAGCGTTGTGCGGATGGAACGCAACCAAGCCGTTCGAATGCGTCGGCGAAGTCGAAGAGTCCATTGCGGCGTTCCAACTGCTCGGCGCAAGTGATCATTGGAGAGACCACTTGGTTGTCAGACACATGAACAACGTGGTCTTTCCACAGATGTCGATACCTCCCGACCTGTTCGACCAAGTCCTTACCCCAAGCAGCAAACACTGCATTCCGGCGCGCTTTCAAGACGCGCTCATCAATGGCAGTGCAGATGTGCTTCTACGTAATTCCGAAGGTGTGTCATGAAACTCCAAGATCTAAACGGCAAAAAGGTCGCCATCTGGGGCGCGGGTCGCGAGGCGACCACGTTGTGCCGTGCAATCAAGCTGCGTGGCGTGCAAGCAGACATTGCGATTTACGACGAATCAGGCAACGACAGTCAGCCCATTTCGAACATCACGCCAACAAGTGATTTTTCTGCAGTTGAAAACGCCGATGTTGTGGTCTTGTCGCCCGGCGTGTCCCGTTACCGCGCAGAAGTCATGAGCCTTTCACCAAAGCTGACAAGCGCAACAGACCTTTTCTTCGGCGAGGGCTACGAGCACGTCATTGGAGTCACGGGAACAAAAGGCAAGAGCACGACTTCTGCATTGATTGCACACTTGCTAGCCGCAACGGGCCTGACAACTCAGCTTGCAGGCAACATCGGTCGGTCGCCCATTGACTACGTAAACGACGGCGATCCACCCGATTGGTGGGTGTTGGAGCTGTCCAGTTTTCAAACATCTTCTCTGAATGATTCGCCACAAATCGGCGTGTTTACAACGCTTTCGCCAGAGCACCTTGACTGGCACGGCAGCTTTGAGCGATACAGGACAGACAAGTTGAACATGTTTGCGCACAAACCGAACATGACATCGGTCGTCAACGTCGACGACCCCACGCTCAGTCAGCTGGCCGACCGTCTTCCCAACCCCATCAAAGTGGGTGCAAACCAAGAACAATCTTCGCCCGGTGGTGTTGTCGTCAAAAACGGCTCTTTCTACGTCGACGGCAAAGAGTTGTTCTCGACCGATGCCTTGCGTTTGCTTGGACGACACAACAAGAAGCTTGCCTGCCTTGCTCTCAGTGCTGTCGGCGCAACCGGCGTTGACTTGCATGCCTTGCGCACCACGATTGCCAACGCGCTGTTTGCATTCGAGCCGCTTGCGCACCGGCTCTCGCCAATCGCGACAATCAACGGCGTGTCTTACGTCGATGACGGACTGGCAACCACGCCGATTGCCGCAATGGCCGCCCTTGACGCGTTTGACACTCAGCGAATCACCATCTTGCTAGGCGGATACGACCGCGGAGCGTCCTACAAAGACCTCTGCGCAATGATTGGCGGGCTCGAACACGTCCAAGTGATCACAATGCCTGCCAACGGGCCCCAAATTGGCGCCCTCTTGGTTGAGACCAACCCCGATGCAAAAGACCGGCTGCACGAAGCAACGAGCCTCGAAGACGCCGTCAAGAAAGCCGCCGAAATAACGCCGGAAGGCGGCGTCGTCTTGCTGTCCCCCGCGGCTGCAAGCTTCGGCGCGTTTCGCGATTATGTGGAGCGCAGTGAAGCCTTCACTCGCTACGTACTTCAGCTCAGCGAGTAGGCCGCCACGTTAGGCTGGCCACAATGGCCGCCTCACCGTCTTCGTTTCTTAATGTCTGCACCGGAAAAACCCCGGACTCCATTCCGGTCTGGTTCATGCGACAAGCCGGTCGCTCGCTTCCCGAATACGCCGCCGTCCGCGGCACCGGCGACATCCTTCACGCCATCTCTCAACCGGAGCTGGTCACCGAAATCACTTTGCAACCCGTCCGTCGTCATGGCGTCGACGCAGCCGTTCTGTACTCCGACATCATGGTGCCGCTTCACGCAATTGGCTTTGGCGTAGAGATCAAGCCCGGCGTTGGGCCCGTGATTAGTCAGCCTTTTCAGGACAAATCAGACCTCAACCGCATTCGAGGACTTGACGGCGAAGCAGACACGCCATACGTGTTAGAAGCGATTCGCCAACTTCGCAAGGAACTTGCAGTGCCGCTGCTTGGCTTTGTTGGCGCGCCATTCACTCTTGCGTGTTACGCAGTCGAAGGCGGTCCTTCCAAAAACTTCACCCGCACCAAGTCATTGATGCACTCAGACCCAGAGCTGTGGAATGCACTCATGGAAAAGCTGACCGCGTTGTGCATCGACTCGCTCAATTCGCAGATCGACGCGGGGGCTCAAGCCATTCAGCTGTTTGACAGTTGGGCCGGCGCGCTGAGCCCGCACGACTACGCACACCAAGTTGCACCGCATTCAAGAAAGCTCTTTTCGGCCATCCGGCAGCGCGACGTCCCATCGGTGCATTTCGGCGTTGCCACGGGTGAACTTCTCAAGGAAATGACCAATGTTGGTCCCGATGTGTTGGGCGTCGACTGGCGTGTCCCACTTGATGTGGCTCGCGAACGCAGTGGGGCAAGCGTCTTGCAAGGCAACCTTGACCCCGCTGTTTGCCTGGGTCCGGCGGACAGCGTTTTTGCCCAAGCAGACCGGGTTATCGACGAGGGTCAAGGCGGCGGACACATCTTCAACCTTGGCCATGGCGTCCTTCCCAACACCGACCCTGGAATACTTACGGCACTCGTAGACCACGTCCATTCCAAACCTCCTGGCGGACCCATTGATAAACCAACCCGGAAATAGCGCTTCAGACATCACCGTCCGCAGAAATGTCGCGGTCATCGGAGGAGGCATCAGTGGCCTAGTCGCTGCCTACAAGCTTGCCTCTGCAAACCGACAACTCTCGGTTCACATCTACGAAGAGAACGATTTGTTTGGCGGCAAGGTTCGCACCAGTCCGTTTGCAGGAAAGCTCGTTGACGAGGCCGCAGACGCATTTCTTGCGCGCAATCCCGCGCTGGTCGACTTGTGCAAGGAACTTGGTCTGGCAAGTCAGCTCATTCCGCCAACCAACCTTGGCCCGCTGCTGCTTTCAGACAATCAATTACACGCTTTGCCTTCACCTTCGGTAATGGGTGTTCCAACATCGCTTCGCTCCCTGTTTACGTCGACTGCCATTTCCAAACATGGCGCTGCGCGCGCACTTTTGGACCTGCTGCCACGCACACCAAAACACAACGTCGACGCATCCGTTTCGACGACTACGCAGTCCCTCGGTAACGAAGTCACCGAAAAGCTCATCGAGCCCCTCATTGGTGGAATCAACGCCGGGCGCACAAACGACTTGAGCGCTTTGTCCACGGCTCCTCAGATTGCAGCACTTGCGTCGGGACGCAACGGCTTGATTCGCAACGCGCGAAAGGCTCAAAAGCGTGCATCCGGCGACGGCCCAGTGTTTCTGGCTCCCGGCTATGGCATGTCAACCCTCACAAATACCCTTGTTTCAAGGCTTGTTGAGCTGGGTGTCACCCTTCACGCACGGACGACCGTCAATACGCTCACACGCAGCATCGACGGATGGGCGCTCAACACATCGGCGCCAACAAAGGTTCCGCCATTCGACGCAGTCGTGTTTGCGACTCCAGCCTTTGCAACGGCTTCGATGCTTGGTGATGTTGACGCCCATGTGGCGCAACAGTTGAACCGCATTCGCTATGCGTCGGTTGCAATGGTGCGCCTTGCATACAAGCGCAAACACGTTTCGCACAACCTTGAAGCCAGTGGTTATTTAAGCGTTCCGCAACAAGGCCGCTTGTTCACAGCCGCGTCTTTCGCGTCATCGAAGTGGGAGCGCCTCGGCATTGACGACACCACCATTTTTCGCTTGTCAGCGGGACGTATTGACGACGACCGCGCAACGCACATGAGTGACGCGCGCTTGATTGCCGAAGCCACCAAGGAACTTGCGTTCAGCGTTGGCGCAAGCAGCGCACCCATTGACGCCGACGTCATTCGTTGGCCCAATGCGTTTCCGCAATACGACGTGGGTCACTCTCAGCTCATTCGAGACATCGAGAACGACCTTGCGCGCCATCCTGGCCTCTTCCTGATTGGCGCGGCAACCCACGGCCTGGGCCTTGCATCTTGTGCGGCCACGGCGACCCTTGGCGCTTCACAGGTTCTCGACCACTTGGGCGTCAAGACCCATGTCGACACGGCTAGCCAGGCCCAAAAGTCTGTTCGCAGCAGCCGTCGGTAAGCCACTACCGCCGTCGGTGCCAGCAACCTGGGGAAAAGAAATGTCCCCGCGGAGGCAGGCGGGCGCCTCACGCAGGGACAGCTGGCAAGCTACTAGGAACACAAACGCTAAGTGACTAAAACGTGACATTTTCGTGTACATGAAGCGAGAGATTTTCCCGACCAGGACAAACGGTTCGCTCCAATGACGGCCCTCAAGTCTTCTGCGCTTGCAGTCGCCGGCGGCGCTTTCCTGGCGCTGTGCTGGACAGTTGTCCCTCCAACCGGCGCCGGGCCGCTGAGATCCCTGCTGGCTTTGATGCTCACGCTGTTCGGGCTGGGACTGACGTTTTACGCGTTGTCGGGCATTCAACGAGATCGATGGCGCCTTCGGCAATTCGGCATCGGCACGCTTGCCATGTTGGGGCAATTCGCTTCCACCCTGGCATGGACCGGCCAGTTCAGCCTTGGCGGCCGCATCGCCCTCACTCTTGGCCAAGCTGGACTCGCGGCCCTCCCCTGGCTGGTTGTCCGGCTCCACCGCTGTCCGTGGGGAGCACTGTGGTTTGCCTCGGCCATGACCGCCGGACAGTTCCTGCGGTCCCGTACCCCCCTTAGCGGCTTCCCAATGGGCTCTTTCGAGCCGACGCTCGCTGGGACCCCACTCGCCTTGATTGCGCCACTCCTCGGACCGCTGGCCCTGACGTTTGCAGCAAGTGCCATTGCGGCCATGCTCGTGGTTGGTTTCGCCGCATTACGTCACGGCGATCGCGACGAGCGGCGTGCGGTGACAAAACATCTGGCCGCCCCGCTGGCCGTGCTTGGGCTGCTCTGCACCCTTGGGGCATTCGTCAACACCGCGCCGACCGGCAAGACCATGAACGTCCTGGTCGTCCAAGGTGGCGGCAAGCAGGGGGTGCTTCGCGAGGACCAACGACCCCGAGACACGTTTGAGAAACACTTGGCGCTGGCCGTTGCCGACACGGCCCAACGAGATCTCATCGTCTTTCCGGAAAACACGGCAATCAGCTCACAAGGCATCGAAAACGCTGATTCGGCAAAGGCCCTGACCAGCCTCGCCCGCGGCAAACAGGCTTGGATCGTGGCCGGTTTCGTGCAGCTGAACAATGACGACACCTTCGACAACATGGCTGTCTTGTGGGACCCGCAAGGCAAAGTGGCCGACACCTATACCAAGCAACACCGCGTTCCTTTTGGTGAATACGTCCCCGGCCGATCGTTCATCGAGCGCATTGCAGACCTCTCACAGGTGCCCTACGACGCAACGCAGAGCAACAACGCGCCCATCTTGGGCGGCGACCCCGACACCGTGTTCGGCGTTGCGATCTCTTATGAGGCAATGTTCGGCGACGAGGTTCGCGACTCCACGGGCCTAGGCGCGGGCTTGCTAACCATCCCAACCAACGCTTCGTCGTACTTCAGCATCCAGGTCAGCAAGGAACAGGTTCAACATGGTCGCCTAAGGGCGCTCGAGAATCGCCGTTGGGCACTGCTGGCCGCTCCAACCGGCGTCAGCGCAATCATCGAACCCACAGGAAACGTCAAGAAAGCCTCGCAACGTGGGCAAGCGACAACCCTCGATCAAACAATCACGGTGCGCGAAGGAAAAACCCCTTATTCAGTGTTGGGTGACGTGCCGATAATCATTTTGTGTGTCCTGATTGCATTGGGAAAGCGCGACGAGACCTGTAACCTTCTGCCTACATGTCGAACGCAGTCACTTCCCTCGTAGATCGTGCGAAGAAGCCTGAGACCGTCAAGGTCGCCAGGTACAGCATCGTGTCCGTGATCTCCCTTGTGGTCACGGTCATCACGAACTTCATCGCGCTTCAAATACTCGGCGGCCACCCGATGTACTCCACTCTCATCGCGGCCGTTGCCGGTGCAATCCCCAGCTACTACCTGAACCGAGCTTGGGTCTGGGGCAAGACCGGCAAGTCGCACATGCGCAAAGAGGTCATTCCGTTTTGGGTCATGGCCGCCATTGGCTTGTTCTTCGGAATGGGTTCAACGTCGGTCGCACACGCGCTCACCGAAGACATGTCGCCGCTCTGGCAGAGCATTCTGACAACCACGGCCCTCGTTGCTTCTTACGGCGGACTTTGGTTGGGCAAGTTCGTCTTGTTCAACAAGGTGTTGTTTGTGCATCACCCCAAAGATCTCGACCCTGTTCTCGACGGCCGCTCTGGCATTCCCACCTGAGCCAATGAATCGCAGGCTCGCGAAAACCTTCGTTGGCCTTTTTGCGTTGGCGCTTGTCGTCGGCGGTTGTTCATCCACCAAAGAGTCCGACCAGGGCACTGCTTCGACGGAACCACCGAGTTCAACAAGCACCGTTGCACCAACGGGCGTTCCGCCAACACTTGCGTTGAGCCCGGTTTTCAAGGTCAATCAGCCCGTTGCAATGGTGCAGCGAGACAACGCCGATGACTTTTACGTTGCCGAGCGAAGCGGACGAGTGCTTGTTTTCCGCAACGGCTCGACAACCGGCGAAACGGTCATCGACCTTTCCGCCGAAACCACAACAGATTCCGAACGGGGCTTGCTTGGTTTGGCGTTCAAGCCCAACACGGCGTTGTTTTACGTCAACTACACCGACAAGTCCGGCAACACTCACATTGACGAATACCGATTGAACGACGCGGGTCTTGGCGACCCTGCAAGCAGGCGCAACTTGATGACCATCGCGCAACCGGCGGCCAATCACAATGGCGGACAACTCGCATTCGGACCCGAAAAGAAATACCTCTACATCGGCCTCGGTGACGGTGGAGGCAGCGGAGACCCGTCAAACAATGGTCAGAACTTGTCAGTTCCGTTGGGAAAGATTCTCCGCATCGACACCAGTGCAACGACGTCAACGAATGGCGCACAACTTCCCTACACGGTTCCGTTCGACAATCCGTTTGTGAAGCGCCCCGGTGCAATGGGTGAGGTCTTCTATTACGGGCTACGCAATCCGTGGCGCTTCAGTTTCGATTCGCAGACCGGCGCCATTTGGATTGCCGATGTCGGCCAAAACCAACAAGAGGAAATCGACAGGCTCGATAAAGACCCCGCAGGTGGCAAGAACTTTGGTTGGTCGCTGCGCGAAGGCTTGTTGCCGTTCAAGGGTGACGCTCGGCCCAGCGATCTTGTTGAGCCCGTTTACGTTTACGGACGCGCCGGTGGCAACTGTTCTGTGACGGGCGGCTACGTGTATCGCGGTTCAACCATTGGCGAAATGAACAGCCGATACATCTTCGGCGATTACTGCAGCGGAAAGATTTGGGCGTTGACGCTTCGCGACCGCAAGTGGACCAGTGATGAATTGAGCATCAAAGTGCCCAACTTGATTGGCTTTGCCCAAGACAACAACGGCGAGGTCTACACGCTTAGCCAGGACGGCCAAATCAGTCGAATTATCGCTGGCTAAGCGGAACGTATGGCCGTTCTTCCGGGCCGACATACAGCTGACGCGGACGCGAAATCTTGTTTTCGCTGCTGACCAGTTCGCCCCAGTGCGCCAACCAACCACTTGTTCGCGGAATCGCGAACAGCACGGTGAACATGTCGGTTGGGAAACCCATGGCTTGGTAAATCAAGCCCGAGTAGAAGTCGACGTTCGGGTACAACTTGCGCGAGATGAAGTACTCGTCGCTCAACGCGACTTCTTCCAAACGCAGCGCAATGTCCAACAACGGGTTCTTGCCTGTTACCTCGAACACCTTTTCTGCGGTCTTCTTGATCACTGATGCGCGGGGGTCGTAGCTCTTGTAAACGCGGTGACCAAAGCCTTGTAGTCGATACTTTCCGGCCTTGACTTCTTCAATAACGGCCGGGACGCTGTCGTAGGTGCCGATCTCTTTCAGCATGCGCAACACTGCTTCGTTCGCACCGCCGTGACGAGGTCCGTAAAGCGCTGCTGCTGCGGCAGCCGTCGACACGTAAGGGTCTGCAAGTGAAGACGCAACTGTGCGCATTGCAGTTGTTGAACAGTTCTGCTCGTGGTCTGCGTGCAAGATGAACAACACGTCAAGCGCGCGTGCAAGCACGGGGTCTGGCTCGTAACGGGGTTCGGCAATCCGCCACATCATCGACAAGAAGTTCTCGGTGAAACCAAGGTTGTTGTCCGGATAAATGAGCGGCATGCCGCTGCTGTAGCGGTATGCAAACGCAGCAAGCGTTGGTGTTTTTGCAATCAGACGGACCACTTGGCGTCGGCGAATCTCTGTGTCGTCAACGTTTTTTGATTCTGGGTAGAACGTCGACAGCGCAGCAAGGAGTGACGTGAAAATGCCCATCGGGTGTGCGTCGTAGTGAAAACCGTCAAGCAACTTGCGCGCGTTTTCGTGAATGAACGTGTGATGAGTGATGTCGTTTACCCAGCTGTCAAGCTCGACCTTGTTTGGCAGGCGACCATGAATCAACAAAAACGCGACTTCTAGGTAAGTCGATTGCTCGGCAAGTTGTTCGATTGGGTAACCCTGGTAGCGCAGGATTCCGTTCTCGCCGTCAAGGTAAGTAATGCGGCTCTCGCAAGCTGCAGTCGTCATGAAAGCGTTGTCGTAAAACCACGTCCCCGGCAAGACCTTGCGCCAGGCGGCCGCGTCGATGCCACCGTTCTCAATTGGAACCTCTACCGATTCTCCGGTTTGGTTGTTCGTGATTGTCACGGTTTCGGCCATCAGGAAGCCCTCTCGGTTTATTGCTTGCGCTTACCCGTCAAACTTGAAGCGGTAAACGTTTGTATTGCGTGGTTGAAAGCCGATCCGCTGGTAAAGGCGGTTCGCGCTTTCTCTATCTGGACTGGATGTGAGGTCGACGACTGGAGAACCCATGCGCGCCGCCAGGTCGAGACCATAGCGAGACAGCTGCTCTCCAACACCTTGCCCACGTGCGGATTTATCGACAACTACATCTTCGATTCGAGCCCTGAGGCCCACTGGGATCGCAAAAGTGACCAGTGTGAGCGCCCCGATGATCTTTTGATCGATACGAGCCACGATCATCGTTGTATCTGGCGCCTCAACCACCCGAGTGAGCCACTCGCGGGTCATTGGCTTGGCCGATGACGACAGCTGTGGAAGGAGGGTTTTCCAGGCCTCGAACAGTTCGTCGGTAACGGCTTCGATCTCTTCAATTTCGACTTCATCACTCACCCGAGCAACCTTAGTTACCGGCTCAACTTTGGGGTGGCGCCCCCATTTAGTCCCCAGAATCGGCAAGAGTATGAGGATGCGTTTTATCGATCGGGCTGCAATCGTCACCGGGGCGTCAATGGGGATTGGCGCGAGCGTCACGCGCGAACTGGCTCAGCGCGGCGCGCGAGTGTTCGCGTTTGCGCGCAGCGAGGACAAGTTGCAGAAGCTTGCCGAGGAGAACCCGCGCATTATTCCCGTTGTTGGCGATGTCACGGTTGCCGAGGACCGCGCGCGTCTTCTTGAAACCGCCGGCGAGGTCGACATACTCATCAACAATGCGGGTCTTGCGTCTTTTGGCAACGTTGCCGAGCAGGCACCCGCCGAGATCCAGCACATGTTCGATGTCAATGTGTTGGCGTTGATTGACATGACGCAGCGCGTGTTGCCCGGAATGTTGCACCGCAAGAACGGGCACATTTGCAACGTCGGCTCTGTTATTTCTCACGTAGCGACGCCGCAAATGACTGTTTACGCGTCAACCAAGTTTGCAGTTGAGGGTTTCTCGGACGGTTTGCGCCGTGAGCTTGCGGGGACAGGCGTCAATGTCTCATTGATTCAACCGGGCCCGGTCGCCACTGCATTTTGGGATCGCGGCGCACGGGGCGACCGGCCCGATGTCGCAGAGGGCGGCAACGGCATTCCTGCACAATGGGTGTCTAATGCGATTGTGCGCGCCATCCGTTTCGACCGCGTGCCAGGTTACGCAACTGTGGGCGTGCCGCGAGCACTCGGCGTCGCGCGAGTGTTAGACGTCCCAGGCGTCAGCTACGCACTGGACCTTGTTGCCGGAGTAATCCAGCTACCCGGCACCAAATCCGAAAGAAAAGACGCCCCAGTCATCCCCCTCCACCGCGACACGAAGTAACTGTTCTTGTTGCCAAGCCGCGCGCGGCTTGGCTTGGCCCTTTACCGAGTTGACCTCTTTCGCGATTTTCCCCGTACCGACCTGACTTCTTTCGCGCGCAGGGGAACCCACATTGACTGAGGAGCCATTGGGCCGAGATCCCGAGACCCGAAGGGGCTCGGGATTGCTTCTTTACCAACCTGGCCCTTTACCGAGTTGACCTCTTTCGCGATTTTCCCCGTACCGACCTGACTTCTTTCGCGCGCAGGGGAACCCACATTGACTGAGGAGCCATTGGGCCGAGATCCCGAGACCCGAAGGGGCTCGGGATTGCTAGGCCTAGGCGACGAAGGCAATGTGGGTTCCCCTGGCCTGGCCTACATCGGGCGGCGTGGTTCTGACGACTTCTCGAATGGGTCTAAGCCCAGCATTTCGTCGAGCGCGTCAAGGAAGGTCGTCGCACGGTCGCGCTGAAACAACAGGTCGCGTAAGCGATCCTCCGCATCCTGCGCTGCTTGAGTGTGAAATGCCGGAATGGATCCCACGATTCGTCCTTTGAGTCTTCCTAAGAAATGAATCGGCCGGTTCACAGTCGAGCTTGACAGCGACTTTGTTTCAGAATCGCCCGAATTGCGCACTAAAAGTGAAAGAAAAACCGATACCGAAGTCAGAAAGCGCGGGCCGGATGCGGCCCGCGCTTTCTTTGGCGGGCGGGGCGGGCCGAGGTGGGCGGCGGCTTGGCTAGGTGGGCGGGGGTTGGCAGGAGAGGCACCAGAAAACGTCGCGCGGGAGTTTGCCGAGGCGTGCAAATGAGATGAATGTTCCGCAGACCCGACACGGCTTTCCCGCTCGGCCGTAGACGCATGGCCCAGACGTGCGACTCGCTAGCAATGGCGCATCGAAAACACGGCCGCGGCCTCCCGCGCCCGCACCCGAACTAGACCCGGCAATCGCGTTGGCACGCATCAAACGTTGCGCACACAGCAACAATGACGTCAACGCCGCTGCGCCAAGATCACTGCGAGCAGTCCACGGATTTACGTTTTCCAAGAACAACGACTCGCAACGATAAATGTTGCCAATGCCACAAACGACGCGCTGATCTAACAACAACTCGCCGACCTCTAACCCGGCAGGCAACAACTCCGCGCGTCGCAATGCCTCACCGACATCGAGCGGACCATCGGCCAACACATCCGGACCCAACTCAACAAGCGAGCGATGATGCGCCTCGTCGCTTGGCAACAACATCTCGATCACGGGCGCGCTGAAACAAACGGCCACGCGGTCTCCGCAAGTCAAGATGAACTTCGCGGTCCAGGGCGGCTTGCGCCAACGATCATTCACCCCATAAAGGTGCCAAGACCCCGTCATCCGCATGTGCGTATGCAGCGTCAGCCCGTTGGAAAACCTCATCAATAAGTGTTTGCCGCGCGGCGTAACGGCACTCAGCTCCGCACCGACCAACCTTTGTGCCTCAAGGCCGGGAACAGTGGTTTTCACCGCGGTAACGGCACGGCCACAAATCCACTTACGCATGTTCGTGGCCGTCCGAAAGATGGTGTCGCCCTCAGGCATAGCGAACCAGGCCCTTTGGAGTCGGCACAAAATCGCGTTCGAGCAAGTAGGGCTTCAACTCCTCTGGCACAGACGCAAAGTTGAGCCGCTTCTCTCCACGCTCCAACAACCCAACAACAACATCCATTGCTGTTGCTTCCCAAGTGCCATCAAGTTCCTTGAAAACAACAATGCCTTTGCCGTTGCGCTCCAAATAGAGACCAAGTTCACCATCGACAATCAACACATATGCCCCAGGCACCCGCGTTGGGCCTTTTTCCGGCCACGGCAACGCGCCGCCAAAGGGGTTTGCGGGGTCAACGGCGCTCAACAACACAACACGCCCGGCCGCTTCGCGACCAGAATCGCGAAAGTCGCGCAAACGATCGACGGCACCGGGCAACGCAAACTGGGCACCACCCAACCCCTCAACGAAATAGCCGCGTCTGATGCGCCCGCTTTCCTCCATAGCCTTGAGCACCGGATAAATGCCTGCAAACCCGCCAGACACGCCTTCGCTGCGCACGGCTTCGCGGGTTAATACGCCATGGCGCTCTAACAACAGCTGCACGACCTCCGTGGTTGCGCGCGTTGGATCGACATCGCCAACGCTGACCAACGACCATCGTCCCTGCGCTGTCGGCGGGCCGAACCCGCTGAGTTGGCCGCGGCGCCGTCGCGATGCGGATAACGATGAAGCAGCAGACCCCCTCGGCGACTTGCCCAACACCGCGCGCGCCGCGGCAAACGAGTCATTCGTGACCTCCCCCGCCCACACCAAATCCCACAGGGCGGCCAAGGTCTCGCGATCACTCGAAGGTTCCAACTCGCGAAAGAAACATGCCCCACGCGCGGCCAACAACTCACGAATGCGATTGTGTTCAGGCTCTTCAAAGCGCTCAGCCGGACTAGTCGTGCGCGACAACAGATGCGGCGCCATGTGTCGCAACAACAAACGGACCTTGCCATCGGCGCGACCAAGGGGACCCGCACCAACCCACATGACCTCTCCAGAGGACATCAACTCGTCAAGCAGCACGGGCGAATAGTTGCGCACGCGCGAAAACAACACGTCTCGCTCCAGCGCCGACAACGCAATGGGAACGCCCTGCAATTGTGAAATGACGTCGTAAACACGGTCTATTCCACGCGCATCGCTGCCAACACCCTGCCACGCCGGAACAAAGCGAACCAAGGCGCGCACGTCTGTCGGCTCGACTTCTTTGCGCAACGCCGCCAGCGAACGCTGGCGCAACAAGCGCAGCACTTCAACATCGCACCACTCAAGATCGGAACCACCCGGACGAAACTCACCAAGGTCGACGCGCTGATCGGCCTGCAAAGAACGCAGCGCGGAATCAACAACGCCAATCGGCATGCCAAGACGCTCGGCGACATCACGCGCGACAAACGGACCATGGGTTCGCGCGAATCGGCGCACGAGTTGCAACACCGCGTCTTCAACGGGCTCCAAGAAAGCATCGGGAACACCAATCGGCAGCGAAACTCCAAGTGCGTCGCGGTACCTGGCAGCGTCCTCGGCCGCGATCAAACGCTCCTCGCCCGCAACCCGCACGGCAAACGCACGCTTGGTTCGCAAAATCTCCGCGTGGTGACTGCCAACACAGCGCGCATCGAGTTCGTCAGCAGTCAAGTCCCCCAACTTGCGCAACAAATCAAGTGCGTCATCGACCGAAACGGCAAGACGACTGTCAACCAGACACTGAAGCTCAAGTTCCAGGCGATCAAGGGCATCTGGGTCGATCAGGTCGCGAAGCTCTGACCCACCAACGAGCTCGTTAAGCATGCGCCGATCAAGTGTCAACGCTTGCGCGCGTCGTTCGGCAAGCGGAGCATCGCCGTCGTACATGAAACTTGCCACGTAGTTGAAGACCAACGCCGCAGCAAAAGGCGATGGCATTGCCGTATCGACAGACGACACGCGGATCTTGCGCGAAACAACGTTTGACATCACCTCGCCTAACGCGGGCAAATCAAAAACATCGCGCAAACACTCTCGATACGTCTCGAGCACAATCGGAAAGTCCCCGTAACGCGTGGCAACGGTCAACAAGTTTGCCGCACGCTGGCGCATTTGCCACAGCGGTGTGCGCGAGCCTGGCCGCCTGCGCGGCAACAGCAAAGCGCGCGCGGCATTCTCGCGAAAACGTGCAGCAAACACGGCACTGTTGCCCACCTGCGAAACAATCAGGTCGTCAATCTCGTCAGGTTGCAACAACAACGATTCAATCGGCGGCAGCTCGTCGGCCTCGGGCAGGCGCAACACGATGCCGTCGTCACTCCAAATGGCCTGAACCTCGTAACCCAAGGAATCGCGCATTTTCGCTTCAATTCCAAGCGTCCAGGGCGCGTGCACGCGCGCGCCAAACGGCGACAGAATGCACACCCGCCAATCCCCGAGCTCGTCGCGAAACCGTTCGATGACAATCTGACGATCTGATGGCAAAAGGCCTTCGGTGGCTTGCTTTTCTTCGTTTACATACTGACGAAGATTGCGAATGGCCAACTCGTCAAGGCCATGACCGTCGGCAAGTTGAAAGTCATCAATGTCATCGAGCCTTCGCAGAAAGGCTCCAACGGCTTGGCCCAGTTCGTACGGTCGCCCAATGGAATCCCCGTGCCAAAACGGCATCTTGCCGACTTCCCCCGGCGCAGGAACGACAACGACACGCTCTTTGGTGATCTCGATGATTTTCCAGGTCGTCGCACCCAACAAGAAGTGCTCACCCACGCGGCTTTCGTAAACCATCTCTTCATCGAGCTCGCCGACACGCGACCCCTCGGGGGTGAACACCCCAAACAAACCGCGATCTGGAATGGTCCCGCCGCTTGTGACGGCAAGCATTTGCGCGCCCTTGCGAGGCGTGAGCTCTTGAGTTACGCGGTCCCAATTGATGCGCGCGCGAAGCTCACCAAACTCATCACTTGGATATCGCCCGGCCAACATGTCCAACGTCGCATCAACCATGTCCTTGGACAGCTCGGCAAACGGGTAAGCCCCGTAGGCCATTGCGGCAACGTCATCAACCGTGACGGGTTGATCGGAATAAGGAACGGCAACCATTGCCACTATTTGCTGCGCGAGGACATCGAGCGGATTTTGCGGAACCTTCGTGGTCTCGATAAGGCCCGCCTGCATGCGCTCGCTCGCAACAGCAGCGCTCACCAAGTCGCCGCGAAACTTCGGAAAAATAGTCCCCTTTGACGGCGCACCCACCTGGTGCCCCGCGCGACCAATGCGCTGCATTCCGCTTGCAACCGACGTTGGCGCCTCTACCTGAACCACAAGGTCGATGGCGCCCATGTCAATGCCGAGTTCGAGCGATGACGTTGCAACAAGTGCCGGAATGCGCCCCGCCTTCAGCGCGTCTTCAATTTCCAAACGCTGCTCGCGGGCAATGGAACCGTGATGCGATCGCACCAACTCGGGCACGGGACCGTCACCATCGTGACCGTCTTGTTCGGCGGCAAGGTCGTTCAAGTGATTAGCCAACCGCTCTGCCAACCGACGAGAATTCACAAAAATCAGTGTTGAAGTGTGTGCGCGAATGAGTTCAAGCAGTTTTGGATAGATAGCGGGCCAAATTGACGAGCGGACCTCGGGTTCGCCCGCCGCAGGACCAGACATCACCAACTCATCGTCGCGGTCCGCCGACTTGCCGAGTTGACTCATGTCCTCAACGGGCACAACCACCTGCAGTTCCAACTGCTTGCGTACTCCGGCGTCGACAATTTCGACGTGACGCGACGCGTATTCGCCGGTCTGCGCGTCGCGCTCGCGACCCCCAAGGAAACGCGCAACCTCATCGAGCGGACGCTGTGTTGCCGAAAGACCAATGCGTTGCACGCGACAGGCTGGGTCTTTGAGCTTCACCAAGCGTTCCAACCGTTCAAGGCTGAGCGCCAAATGCGCACCGCGCTTTGTTGGCGCCATTGCGTGGATTTCGTCGATGATGACCGCATCGACAGACGCCAAAACCTCGTGGGCCGACGAGGTCAACATGAGATACAAGGACTCTGGCGTTGTGATCAAAATATCTGGCGGATTGCGCTGGATGTCTCGCCGGTCAGCCTGTGGCGTGTCCCCCGTACGCGTGGCTACGCGGATCTCGCTGACCTCTTCACCAAGGCGCTGCGCGGCGATGCCAATGCCCTTTAACGGCGACCGCAAGTTGCGCTCTACATCGTATGAAAGCGACTTGAGCGGTGACACGTAAAGCACGCGCAATCGAGCCTTTGGGTCTGTCGGCGGCGGCTGGCTAACCAAGCGATCAATGGCCCACAAGAAGGCGGCCAGGGTCTTTCCAGACCCGGTGGGCGCAAGGACCAAAGTGTTCTTTCCTTGCGAAATGGACTGCCAGCCTTTGCGCTGCGCATCGGTTGGACCGTCGAAAGTAGTGCCGAACCATTCTCTTGTTGCCGCAGAAAACGGCAGCCCGTCCGGCGGATTTGTCGACAACCCCGTCGACACAGCTGCTTTTGACGCCTTCTTGACCACCGATTCAGACTACGACGACCCTGCGACAATCCTTCTCTCAGCTTTTTTTGGCCATCGCGATTTGAGATCATCGTGTGATGTCCAGCAGGAAAAGTCAGAGCCCCGTCCGCAAGTTCCTCCAGGGCTTCGGTTGGACCGCAACTGGCGTCGCGCTAGCCGGCGCAAGTGTGGCGGGCATCACAGGTGCCCTCAATCCCGACACGGAACCCGCCGGTGCAAAGCCCGCAACCTCAAACACCCTGGAGTTGCCAACCGCCGATACCAGGAGCGACATCAAGATGGTCCCGCCTGCGGACGAAGGTCCGGTTCCTCCCGAGGTGACGTCAGGAACCCTTGCATGGACAATCAAGAATCCCGAAATAACCGTAAGCGATAACATCACAGCGCCAACCAAATTGGGCATCGGCGTACTACGCAGAGGCCCAAAAGCATTCGTCGTAATCAATCCGCCTGCCACGGCGTCGGTGAAGGAATACAGCGTTGTATCCGCTGGCCTCTTCTTCAAGAACGGGAAGGGGGTGCCCGGGACGGACTCCTTCAACCCCGGCGAATTGAACATTCCATCAGGAATGAATCCTGGCGACTACATCTTGAAGCTGACGGTCGAACATGATGCTGGCGGAGAGGGCTATCTGCATGACATCGAAAAGCCGTTGACCATCGGTCCGGGCAAGGAGATTGTCAATCGACCTGTCAACGCGTTGGCAGGCGCACCTCGATTAATCATAAAAGCCGCGCCAAACGGGTTCAGCGGAATAGTCGGTGAAGCCACAATTGAAGGTGGCGGGAAGGTAACAGGCCTTGGACAGGCGGGACCCGCCGCAAGAGAGCTCCACACATTCTCCACCAAGGACGGTTATGGCTTCTCAAGTGACGCGCCTCGCACCGAGGTGATATTCGTGGAGGCAACGGTCGCCGACCAGTCCGGAAACACCGTCGTTGAGAGCGCCGAACTCACAACGGCCATGGTAAGTCCGACCCAGGCTACAAATCGTGGCCGGGGCCTTGAGTGACCTCGGCAATCTGAAGGCGCAAGGCTGGCGGAGTTTGCGGGTCAAAGAATGGCTCGTCATGGCAGCCATTGATGTACTTGAACGCAAGTTCAACCCAAATCCTGCCTCTGCCGATCAGGTTGTCGAACTCAGCGATTTCGGTTTCATCAACCCATCGGTACTCTGATGCCTCTTGCGGGTTCAGCCTGAACTCGCCACCCACAACCCGGCACGCGAAATGCAGCCGGTATGAGTGCTCCACCGAAGTACCGACGGGCGCAACATTCTCAACCCCAAGGAAATCGACTACCTCGACGTTCAGGCCTGTCTCTTCTGTGACCTCTCGCGCAGCACCTTCGGCCGGGCGTTCGCCGCGATCACACCAACCCGTAGGCACATACCACTTGCCAGAATCTGCTCGCCGTACGACAAGCAGTCTTTCGCCGTCAACGACGTGGGCAACAGTCCCGACCTTTGGGGTCTGCACGTAGGCAAACTTCTCGTTGCCGACCATCCCACGCAGACGATGGATTTCAGCAAGCGCGGCTGCCATGCGCTCGTCACCGGCCTTCAGCGCCGATTTGAGCTTTGCGATCTCCGATTCAAGCGCACGATTGTCTGCTCTCAGTTCTGCAACACCATGTTGGTCAAAGTCGGAAGACGCCACGCAGCCACTCTACGAGACGAAACCAAACCGGCCTGCCCGCAAAGCAAATAATCAATCGAGTCAAACGTTCGGTGTCGAACTCGTCACAACAGCCGGAAGTGCAATCTCAACTGTCGTTCCGACTCCGGGCTCTGACTCAAGCGAGATGCGCCCATTGTGTCGATCAACAATGCCCTTAACAATGGCAAGGCCAAGCCCGGTTCCTTGAATGGCATTGCTGCGCGCGGTACTTGACCTGAAGAATCGGTTGAACAACTTGTGTTGTTCATCAAGCGGGATGCCGATGCCCGAGTCCGACACGCGAACCACAATCTCATGGTCGTCGTTTGCTTTGACGTCAATCGACACGCGGCCGCCATCGGGGGTGAACTTCACGGCGTTTGATGCAAGGTTCAACAGCACGCGTTCAAGTTGGTTTGCGTCGCCACGCACCAACGGAAGCCCCGCTTCGACATCGATGTCCAATGTCAGCTTGTGTTCTCGCGCTTGTGGCAACAAGGCGTCACCAACGGCTTGAACCAACGTGGCCATCTCGACAAGTGAAATCTCTGGCTTGTCGTAACCCGATTCAATGCGCGACAACATCAACAGGTCTTCAATCATGTTCAAGAGGCGCTGAGAGTTTCGATCAATAACCTCGACCATTGACATTGCAGACTTGTCAAGCTCGCCGCCGTAACCCTCGTGAAGCATTTCGACGTAACCAACAATGCTCGTCAATGGCGTGCGAAGTTCGTGTGAAACGGTTGACATGAAGTCCGACTTTGCTTGGTCTGCAATGCGCAACTCTTCAACGAGTTCGCGTTGGCGGTGCAACACCAGTTCGCGCGCTGCTTCAAGTTGCAGCCGAGCAGTGATGTCATCAACGAAAATGCACCTGCTCTTGTTGCCGTGAAGACGAGTAGTCCACAGCGTTGCTTCGGCGTTGAATGCCACCGGCGAACCCTTGCGCACAAGCGTCCACTCGCGTTTGTCGGGAACCGAACCGTCGGGGTTGTTCATGGCTGCAACAAACTCTGCACGGAACTCGTCTCGGCAACCGTCTGACACAACCAGCAAGGCAAAATCCTGACCAATTGCTTCTTCTGCGGGGTAATCAAACATTGATTCGGCCGCGCGATTCCACGTTGTAATGAGGCCCCGGGAATCGCATTCCGCAAAAGCTTGTACCGCGGTGTCAATCACAAGCTCGGCGCGCTCACTTGCACTCCGAACGTCATCCAGTGCTTGGTCGCGTCGACGCATAGACCGAACCACAAGGCTCAAACCAACAATCGTTCCAATGCCAATCAGCAACACCATGTAAGACATGCGGTCTTCAAACTCGCGCAAGGGTGCAAACACCGACTCTTTCGTGGCACTTGCTGCGACAACAAAGCCCGTGTTCGCTACCGGGCTAAGCGAGAACACATACTTTCCCGTTTCCGTTGTTGTCAGTCGACTTGGGTTTGTCCAGTTGGGCGTGTTGTGAATGGCCGTCAACTGGTTAATCAACGTGGTGTCAGTTGCAAGCTCAGACGAACCAATGATGCGCTGTGCGTCACGGTCAAACACCGAAACGTCAACACCATCAGTGTTTGAAAATGTTGCGATAAGCGGATGGAAGGTCGCTGCAACGTCAATTGCAGTCATCAGCACTCCACGAATTTGCGCCGTATCGCCGACCGGCGCCGGTGCCTTGATGGCTGTCGAAACCGTAATAACCGTCAGATTTCCGGCCAAGGTCGAAACGAAAGGGTTGGAAACAAAGATTGCGTTCGGGTCTTGCATTGCGCCGACAAAATACGGACGGTCTGAATAGTTGACCCGCGTACTGTCTGATGCACCTTCAGCTGCAATGAGACGACCGTCGGCACCAACAAGTGCAGCCGTGCGGATCGCGGGGTGAGAACTACGCAACGCGGAAATACGTCGCCGGATGTAATCGGTCTCAATCGTTTGGGTTTCGTTGAGCTCTTGTGCGGCTGCGCGCACAGTTGCGGACAAACTTCCAAGCTCTGCGTCGATGGTTGACGCCGTCAAGCGCGACGCTTCAACCATGCGGTCCTGCGATGCCGAACCAAGCGAAGCCGATCCGAGAGAGAACGGCACCAACATCGAAGCAATTGCCAAAGCAACGAAGGTGGCAATGCCTGCTGCCCCCGACCGCCCCAGAACGTTGATTATCCGCACATGGTTCTAATCGTCGCTCATCGCGGCGCCCTGAGCTGCCGGAACGCTCGACTTTGCCTGTCCCGCAACCCAATCAGCACCCTTGGTGGGGCCATCGATCATTTCGTCACTCTTCGTGTTTGTGGTGTTCGGAACGGGCAATGGATTCAGCTGAGTTGTTCCAGCTGAAATGGCGTAGCCGGTCCGCGGCATGGCACCCCACGTCGACTTTCGCCTGGTCATCCACTGAAGCAGGCCATGGGCGCGCCAGACCGCATGAAGCTGCCGAAGCCCAGCTTGTTCGATCAGAACCGCCACGATGCAAACGAACAAGTCACGCCAGCGATTCATGCGATGAAACGAAAACTCCTCGACCACAAGTGCCGAGATGGAGAGGATGTAGCCATAGCCAAAGGCGACTCCAACGTAGGCAATCGCGAATGGAACGTTGAGCGAACCGTCGAGTGCGTCGAGCCCAAAGACGCCATGAGTCAGCTGCGCGGTTACGAGCATTGCCATCAATGCCAATCCGGCCAGCTCTACGAACGGTCCGATCAGCTCGAAGAAGAAGTAATACGGAACTACAACCATTCCAATGCGCCCATACCGGGGGTTGAAAAACATTGCACGGTGTTTCCAAAGAACTTCGGCAAGTCCGCGCGACCAACGTCGGCGTTGACGGCTTAACACTTGACGGTCACCAGGAACTTCGGTCCAACAAACCGGCTCTGGCACGAAAACCATCCTGTACTTTCGATCACCAGACTTGCGCAAGGTGTGGTGCATGCGCGCGACCAGCTCTGCATCTTCACCCATGCAGTCACGATCAAATCCGCCGAGTTCAAGCAACTTGTCGCGGCGGAACAAGCCGAAGGCTCCCGAAATAATGAACAGCGCGTTGAACGACGACCATCCGGAACGACCCAACAAGAAGGAGCGCAAATACTCAACAACTTGCACACGCGCCCACCAAGTCTTTGGCATGCCGACGCTGACAATTTCGCCACGACGCACTTCACAACCGTTGGCAGGCCGCACAACGCCGCCAGTTGCAACAACGTGCTCGGGGTCATTAATGAAAGGCTTCACAACGTGCAGCAGAGCCTTGGTCTCCAACAATGAATCTGCGTCAACCATGCAACAAAGGTCCATCTCGGCCACGTTGATTCCGGCGTTAATGGCGTCTGCGCGACTGCCCCCGTTGACCTTGCGCACAACTCGAACCGGCGAACCATCGCGTGCTGTGTGGACCGATTCGATGAAACCGTTCAACACAATGCGCGGCTCGACATAGCTGCTCATTTCGACAAGATCGAAAGCATCGCGCAACTTTTCAAACGTCGTGTCTGTTGAGCCGTCGTCAACAATGACAATCTCAAAACTCGGATAGCTAAGACAAAGCATCGAGTGAACGTTTTCAACAATGCCGACTTCTTCGTTGTACGCAGGAACAACGATCGAAACGCTTGGTGCCATCGGGTTAGCGAAGACATCGTCGTCACCAGCAACATCAATTCGACGCATGTAGCGATAGAACTCGCGGGCTGCGCGCACCAGCAGCACAAGGTAGGTGGAGTTCAGCACCAAGAAGTAGACGAGGATGAAGAACTGAAAGATGTTCATCCATGTCAGCACGTAGTTCACTGTTGCACCGCCCCGCGCGGAACCAGACTGCGACTGCGCTGTGCCCTGCTGCGCCTTCTCGCGGCGCGGCTCAGCTGGATTTGCTGTTGTCTCAGGTCAAGGCGGGCCAGCCAGTCGCGAGCTCGCAATGCAAACACATCGCTTCCCGAAGCCAGCAACACCAACGCAGACCTTCCCTCTTCCCCCAACTCGCTGAGGCTCTGCATTGACGCAATGGAAAGTTCGGCTGTCGTGTTCTGCGCACAGGCGTGAAGTGTTGCCAACGCGTCGCGGCCGCCAATCTGACCCAACGCGCGCACCGCTGCAATTCTCAAAACTTGCGGCTGATTTGGCGCTGTCGAGCGCAACAATGTCTCGACGCTGCCGGGCGAGCTCAACCTGCCCAGTGACTTAGCAGCACGAGCACGAACCTCGGTGTTCACGTCATTTAATGTGACGTGACTGAGCAGGCGAACCGCCTTGGGGTCACCCAGAAGACCCAAAAGTTCTGCACAGACAAGGCGGGCACGAAATGAACGCCGCGACATCCCTCGCACCAAGTGTTCGGTGACACCCGGACCAATGTGCAAGATGGCCATGGCCACAAGCGTCGCCGGCAACGCCTTCTTGCCTTCCAGAGAGTCCAGCAACGCAGGAACCGCATTCGGATTACCAAGTTTTCCAAGCGCGCGCGCTGCAACAACACGCACCTCGTGTTTGTGGTCGTGAAGAAGTGCCAACAAGCGTTCGTCGTGGTCCACAAGCCCGGTTCGACCCAAGCGTTCGGCCGCGCGAAGTCGATTAATCGCCCATCTGCTCCGCGTGGCGGCGTCTTCGCGAGCCACTGCCCCACCGCTCTTCAACCAGTTCACAAGAGAATCGCGCACCGAACCGCGAACCTTTGGCAACAATTGCCACGCAATTTCCTCTGCAAGTTTGCTGTTCTCGCCAACCAGTAAATCCAATTCGGCGTGGTCAATCTCGCCCTCGCTGACAAGGTTCAGCATCTGTGGCCGCAAGGTTGCCATGCGGGCTTCGCGGCGAACGGCTTTGTAGTTGCGGCCAAAGTGACCCAGACCGATTGAAACAACAAGACCAACCAACACGACGCCGATGACAATCAGTGTCACGATCAAGACGTTGTAACTAAAGCCTGCCTGGGTCATCGATACTTCGAGCGCGCTGCGTTAATCGCGCGCCAAGACAGCGTCAACGCGGCTGGCCAGCTCGCGTGGACTAAAAGGCTTAACAATGTAGTCATCGGCTCCCGCCGCAAAACCGCGCTCGATGTCCGCCTCTTGGGCTTTGGCGGTGATCAAGACAATCGGAATGTCCCGCGTGCGATCATCGGCACGGAGACGCTGACAGACTTCAAGGCCGGTCATCTTCGGCATCATCAAGTCCAGCAGCACAAGATCCGGTACGGCCTCAAGCGCCGCCGCAAGGCCGGCCTCGCCGTCATTCTCGGAAGAGACCGTGTGACCCATATGGGACAGCTTGAAAGAAACAAGTTCGCGGATGTCTGGATCGTCATCAACAACAAGAATGTTCATGGTCAATCTTTCGCCTGGGGGTAAAACACTTCTGCGCCCCCATAAATCGGCACTTCTTGTCGTCAGCTAAGCGCCAAAACCGCTTTACAGAGATGTATTTGCAAGCCTTCTAAAGAACACCGACCTTGGATAGACCTCGACGCCCGGCATCTCACTTGCAGCGTTGATCAGTTCTTTCTCTACGTGACCTACGTAGGCAATCACCTTGAGCGGATTGCTTTCGCCTCGGGACCCAACCAGCTTGCTAACGGCCTGCAGGGCTCCGACAACCGAGAGGTCCGCGAGGACCAAACTGGACTCGGCCGCGGCGGCCGACAGATCGGCCTCGGTGTTGACGAAAACCACCGAACCGAGGTGGCGAAATCGACCCCTGTCCATGAGGTTGGCCGACAAGACGACTATCCGCGGCTTCGAAGTAGTTGCGTCTCGAGGAATAGGTAACGCTTCAGGCTGAGCGGGTTCCGTCACGGAACGAGGTTGGCAACTGCATCTTCAAGATCGACGACCATGCCGGTGTAGAACGTGCCGAACTCGCCATATTTCGCAGACGCTTCGTCGTAACGCATTGTGTAAACACAGTCCTTCAAGTCATTGGGGTGCTTTGCAAAAAGCGTGACCGCCCACTCGAAGTCATCTACGCCGGTCGAACCCGTCACCACCTGCAACACCCGATCGCCGAAGTTGCGACCGGACATGCCGTGTTCATAAAGCAACTCTTTGCGCGTCTCGTAATCCAACTGGTACCAGTTGGTTGTTTCGCCTCGCCGCTTGGACATTGGATAGAAGCACCAAGCACGGTTCTCTGGCATGAAAAGTTCTGGATAGAGGCGCGCGCGTCGCATGCCTTCTGTCATATGTTCGCCCGCGTATTCCGAAATTTCGGTGAGCGACAAGAAGGAGTCAACAACTTCAACACCGGCTTGCTGGATTGCGGTCTGAAACCGGCGTATGGCTGCAAAGTCTGGGCCGACCAACATGAAACACACGTCGGCCTTGTGTCCAATCAACGCCACGCTGACTACTTGATGGCCACTTTCCAACATGGTTTTCTTGGCCAACTCAAGAGACTCGGCGTCAATGCTGGTTTTTGCTTTGCAGAACAGGTGGACAACAGTCCAACCAACCGAAGGTGACAGCGACTCGATCACCTAAGGCAGTTTAGGCCCGCAACACGGGCCTATTTAGCCATTATCGGGATGGTCTCAGTAGTCCATGTCGTCCATGCCGCCGGCAACCGGAGCTTGTGGCTCTGGTTTGTCGACAATGACGGCCTCGGTGGTCAAGAACAGCGCAGCAATCGACGCGGCATTCTGCAATGCGGAACGGGTCACCTTCGTTGCGTCAATGACACCGGCGGCAACCAGGTCTTCATACTCGCCAGTTGCAGCGTTCAGACCTTCGACACGGTTGGACAAGTTGCGAACCTTGTCAACAACGACTCCGCCTTCAAACCCAGCGTTAACGGCGATCTGATTGAGCGGCGCTTCGACAGCGCGAGCGACCAACCGCGCACCTGTTGCAGTGTCGCCTTCGCACTTCTCGGCCAGCTGCGTAACGGCTTCTTGAGCGCGCAGCAATGCAACACCGCCGCCGGGAATGACACCCTCTTCAACAGCTGCGCGCGTTGTGCTGACGGCATCTTCAATGCGGTGCTTCTTTTCCTTCAACTCAACTTCGGTTGCTGCACCCACACGAATGACCGCGACACCACCGGACAATTTGGCAAGGCGTTCTTGCAGTTTTTCCTTGTCGTAGTCGGAGTCAGAGTGTTCGATCTCGGCCTTGATCTGCGCAATGCGACCCTTGACGTCTTCGTCTGACCCAGCGCCTTCGACGATTGTTGTTTCGTCCTTGGTAACCGTCACGCGACGCGCGGTACCGAGCATCTCAACAGTTGTTGCTTCGAGCTTGAGGCCGACTTCTTCACTAATTACTTGCGCGCCCGTAAGCGTGGCGATGTCTTGCAAGATTGCCTTGCGGCGGTCGCCAAATCCCGGAGCCTTAACGGCAACACTCTTGAAAGTGCCGCGAATCTTGTTGACAACAAGCATTGCCAACGCTTCTGCTTCGACGTCTTCGGCAATCAACATCAACGGGCGACCGGACTGCATGACTGCTTCCAAAACAGGAACTAAGTCGCGAACGCTGGAAACTTTCGAGCCCACCAACAAGATGTAAGGGTCTTCCAGGCTGGCTTCCATGGATTCGGTGTCGGTTGCGAAGTAAGGCGAGATGTAGCCCTTGTCGAAGCGCATGCCCTCAACAAGGTCAAGGTCCATGCCAAAGGACTGGCTTTCTTCAACGGTGATCACGCCATCTTTGCCGACCTTGTCGATGGCATCGGCGATTATCGAACCGATTTTAGGATCGGCCGCAGAGATGGACGCCACCTGGGCAATTTGTTCTTTCGTCTCGATGTCGCGAGACAGTTCGTGCAATGCAGACACGGCTTGTTCGACTGCGGCTTCGATCCCGCGCTTGAGAACCATCGGGTTGGCGCCCGCAGCAACGTTCTTGAGGCCTTCGCGGACCAATGCGCGCGCCAGAACCGTCGCTGTCGTGGTTCCGTCACCGGCAACGCTGTCGGTCTTCTTCGCGACTTCCTTGACTAATTCAGCGCCGACCCTTTCCCAAGGGTCTTCGAGCTCGATTTCTTTGGCGATCGAAACACCGTCGTTGGTGATCGTGGGCGTTCCCCACTGCTTGTCCAGCACGACGTTGCGGCCGCGTGGGCCGAGGGTGACGCAAACGGCGTCTGCCAGTTTGTTCATGCCCGCTTCAAGCGAGCGGCGGGCTTCGTCGTTGAAAGAAATTAGCTTGGCCATCTGGCTTTTCTAGCACCCGACCAATTCGACTGCTAACGATCAACCCGCGCTTGAAGCCAGTCTCTGAATGCCGACAAAGAGGTCCGTTTGCCCGGCAGGCTGGGCATTGATCGTGCAAAGCTGGGCAGATGGATCCGCACGCGGCACCCCGGACCCAGGTCCTTTATACAGACGTAGACGGCACTCTCACCTGGAGGGGTGGTTTGATGCTGTCCAAATCGACGCGCATTTTTGAAGCGCTGATCGCCGCGCGCGAGGCAGGCATGAAAGTCATCCCGGTAAGTGGTCGTGGACGCATTCAGGTTCGCGAGCTGTGTCGTCTGTTCGGCTTCGAGCGCGGCATCGGCGAGCTTGGTTGTTTGCACGCCCAGGGCGGCGATGTTCACTGGGAGTTCGGTGACTTCCCGCTGACAAACACCTCGCCTGTCGAGTTCATGCATCAAGAAGGACTGCTTGACCTTGTGATGTCACTTGGTGATTTGCAAGAGCACGCGCCGTGGAACGAGGGGCGTCACGCGACACTTCTTGTGCGTGGCCACATTGATGTCGCCGCGGCCGAGGCGGAACTGACCGAGCATGGTTTTGGATGGTGTCAGATCATTGACAACGGCCTCACGCGCAATGACACCGAGCGCGTCTATCACCTGATTCCGCGCGGAGCGGGAAAGCGTTTTGGTGTATTGCGCGACCGCGAGCGCAACGGGATTGCCAAAGAAGATGCCGTGTTTGTTGGAGATTCGCGCGCCGACATGAACTGCGCCGACGAGGTTCGCGAGTGTTGGCTTGTTGCAAACGGCGATTCCTCTCTGCAGTGGCCAAACCGCACCGAAGCATCGAACGCAGATGGCGTTGCAGAGTTGATCTACCGCCTGATTGGGTGACCGCGAATGACGAATCGAAACCATCTTCTATGAGCAACTGTCTGTGAGTAATTGTCTATGAGCAACGAATCGCCACTCATCGTTGTCTCAAATCGTGGGCCGGTTTCATTTCGAATGAACCGCAGTGGAGAGCGCGTGCCGACGCGTGCCGCCGGCGGCTTGGTTGCAACGCTGTCGCCCGCTCTGCATGACTTTGATGCAACTTGGATCTCTGCCCATGTTCTGGATGGATTGGAAGAGGCGCCACCCCAAGCAATCGTTGACGGAGTTCGCATTCACCACATCGGCATTGACGGTGGAACAAACCGTCGTTACTACGACGTTGTTGCCAATGGAACGCTGTGGTTTGTGCATCACGACTTGTTTGATGCGGCGCGACGGCCGCTTTTCGACCGACACTGGTGGGACGCGTGGGAGTCCTATCGCGCAGTCAACTATTCGTTCGCGAAGGAGATTGCGAACCTGGCGCCGCACGGTGCAACGGTTTTGGTGCAGGACTATCACTTCGTTCTTGTCGGGCGTTGGCTGCGCGAGAACCGGCCCGACTTGCGCACCGTGCACTTTCATCACACGCCTTTTGCCGGCGCTGACTCGATTCGTATTCTCCCCGACATGGCACGTCACGAGATGATCGACAGTCTTTGTCATTTCGATGCATGCGGATTTCACGCACATCGTTGGGCAAACAACTTCATTGAAGCGGCGCGCGAAGTTGTCGGCGTTACCCCGCGGACATTTGTGAGCGCGGCTGGCGCTGGGGTTGAAGAGTTGGAACAGACCGCGAACAGCGACGCATGCGCAACCGCTCGTGAAGAACTTGCGCGAATTGCCGCAGATCGCAAGCTGATTGTGCGCGTTGACCGCATCGAGCTTTCCAAGAACCTGGTGCGTGGATTCCTCGCGTTTGAAGACTTGTTGACTCGTTATCCGCACTGGAAAGGGCGCGTGACGTTTGCTGCATTTGCCTACCCAACGCGCGAGCGTCTTGCGGATTATCTGTCGTATCGCAACGAGATCGAGGCGATTGTTAAGCGCATCAATGACACTTTCGGCACCGAGACCTGGATGCCGATTCACTTGCAGCTGCAGGACGACTTCCCGACTTCTGTTGCTGCGTTGCAGAGCTACGACGTTTTGTTGGTTAACCCAACCCGCGACGGGCTCAACCTTGTCGCGAAAGAGGGCCCAATCCTCAATCGCAACAACGGCGTGCTGGTCCTCAGTCGCGAGGCTGGCGTGATGGAAGAGCTTGCAAGCGTTGCAATCGGCGTGAATCCGTTCGACATTGTTGCAACATCAGAGGCGATTCGAACGGCCTTGGAGATGGACGACCCCACCCGCGAAACCAAGAGCGCGCAGATCCGCGCCGCCGCGACTGCACAAACCCCCCAGTCATGGATGGCCGACCAACTGAAAGCCGCCAGCGCCTCCCCCCGCTAACCCCGCCCACCCGCGCTGCTTCGCCGCCCGGCCGCCCGCTTCGCGTGCGTGCGTGGACTTCGGTATCGGTTTTTCTTTCACTTTTGGGG
>JBDIBA010000012.1:0-43665 GCA_039812705.1 Acidimicrobiia bacterium
CGATTATCTGGCCGCTGCCACTCAGGGTGAGCCCATAGTTCGCCGATACCAACAAGGTGGCGAAACTTGTTGCGAAGTCAACTAATCGAATACTCCGCAAAACCCTCTTGGGCAGGGCGAATGGTGCTGCCATTGGTCGCTTCGTCGCGTGCGCGCTGGCTTTGTCGTTCGTCCCGTTTCTCGCATCACCCGCCCAGGCTGGGGTTTCCAGCGCATCGCTCTCGATTCAAGACCCCACAACAGAGTCTCCAGAAAACCGCTTTACCTGGAACTTCACAACCGGAACCACTTCCAGCCTGACGGCTGCAACATTTGACGTTCCCACGACGACCGATGTGTCGCCAAGCAACCGCGCGTTGATGATGGCAGGCGATGCCACCAGCTACGCGGCCACGGCAAACAACGCTCGCAACCAGATAACAACCGACATCGATGTTCGGGCGAGAATTGCCCCCAAGGCCTGGACCGCGGCAACCACCAAGACAATCGTTGCGAAGTGGGGTTCGTCGGGCGCTTCTCGCGCTTACCGCCTCGACATCGGCACCACCGGCAAACTCAAGCTGACTACCTACAACGGTGCCGACGCGATCGACGACTCGTCCTCCGTGGAAGTGCCCGGACCAAATGGTGCCCCAGCGCAAAACGGTGTGCCAGTAACGGTGCGCGCCACTCGGCAATTGAACGTGGCAGGGTCGGCAGTGACGAAGTTCTTCGTGCTCGATGAGACCACGAATGCTTGGGTTCAAATCGGCACCGATAAAACACAGGGGGCGACAACGATCCAAGCAGGCTCGTCCGATGTTCGGGTTGGAGCCACTTCACTTGGCACCGACCCGTTCAACGGCGACATCTACTGGGCAGAAGTGCGAAGCGGAATCGATGGCCCCAAAGCCGTTGACTTCAACGGTGGATATGTTGACCCCGCCTCACCTACAACATGGCCTTCGCCGCTCGGCGAAACGTGGAACCTCACTCCAGGGGACACGAACCCTGCCGACGTTGGCGGCTCGCTCGACGCCTTCAACGTCGTTGGACTTCCCGCGAACGGAACAGCCCAACGGCGCTTCAACGACGGCAATGTTCGCTACGACTTCGGGCCGACTTCAACCTCGGTGCCAACCAACACCGCGGTGTCGGTTGGCTTGGCCGGCCTCGTAACTCCACACGACCGTGCCGGTTGGTCGAGTGCTATCAAGACGTGGAACGGCGCGACTCAAGTTGAATCCGGGAGCGCTACGGCGCCTTCGCCCGTTGAGCGAACGATCGAAAACTTTGCAGGCAGTCCACAAAACGTTCCATGGAACTCAGACACTGCAGGCAGCCAAATTCGTGGAAGGCCTTCGAAGCTGGCTGTCACCGGCAACACCGTCTACTGGTACGACTACTACCTGAACGGACTGTTCAAGCTTGACAACACCACGGGCCAAGTTCGACGGGTGGTCGGCAACCTCGTCTACGGCGAGCCGTCGGGTACGGCACACAGTTCGTCAATGGAGTATTCCAAAGGCATAGCAGTGGATAATTCCGGCAACCTTGCATTCAGCCAGGAATGGGCCGGCTCGCTCGACACAGTGGACACTGGGTCGAACCAGATAGTCAATGACATTCCAAGCTCTGGATTACAGAGGCCGTCAGGCATGATTCACGACACGAGCGGCAATCTCTGGATTGCAAACACAGGAACATTCAAAGTCCTCAAAGCGACCGGAGCACCCGGATCCCGGACACTGACGACGATGGCTGGAACCGGAACCTACGGGACGCCGTCGAGCTATCCAATGTCGGCTACTGCAGCAAACATCGGGGAAGTCCAAGACGTTGCCGTTGACACAAGTGGCAACTTCTACTTCTGCGATTACAACGCGGTCTACAAGGTGGACAATACCGGTCAAATCACTCTGCTGGCGGGAGGCGGCTGGGACCCGACCGAAGGCGCACTGGCTGACACCACTCATGTCAACCGAGCGTCGTCGATTGCGCTCAATCCCGCCGCGACCGAGCTGTACATAGCAATGGAAGACGGCGCCAAGGTTCGCAAGGTCGACCTTGCGACCAAACGCATTTACACGGTCGCTGGAACAGGCAGTAGCGGGTTTTCCGGGGACGGCGGTCTCGCCACATCTGCGCAGCTCAGTGCGCCGACCTCGGTGCGTTTCGACTCGAGTGGCAACTTGTTCATCGCGGACTGCAACAATGGACGAATTCGCAAGGTTGCAACCGACGGCACCATCACGACAGTGATGGGCCAAGGACAAACCTTCACCGGCCGCGCAATCGATGCCGATTTTCAAGATCCCCAAGCAATGGCATCGGACGGTAACGGAAACATCATCGTTGCGGACTACGACGCAAATGCAATCAGAAAGATCGACGCGTACGGCAATGCTTCGATCGTTGCCGGCTTTCCAATCATCAAGACATGGAAAAGCACGAGTACTTATGTGATGCAGCCAACAGCATTGGCACTCGCGACAGACGGCACGATTTACCTGGCTACAGAGGATTCGTACCTTCACAAGATCCCGCCCGGCGGAGCCGTTACGAAGATCGCCGAAGTGCCCGACGGCGTATCAACTTACGGAATGGCCATTGGTCCAAGCGGCGATGTTTTCCTATCGACCTCCGAATCGAAGATCATGCGCATGACGAGCGCTGGTGTGCTCTCACCCTTTGGAAACACCGCAGGAATCGCGGGCTTCAGCGGCGATGGAGGCGACGTTGCAACAGCCAGGTTCAACGGCCCGCACGGACTTGCATTCACGCGAGACGGAAACCTCTTGATTGCCGATTCAGAAAATCACCGCATCCGCATGGTCGACGCATTCAATGTGGTGACCACGGTTGCTGGAAACCCATCGGGGGTCGACACCGACGAAAGTCGCGCTACGTCGTTGAACATTCAAACACCTCTTGCAGTTTTGGCCGCTCCAGACGGCGCAGTCTTCTTTACCGATGGCGACTGGAGCTATGTAGGGAGATTCACCGTTGGCGGCCTAGCGAGGAGGATCGCTGGAGTCAGGTATCAAGGAGGCGCCGATGGCTCGGGAGGACCAGCGCGAGACGCGCACATGCAGGGCCCTCAATCACTTGCGTTTCGCGGAAACGATCTACTAGTTGGCAGTTGGGGCGACAAGACCATTCGATCAATCAAGAATGTCGTGTCAGAGGCACCACGCGTAAACAACGACAAGGTTTCACTCGCCAAAGACACCACTGCCGACATCTCGGTGCTTTCCAACGATCAAGACCTCTACGGTGGAATGAACCCGCGCAGCGTTGTTCTTGCCGGAAGCCCCATTCACGGAACGGCAGTCGTCAACACTGCAACGAACAACGATTCGATTACGCGCATTCGCTACACACCGGGCGCTGGTTACACGGGGACCGACTACTTCTCGTATCGCGCGTGCGACATCACTCGTGTGAACTGTCGAACCGCAACGGTCAACATCACAGTCGGCGCGGGCGATGTCCAAACGCTCACCGGAGGTTTTTCCGAAGGTGACACCAAGAGCCTCGGCGCCGGCTTTGTCTCGCGCCTCGCGGCCCACAAGTATTACGACTACGCCCTCACAGACGATTCGCTACTTCGCCAGATCGACCCACTCACTGGCCAGTCTGTGGTGATTGCTGGAAACGCCAGCAAGGATTCATCGGGCAATGGTGGACCTGCGCAATTCGCGGGCATTGGTGACACGACCGCCATTGCAGTCGGTCCGTTCGGACGTTTCTATTTGACCGCAACGCGAAGCGGAACCATACGGCGAATCGACTTCGATGGAAACATTGCTGCTTTTGCCGGCCCCGGCACCACAACGGCTGCCTCGACAAACTTTTCCAACGCTACGGCCATAGCCGTCGATGCGTGTGGAACTTTCTATGTTGGGAACGGAAACACCGTTTACCAGTTCACCGAAGGTAGCAGCGCAACGGCAATCAACGGATTCGGCTCGGTTGATCAGATTGCCGGCGGGCTTGGTTGTGAAGCATTCGTTGCCGACTCGTCGTCGAACGTAATCAAGCGAGTCAGCTCGGGCGCCGCAAACGTCGTTGCTGGAACCGGTACCGCGGGCGCCGCTGGTGATGGCGGCACAGCGACTACTGCACAACTCAACTCACCGCACGGCGTCGCGGTCGCAGGTAACGGTGCGGTTGTAATTGCCGACACAAACAATGGACGTCTTCGCAGTTTTTTCGTTGGCGGTTCAATTTCAACTGTTACCAACTCCACTGGCCTAACCCTTCCTGGATCGACTGCGTCTACTTCTGCCGGGACCTTGGTTGCCGGCGGTGACGGCGTCATCCGTGTTGTCAATGCAAGCGGTTCGAGCGCCCTCAACGCTGCTGGCATTGCAAACTCAACATGTACGAAGACAAAAGAGTCTCGTCTGACTTCGTCTACCACGTCTCCAATGGGCTTCATTGTCTTTGCTAGCGATGAGGTGTTTGTCAACTCTGCTCCCGGCGTGGTGCGCAAGAATGAGCCGATCTACGACGACAATCTTTGCGCCGTAACTGCGTTCAACGGACAAGTGACGGGCCGCATTGGCCAGATCGTTCGCGACAGCGGGAGTTTTGCGTATTTCAGCGACGTCGACGGACATCAAGTCAAGAAGATCAACATCAACAACGGCGCGGTAACCGTGGTTGCTGGAACGGGCGCATCAGGAAGCACCGGTGATGGTGGCCCGGCTGCGAGCGCGACACTCGTGTCGCCCACGGGCCTTGCCTACCGCAGCGACGGGACGTTGTTCATCTCCGATGCAGGCGCCAACAAAGTGCGCAAGGTTGCACCAGACGGCACGATCACGACCTGGGCAGGCACGGGCGCCAGTGGCAGGTCGGGCGACTCGGGACCGGCCACAAGTGCAACACTCGACAGCCCACAAGGAATGGGCCTAGACCCCGCAGGCAACCTCTACGTTGCCGACAAGAACAACAACGTCATTCGTGTCATCGACGCTTTCGGTTTCATTACGACGTTCGCGGGATCGGGCGTGTCGGGCAATACTGCCGGCGGCGGCAACCCTTGGTCGGCAAGGCTAAACGCACCATCCGCAATCGCGATCGCGCCAAACGGCGAGAAGTACATCGGCGACGCATCCGGCTACATCCGCAAGGTTGACGGCTCTTCAACCTTCACGAACTGGATGGGCAGTGGCAACCCGACTGAGTACGCAGACAACGGCACCCTGTCAGCCGCGCGCATTGGTGTGGTTTCTGGACTTCAAGTTCTCGGCACAAAGCTCTACTTCTTCGATCAAAGCGCCGGACGTCTTCGCGTTTTCAACGGCGTCACCGACAAGGTAAACATCATCGAGCGCTTCGATTTCAAGTTTGCTCCCGCCACTAATGGCCGAGCCACCACCGAATACCAGGTGGTCTTCAGACTCACTTCGGATGCAACTCTAAGCAAAGCAACGCTGTATCTTCCTACGCCAGTTGGCACACCGACACTTGTGAAGAGCTTCGGAACGCCAACAGCACCCACCCTTGGGTTGAATGGCTCCAACTTGACGATCAATTACTCGCCGAGCCAAGCGTTCAAGGCCGGCATCAATTACGCAGTGTCGTTTACCGGCTTGACTCTGAGCACTGCACACAGTACCTACATGCCCACTGGATCCGTGGAAGATGCGTCATGGACGCGGGTCGGCTGGAGCCTGGCAAACATGTTGAACCTTCATTCTCAGCAGTACGGAAACGCTGGATACACGTCTCCTTATGAAGCAACGTCGAGCTTGACAAAGACATGTGGAACCAAGGTGAGCCTCGACCCTGCAACCGCCACATCGAACACTTTCAACAGTTGCCACACGCTGAGTGGCAAATTGGTTGGACAGGCCCTGTCGGTCAACCCCGCCTCGCTGAACGCATCTACCGGTGCTGCGTTTCCAATGATGCCCACAACGCCCTCTAGCCCGGCGGCCCAACCCGTCAACACGTGGGGCGTAGTTGCATCATCTCCGAGCGCGACCGTGCAGCCGAACTGGACCGGGGGCAAGGTTGCGGGAATATCGGGCGCAACTCAAATAATGACAAACGCTCATTTGGGAACTGCGTCAACCTTTGGCATCAGAGCAAAGGTTGATTATTTGCAACCCGCTGGTCGCTACACGTCGACCCTCACCTACAGCTACTCGCCTGGCCACTGATTCAACACCTCGCGGAACCCAGCCGCTCGAGACAAGGTGGTGCCAGGCAGGCTCTCGGTGCACCCCTCAAGCAACAAGTGCCCAAATCCCCCACAGAGCCAAACACCACAGCGCGATCACGAACTGCACGACAAAGGAAATGCCCATTCCAATGAGCGTCTCTTTGGTGGCGTCCCACGCGGCGTCTGTGCTGCGTCCGCGAATTACTTCACCCAAAAAGATGCCCAGCGCGCCGCCGATTGGGAGTCCGACAAACGGAATGGCGAACAAGCCAACGATCGCACCGATGACACCAAGAACAATCGACCAACCGCTGGCACCTGCTTTGTTTGCGCGCCTACTTGGAAGTACGAAGTTTGAGATCTCGCCGATGAGTGCCAAGCCGACAATGGCAATGAACAACACCGTTGTCCAGCCATGGAGCCCGTGCGCAAGCGCAAAAACCACGGCACCAACGATGATCAGCGACAAGCCGGGAAACATTGGAAGAACCGTTCCGATTACGCCCGCAAGAAACAACAGGCCAACCAACAGCGTCGTCCAACCGCCATCGAGCACAGGCAGCAGTGGGTCCATCAGGTGACCTCCATTCGTTCATGACGACGCTCCAATTGCGCCGCAATACACCACGATAAACGTAATAACGAAAAATGAAATGAGCCGCCCAGCGGGGGCGGCTCATTTCATAGCTATTTGATTGAGTCGAGCAGTTAGCGCTTTGCAGCGGTACGACGACCGGTGCTCTTTGCTGTTGCGCGTGCGGCTGGCTTCGCCTTTGCGCGTGCTGCTGGCTTGGTGGTGCGAGCAGCAGGCTTTGCAGCTGCGCGCTTTGCGGGAGCAGCAGCCGGTGCGGGCGGCCAAACACCACGAGCAAGCTTTGGAGCTTCTGACGGCTTGATGACTGCATCTTTGAAGCCCTTGAGAGCAGTGATGCGCGCCTTTTTCGAAGCCTTGATCTTGATGCTTTCGCCGGTGGCAGGGTTGCGGCCCATGCGCGCCTTGCGCTCAGCCTTTGCAAACTTTGCGAAGCCGCTGATGGTGACGGGCTCGCCCTTGGCGACGACTGCTGTCACAACATCTGTGAAGCCCGCAACGATTGCGTCAACTTGCTTCTTCTCTGCACCGGTTTGCGTAGCGATTGCTTGAACGAGTTCGCGACGGTTCATGTGGTTGTCCTCCAGTTGGATTGCTACCCGCAACGCGTCGTGATGCGTTCGAGCAACACTGACTTATGCCAGCGAGGCACGTTTTTACACGGTTACAAGGCACAATGCGTGCATTGTCGCCACATTGTTCCCATTTGATGGGGATTTTTGGGTCAAGAGGCCCAGTTTTGCCCGGTTCTGCACACTTTTTGGACACGACAGCCGGCGTCTTGAACAACCAGCAAAGTCTTTTAGCTATGCCGTTTGGCCGATCTCGCGGATCAATTCGTCCGCATGCGGCGTACTGAAACGCTCGAAAATTGAAGCGTTCATGGAGCTGAATCGACGGCGGTGACTAACGAGTTCCGCAAGCGGCTCATAGAAACCCATCCGAGGCGTGAACGGGATGTCGTCGTAACCGGCGGGTCGTTGAAGCTCGATCGTGCGACCGGGGTGACGGTCGTAATACTCACTGGCGAGGTGCGCAGGAGTCTTCAAGTCACCCATCGCGCGGCGCTCGAAGTAGGTCTCCAAAACGTCAACCGTGAAACTGATTTCGTGGAATTGCTTGACCAGATTCAAGTAGTCCTGGCCGTTTTGAGACTTCGTCGGCAACTCGACTTCACACGCGCGGTCGGCGCCAACTGCATCAATCGCCAAAGCCTTCAATGAAGTTTCAATCCCATAACCGCGTGAAAACGGCAGCACCGCGAATAGTTGAGCGTCAATTGCGAACTCGCCAAGCAACGGCTGAACCAGGTTCACAAAGCCCGGAACGTGACGGTAAAGCTGCTTTGAAAACACCGCGCGGAGCATTTCGGTCGTGCGTCCGCCGGGCGTTCCGTTGCCAGAGCGCCGCGCACTTGCACCGTTTGCAAACAGCGCTTCGTTGTCGCCCAGCATTGCAAAGACAAGGTTCCCAACAGTTGCGGGGTCGTATTCGGTGAGGTCTGAGTCGTGAAAAATCAATCGGTCGCCGCGAGCCAGCAATGCCAGCGAGCGAATGTTGCCCGCCTTGCCTGCCGCACCGGGCTTTTCCATCGGCGAGTGACGATTGATCACATCGCGATTGAAGACAACCCAACTCGCACCGGCTTCAGAGGCGGCGTGAGCAATTTCCGTTTCGAGGCCCTCTGGGTCGGGGTCTATGGAGACGCCGATCTCACAAAGGACGTCTTGGTCGTCCATCCAGGCTTTGCGGTTCGCCGCAACAATTGCCGGCAGTGATTCCAATGCGTCGCGACCACGGGCAGGGATTAGCAGTGAAAAGGAGATTCCCTTTTGCTGTCTGCGTTCCCCAAGGTTCGCAAGTTTGATGTCGGCCTGTGAGAGGAATTGCACGGGTCGGCCCCCAAATTGTGTCGCCCGGCAGGGCGGTAACTTCCAACTGAGAGTGTGGCCGAACGTATCATGATACGTCTAGCTGGGGCGCGCTTCGTCATGAAACTGAAGTGATCGACCAGGTCTTTTTCATATTCGGGCGTTGAGTTCCCCGCCTTGGGGCCTCAATTGGCCCCGCCGTGGCCGTTTTGGGGCTTAACACCGATCCGACCTGGCCTTTTGGTAGAACTGGCGAGTGCTAGATCGCAAGTTCATCATTGCCAACCTCGAAGCCGTTCGGGACAACTGTCGAATCCGCAAAGTCAACGTCGACCTGGACGCCTTGCCCTCACTTGACGAGCGCTACCGCACGCTTTCGTCGGACCTGGAAAGCGTCAACCAGGAGTCCAAGGCCCACGCCAAATCGCTGAGCGACCTCAAGGGCAAGCCGGACGAAGCAGCCCTTCACCAGGGCCGCGAACTCAAGAACCGCAAAAGCCAGATTGAGAGCGAGCTTCGCGTACTCGATCAAGAGATCCTTTCGATTCAGACGGCCATCCCCAACATGACAGACCCGCGTGCGCCAATCGGCGACGACGACACTGCCAACGAAGAGATCGAACGCGGAAAGACCCCTGTCCCCCAGTTCGACTTTCCGGCCAAAGACCACGTTGCATTGGCCGACGAACTTTCATTGGTGGACTTCGAAGGCGGCAGTCGTGTTGCCGGACACGGCTTTTACTTTCTGCGCGGTGCAGCAGTGCGACTTGAACTTGCGTTGCAGCAGTTCGCACTCGATGTGTTGGAGAACGAAGGCTTTACGATTTTCTCCACGCCAGAGCTTGCGAAGCTAAACGTTCTTACGGGCACCGGCTACAACCCCCGCGACACCGAATCCAACAGTTACACGCTTGCAAACAACGAACTTGGTTTGATCGCAACAAGTGAGATCCCGCTTGCCGGTTTGCACATGGACGCAATTTTCGACAGTGAAGACTTGCCGCTCTTTTTGGGCGGAATTAGCCACTGCTTCCGCACGGAAGCGGGCGCTTATGGACGTGCTGGACGCGGTCTTTATCGAGTGCACCAATTCTCCAAGGTCGAGATGTTTGCCTACACGCGTCCCGACCAAAGCAGCGATGTACACATGAAATTGCGCGCAATCGAACAACACATTTTCGATTCGCTTGAGGTTCCTTATCGCGTTGTTGAGAACGCGACGGGAGACCTCGGCAATGCTGCGTATCGCAAGTTCGACCTCGAAGCCTGGATGCCCGGCAAGGGCGACGGCGGCGACTGGGGCGAGATCACCAGTGCAAGTAACTGCACTGATTATCAGTCGCGTCGCCTGGGTATCCGCTATCGCGATGCTGGAAGCAACAAAGTTGCCGGTTTTGCGCACACGCTGAACGGCACGGCCATTTCAAGCGCGCGCGCGATCATTTCAATTCTTGAAAACAATCAACAGCCAGACGGAAGTGTCCGTATTCCAAAGGCTCTGCAGCCCTGGATGAACTCCGACACCATCAGCGCAAAGTAGTAGGCGGCGCTGGGCCGCCTCGTTGTTAAGTTCGTTTAAGAGCCTCGCCAGGCTCGCTAGCCGATCGGCATCTCGAACTCCGCGCCCGACACTTCCGTTGGCGATGACTGCACGGTCACCCGCGCCTGCCATTTGTCGGCAATTGGAATCGAGAAGTTGTCACTGACGTAGTGGTCGGGCGTGATCTCACGCAGCGGCAGTTCGATCTGTTCGATCCCCTTCTGCGGCAGCGCGATTCTCAGCGTCACTTGCTCAACACCCTGCGGCGCTCCCGCGGTGCTGAGCACATAGACATGCGTTGTGTTGAGTCCTGCCACGGCCGGGTCGACAACAATTTGGGCGATGTGGTTCGACACGGGCACCTCGGTCGAGAAGCCGATTCCCCCGTTCGCTGCCTGCTTGGGAGGCTCGGCGCTGACAAGAACAGCCGTCACGCAAAGAATTGCGACCGCAACGAAAACCTCGAAAGCAGTCTGTATGCGCACCGACTTGAGCGCCGAAACGTCGCCGTCTTTCTCTAACTCATAGCGGATGCGCGTGCGTCCGAACGACGCGAACCCAATCATCAGGCCAAACAGCACAGCCTTGATCGCAACCAGAATGCCGTACGTGTCGTCGAACAATGCGTCGAATGTTCCGATCTGACGCCAGCCCTGCACCAAGCCGGAAACTGCAATCAAGATCACACAAGCCGTTGCCAGCGTTGAGAAGTGGTGCAGCACAGCGGTCTTGCGTTCCACATCGTACTGCGCTTGTGAGCCCCGAGTTCGCAGCACGGTGATCACCAATGCGAGGAGGCCGCCCAACCAAAGGCTTGATGCTGCGATGTGCACGACGTCGGCGACAATTCCAACGGCGGGAAGACGACCGGACGGTGCGTGACGCGCCATCATGGTTGTCACGACAAATGCAATGGCGATAACGGAAATAACCGCCCACATCGGAGCTGTTCTCGACTTCGCACTTTCTTGCCGCGCGTTCTTTGTCAGTGCGCGCAGGATGTCATCGATGAAGGCAAGGCTGAGAATCGCGGCAACTGTCCGTATGAGGATCAACCATCCGAAATGCGATCTAAACACTGCCTGCCACGGGTCTTTGGACAACAACGAGGCAAACCCGCCATCGGTTGCCAGCAGCCCTTGAAATGCAAGTTCGCCAATTCCTGCCAAGGCAAGAATGCCCAGCGCCCAATGCACAACCCTCACCAACGTTGCGTCGTTGCTGCGGGTAAGGGCTACAAACACGATCAGCCCGAGGGAAATCGCCAGCGCGGCAAATGCCAAGAAACGCACCACCGCATATCCAACAGCGGCACCTGTCGATGATTCGTCCGCGTTGAAAATGCGCTCGGCCAAAGCCTTGGTTTCCGCGACATCGCCGCTTCCAACTTGAAACGAAACGGCACCGCGAACGGGGTGACTGTCAGCGGACACCACGCGCCACGTCATCACGTAGCCGCCCGGACTCAATTGATCGAGATCAAGAACCAACTGATTGCCATTGACAACTTTGGCGTTTGCCTTGTCCACGCGTTTGGTTTCAGAGTTGAACACTTTCAACGCGTCAGGCGCTCCGATGACCGTCTCGTTGAAAACAACTTCCACCTGTTTTGGGGACTCTGCAACCGTTTGACCATTCGACGGGATGGTGCCCGTCACCTGCGAGTGCGCTTGAGCGGGCTGACCGACGAAGAGGCTCGGAAGTTGCGCGACGAAGACGATCAACATGGCAAGCACCGCGCGCGACAACAGGTTTGCTTCGCGCGGCTGCGATGCGTTGGCGCGGTGCATGGCAAGTGCGTGCGTGCTCATTAAAAGTTCTCCGTCAGGTTTTCGTGGTCACGGTGTGCGCGCGATTCCAGCTGAAACGTGCAGTGACTGATGTCGAAATGTCCGGCCAAGCATTGACCCAACGCATCAAGAATGCGTTCATGGTCGGCGTTGTCTTCCACCACAACGTGCGCCGAAAGGACGGGCTTGCCGCTGTTGATGAGCCAGGCGTGAAGGTCGTGGACATCGACAACCGATTCGACACTCATCATGTGACCTAACACGGTTTCCATGTCGACATCTTTCGGCACGGCTTCCAACAACACATCGGTTGTTTCGCGCAGCAACGTCCACGCGCGCGGTGCAATCAGCAACGCAATGAACATCGCGGCAACTGCATCGAATGGAACCGTCGGCCAGATGAGAATTGCGATTGCCGACACGACCACCGCACATGAACCCGCGAAGTCGGCAACCACGTGGAGGAATGCGCCGCGCACGTTGGCGCTGTGGTGAGAGCCCTTGTGCAAGATGCTCATGGCGATCGCGTTTGCGATCAGTCCAACCGCTGCAAAGATCAGCATAATTTTTGGTTCGACAGTTTCGGCTCCATTTAGCAGTCGCCGAACCGACTGAACAACGATCCACACTGACGCCAGCAACAAGATGACCGCGTTGACCGCTGCCGCAAGGATCTCCGCGCGCTGCCATCCAAAAGTGCGCTTGGTCGATGGGCCCGCGCCGGCAAGCCCCGCTGCAAACATCGCAAGGCCCAGGCTCGCGACATCGCCCAACACGTGCGCCGAGTCCGCAAGCAGCGACAGACTCGACGACAGAATCGCGCCGATCAGCTGGACGACAAGCGTGATCGCCGAAAGGACAAGCGCCACACCAAGGCGCGACACGCTCCGATTTTCCATATTTTGGATCGTAACGAAGCCCACCTTCCCCCGCCCCGCGCTGCCCAGTGTCCCGCCTCCCGGGGGCCCGCACCCCCGGGGTGGACTTCGGTATCGGTTCTTCTTTCACTTCGCCAACTCACGGCCCTCCCGACTCCCCCGGGGTGGACTTCGGTATCGGTTTTTCTTTCACTTTTCGCGCGATTTCGGCCCGATTGCGCAAGTTTCTCGCCGTCACGTGAAGGCTCATGCAACTTTCTCGCCGTGATGTGAGGCGCAGCGCAACTTTCTCGCCGTTGAGCGAATTCCATGCCCGATCACAACTTTGACGCCCGCCGCGCCGACTTCGGTATCGGTTTTTCTTGCAGGAGAGGGGGCGGATCGGCCGAAAAGTGAAAGGTTTTTGGAGCGACATGAACGGACCGCGACGGGGTGAGATGAACGAGCGCGACGCGTGAGATGAACGATCTGGCGGCGGCTCTGCGCGGGCTGAGGTTTGATGCGCGATAGATAGCGAGTGCGTTGGCCGGGAGGCGGTTCTGCGCGGACTGAGGTTTGATGCGCGATAGAGGGGCCGAGGCGAGATAACCGGGGCGCGGCCCAGGGCGGCGCGGCGCGTCGCTTATGCAGTCCATCGCGAGGCGGGTTGGCTTGCTATGGTTAACAAGCCACTCGGGCAGCTGCCCGCAGGTCACCACGTCGGCGTGGCGGAATAGGCAGACGCGCTAGCTTGAGGGGCTAGTGAGCTTTAGCTCGTGGAGGTTCAAGTCCTCTCGCCGACACACTTTCCCCGGCGCTCCGTGAGTCGCCACCCGACCCGCGCCCGCCCGGTCGAACACTTACCCAGTCAAACAGCCACCCCGGTCGAAATGCGCACAGTCGCAAACGCGCAAAAGCAAGCGCAGATGGAGGCATCGGGCGATTGAAACGCTGAGGGCGGAGAAGGCACAGCGGCACGCCACGTCAACCCGCAACCCGCAACCCGAGCTCAGACCGCAGGCCCACCACCCGCAAGGCCTCCACCACAAGGCCTCCACCACAAGGCCTCCACCAACAAGGTGACCCCTACACGAGGGAAGACCCACCAGCAACAGAAGACCCACCAGCAAGATCAGAGCCAACCCGGTACGAATCGCCGATCGACCGTTCCGCAAGAGCCCCGACAAAGCTCTCAACAAGCCGACTTGCCCGGTCGGCAGCGTCTGCCGAACCTTGACCCGGCACCGACATGATGTCTTCAAGCGTCTTGGCAACCTCACCAGACTCGAGGCCTTCACCACGGACCCTCAGCCCCTCGACAGCAGTAACCAAGGCAGCCAGAACCACCTTCGGGTCGTGCGTAAATGAGTCACGCTCAACCACTTCACTCATGACATCGAGCGTCCGTGCAGCCTGATGCCCACGCGCCACCAAACCCAACGGAAGCACGGTGTCGCGGCCCGCACAAAACCTCGCAAGCTGACGCACGCTCGCGGTGACAACACAGTCCGCCGTCATCGTTCCCATTGGCGACCCATCCCTAGAAACAAAAACCGCAACAGGTTCGACGTTGTCAACCGACGGCCTAACAGCGCCGATGCGCGAAATCTTCGCGCCAACCCCGGCTACACGCGAGAGGTCTGCAGCCTCGGTGCCAATCAAGGATGCAAGGTAAGCGCGACCAACGTCATTCGCGCTAGGTGCTTGGCCAGCCACACCAGAACGCACAACCGGAAACGACACACGCCGCGCGCCGTTCTCGTCAGTCGTCACCAACAACGCAACCCGCAAATCGCCACGCCGGTCGGCATTGACCCGCAGCAACCAACCTTCAGCCGCCGCCTGTGTCGCATTCAGTTCACCCATCAAAACTCCAAATCTCAGAAATACCCGCAACGGGCTATCAGCTCCCCGCGTTGATCAAAACAAGCGGGAAATAGCCGCCCAAATTAGGCTCGCCCGAGTGAAACTCCTGCGCCCAGCCCAAGAATTCATCAGGACTGAAACGGGAGCGGGTCTGCTGCTCTTGGCAATGGTGCCAATCGCGCTGTTTTGGGCCAACGGCCCCTTCGCCGACACGTACGAGAAGTTTTGGCACCTCAATGCGGCAATCGGCATCGGCGGACACAACCTGTCCCTCGACCTGCGCCACTGGGTCAACGAAGGCTTGATGGCGATTTTCTTCTTCGTCGTCGGCCTCGAAATCAAACGGGAACTAACCACCGGCGACCTATCAGATAGACGCAAGGCAGGCACGCCCGTGCTCGCCGCGCTCGGCGGAATGATTGTGCCGGCCGTCCTCTACGTGGTGTTCAACCACCAGCAACCCCAAGCTTCGGGCTGGGCCATCCCAATGGCAACGGATATCGCAATCGTCCTCGGAATCCTCGCGCTCCTCGGCAAACGGGTGCCCACGCCACTCAAGACGTTCTTGCTGACCCTCGCAATAGTCGACGACATCGGCGCCATAACGGTGATCGCACTCTTCTACTCGCCGCACGGCATCAACTTCACAGCCCTCGGAATCGCCGCGGCAATAATCCTGGCGGTCTTCGCGTTGCGCCAAACCAAACGCGAACAAGGCGTTGCGCTATTGCTGCTCTCGCTCGCTGCATGGGTCGCCACTTACAACTCGGGCATCCACGCAACGCTTGCCGGCGTCGTCCTTGCACTCCTCACACCCACATCGCCACGTGTCGAACGCGATGATGTCGAAGAAAACAGACTCCTCGACCTTTCGTCCGTGGAAACGGCAAGCGAATCGGCATCGTTGGCGCGCGGATCGGTGTCGACGGTTGAGTGGCTAGAACACCTTCTGCACCCGTGGTCCAGCTACCTGGTGCTGCCGCTGTTCGCGCTTGCCAACGCCGGTGTCGCCCTCAACTCATCAACCGGTTCTGCGCTGACAAGCTCGGTTGCCATTGGAATCATCGCCGGACTGCTCATCGGCAAGCCGATGGGAATCACACTCGCAACGCTCATCGCAACACGCATATTCAAGTTGCACCTACCCAAGGGAATCACGCTGCCGCTAATTGCTGCAGCATCGGTGCTGGCCGGCGTTGGCTTTACGGTGTCACTGTTCATCTCGGAACTGGCATTTACCGATGCAACACTCACGACTCAAGCAAAGTCCGCCGTGCTCATTGCGTCAGTTGGCATCGGAATCCTCGGCTTCTTCACATTGCTGCTGGCGCTGCGCCGAAAGTCAGCGCTTGACCCAGATGACCGAAGGATCGAGATTCCCTAAAGGCTGAACACGACTGCCTTGCACCCTGTCGTGCGCAACGGTGTTAACCGGAAACGTGGCGATTGGAATGATGGCAAACGTTTCGCCAAGCAATTGCTTTTCCAACTGACGGCTCATCTGCAAGCGCCTGTCTTCACTGTCGGTGCGATTCGCATCGCCAAGCAACTTGTCTGTTGCGGGATTGGAGTAATTCGAGACATTCGTCGGCGAAGCGGAATCAAACATTGGATTTAAGAACGCTTCGTACTTGGGATAGGACGCAGCCCAAGTTGACTGAAACACCTCACGAGAAGAATTAAATGAGAACGCGTTCAACTCGCCCGGCGGAAGCAACCGCACAGTCGCGTTGATTCCTACAGCATCCAAGTTCTTCTTGATGACCAACACCGACGCATCATTGAATGGTGCGCCTTGCGCCAGTGCGATATCAATCGAAATCGGCATTCCCTCCGGCCATACGTCGCGCACCAACCGTCGCGCGGCATCGGGATCAAACCTACAAGCCTTGCCGCACGCGTCTTCACGCGCGCCGTCAACAGCGATGGTTGCAATAGACTCCAACGGTTCTGCTTCGACGCCTAACGCTTTAACAATTGCCTTGCGATCGATTGCCTTCACGAGCGCCTGACGCAAACGCACGTCTGAAACGTCGGTCGAACCCAGATTCAACGCTAGGTAAACGGCTCGCAGGGAAGGCGAAAACCCAGCCGTGCCAAACGTGTTGGTTGCCTCTGTAATGCGATCAACCGGCACAAGGGACCAGTCGACCTTGTCATCGCGAAATGCAGCAAACGAGTCTTCAACACTGGCAAACATCGTCACGCGCAACTTGTCCACGTACGCATCGGAACCCGGCGCCTTGTCGAAAACCATCTGCGATTCATTTGCTTCAAGCAACTTGAACGAACCGGTTGACTTGCTTGAACCGTCGGCTGCAAAGTGCGCAACGGCAAATACCGGGTTGGCAAGAAGTGACGGAAGACCCGGCATAGGTGCGTTCAGAACGACTTTCAGCGTGTTGCCTTCGGCTATCAATCCACTGAGACCAGGGACAGCAGGGTCATTCACAAAACCCTGATAGCCGTCAACCAACGACAGTGATTCCGAACCCGGCGAATTGCGACGCATTCGCGCGACGTTCTCAAAACTCCGTTTGACATCAAGTGCCGTAATGCGTTCATCGTTGGAAGCAATCGCATCGTCGCGAAGCGTGAACGTCCAAACCGAATTGTCCGACGACGCCGTCCAAGACTGCGCCAGCGACGGCTCGGTCTTCTTAGAGCTGGCGTTCCATTTCGTCAGACCGTCATACAGCGTGTCGGCAATAACGCGCTCGCTCACGGTGGTTGCACGCCAAGGTTCGAGTGACGACACACGCACCAAACCAAGGTTGACCTCACCCCCGAGTTCTGGGTTGGTCTTGTCAGTATCGCCAATCTGGCTGCCGCAACCGCCGAGCATGGCAGCCACTAACAGGGCCGAGATGCTCTTGACGACGTGACGGCGCACGAACACCGCTGGCTACTGGAAGCGAATGGATAGAGCCATTGTCGTAAAAACAAAAATGACCACAAAAACAAGCGTGTAGCGGTCCAGGTTTCTCTCAACCACGGTTGAACCCGCTGCGGCCGTCGATGTGCCACCACCCAGCATGTCAGACAGGCCACTACCCCGGCCGCTGTGCAGGAGCACAAGAACAATGATGGCCAAGCAGGAGATCACCTGAACGACGAGAAGTGCAACAGTCACGGGCCAAAAACTAGCAGCGGGGCCGCGAAAAGGAGCGGCCTTCCGGGCAATTGCGAAATACCCAGGTCAAACCGCAATTGCAGCGACAATCCGAGCAAATGCCTCAGGGTCGAGCGATGCCCGGCCAACCAAAAAGCCATCAACGTCTTCGATTTCGATCAGTTTGCCCGCGGTTCCTGCGTCGACTGCCCCGCCGTACTGAATGCGCACCTCAGCAGCCGCGGCATCGCCCATCACGTCACCGACAACCTCGCGAATTGCACCGGTCATCAGCTGAACGTCGTCGGGTGACGCAGCTTGATCGGCGCCAATGGCCCACACGGGCTCGTACGCAAAGACAAGACGCTCACCGGACACCTTGCCAACACCCGACAGCGCGGCGCGCACTTGTTGGCTGACAACGTCGACCGCTTGTCCCTCATTGTGTTGATCGAGCGTTTCACCGACACAAATGACAGGAACCATGTTGTGCTTGAGAACCGCAGCAACTTTGCGCGCCACCGTTTCGTCGGTTTCGCCAAACATCTGACGACGTTCGGAGTGGCCAACAATGACATGGCTTGCGTTGAGCTTTGCCAGAAACGCCGCGCTTACTTCACCGGTAAACGCGCCTGCGTCTTCCCAGTGGCAGTTCTGCGCACCAAAGCCAATGCCCATCGAATCGTTCTCGATAACCGTCTGCACGGAACGCAGGTCTGTGAACGGCGCCATGACAACCACGTCAACCGCGCGGAGATGTTCGGGCTTGAGGCTCCAGTAAGTTTTCTGCACCGTTTGAATGGCCTCAAAGTGATTGAGGTTCATTTTCCAGTTGCCACAAACGATTGGACGACGACCAGACATGAAGCGCCTTTCTAACGCTTAGCGTTTTCTTGCAGCGCACGGATTCCCGGCAGCGTGCCTTGCTCGATGAACTCCAGCGAAGCGCCACCACCGGTTGAAACAAAGCTCATCTGGTCTGCCAAACCAAAACTGTTCACGGCACTTACGACGTCGCCCCCGCCGATGACAGTCGTTGCGCTGGATTTTGCGACAGCGGTCGCAAGGCTGCGCGTGCCCTCGGCAAACCGCTCGTCTTCAAAACGTCCCATCGGTCCGTTCCAAAACACCGTTGCAGCGGTGTTGGCCTCTTGCCCGTAACGCACGCGTGTCTTTGGACCAATGTCGAAACCCTCATAACCATCGGGGATTTCACGTCCGACGACTTGCACGTCACCGGCCTCGTTGGCAACAACAAAGTCAACTGGGATGTCAATGCGCTTGCCGCTGTCAAGCAGACGTCGGCAGTAATCAAGTTGGTCTTCCTGCAAAAGAGAATTACCAATGCCGTGGCCCATTGCACGCAAGAACGTGTAGGACATGGCGCCGCCGATAATCAAGGTGTCGACCTTGTGCAACAGCGAGTCAATAACGCCAATCTTGTCGCTGACCTTTGCGCCTCCAAGAAAAGCAACAAAAGGCTTTTCCGGGCCCTCAAGCAACGCGCCAAGCTGTTCGACTTCGCGTGACATGAGCAGTCCCGCCGCACTTGGAAGATGTTCGGCTGGCCCGACCACACTCGCGTGGCTGCGGTGGGAATCGCCGAACGCGTCCAACACGAACAGGTCTTGGCCCTCAATCAAGCGCGCGACAGTTTGTGGGTCGTTCTTTTCTTCGCCCGGATCGAACCGGACGTTTTCCAACACTTCAACGTCGGCAATGAGTTCGGCAACTCGCTTGCGAACTGGCTCCAACGAAAGCTCCGGAACAACGCGGCCCTTTGGGCGACCCAGGTGCGCACAAACAGTGACGCGCGCACCGTTGTCAACCAACCATTGCCAAGTGGGGATGGATTGCTGCAAGCGAAACTCGTCTTGGATGACGCCGTTTTCGATTGGAACGTTGAGGTTCGAGCGCACCAAAACGGACTTGCCTGCAACAGACCCAAGGGATTCAAGGGTTGGAAGTTCCATGCCGCTCCTACTTGTTGGCGGAGCCGACCATTACGGCAAGCTCGGCAAGACGGTTGGAGAAACCCCACTCGTTGTCGTACCAACCAAAAACCTTCACAAGATTGGCGTTAGCCATCGTCAAGCCAGAGTCAAACGTGCATGAAGCAGGCGTTGTCACGATGTCGGACGAAACAAGTGGGTCGTCGCTGTAGTCAAGAACCTTGGCCAACGCTCCGCTTTCTGCAGCCGCCTTGAACGCCTGGTTGATCTCGTCGACTGACACTTCGCGCTTCAACAAGGCGGTGAAGTCCGTAATTGAACCGGCCGGGACAGGAACGCGCAACGCAGAACCGTCAAGCAAGCCAACCATGTTCGGCAAAACTTCCTTGGTTGCCTTTGCAGCGCCACTTGAAGCCGGAACGATGTTTGTTGCTGCGGCGCGCGCACGGCGCAAGTCTTTGTGCGCAAGGTCCAGCAGGTTTTGGTCGTTTGTATATGCGTGCGTGGTTGTCATCAATCCGCGCTCGATGCCAAACGCGTCGTCGAGAACCTTGACCATTGGAACAAAACAGTTCGTTGTACACGAACCGTTTGACACGACCTTGTGTTGGTCTGCATTGAACTCACCGTCGTTGACACCCATGACAAAAGTTGCGTCAGCGCCCTTTGAAGGGGCCGACACAATGACGCGTGGGGCTCCGGCATCCAAGTGGGCAGCAGCCTTGTCGCGATCTGTGAAGATTCCCGTTGCTTCGATTACGACATCGACGCCGAGGTCTCCCCACGGAAGCGCCTTAGGGTCTCTCTCGGCAAGCACCTTGAACTTCTTGCCATCGACACTGATGCCATCGCCGTCGGCGGCGACCCGACGGTCCCACCTGCCGTGAGTGCTGTCGAAGCGCAAAAGATGCGCGTTGGTTTCGATGGAAGTGAGGTCATTAACCGCCACCAGTTCGATGTCTAGGCCCTGTGCGTATGCCGCACGAAGAAAATTGCGCCCAATTCGGCCGAAGCCGTTGATGCCGACACGTACGCCCATTGGCGAACTCCTCAAATATGTGTGCTTGGGTTTTCGTTAGCAGTCTGTCAGCACGACGCGAACCATGTGGACGTTTCGCCCGATTATCCGAGCGCTCCGCGGTTAATCCTCTTGGCGAGACCGGTACGCCCGCAACTGCGCGCGCTCGTTGAGGACGCGACGGTGGTGGTGGCGCCACATTGCCGCGATTATCTCGACCGCGACCACAGCAATGAAGGCAATGATCAGCGTCACGATGGCGAAGTTGGCGTTCGTGGTCATCCAGAGAAACGTGATTGGGATGGAGCGGGCGTTTTGAGCCAAGAAGATCAGCAACAGGAGGGCAACCAAAAAGCCCAACAGGACCGTCAAAAGGGTCAAAACAGGACCGGCCGCACGGTATGGCTTGGCATCGGTGCGGGGTCGGTTGTCCTGCGCATCTTGAGCCCGGTCAGCGGCGGGGTCGTTTGCTTCCACTCGGTCGAGGTCTCCACGACCCTCCGACACACGTGCCGGAGTGGTGCCTTCCGCGTAGCGTCGCCCCGTTGGGCCCTCGCCGAATGGACCGCCATCCGGCCTTCTGTCCGGAAGTGCATCGCGTCGTGTTTCGTCGCGGCTTGATCCATTGTCAGAAGTCATCGAATTGCCCCTTTGTATTGAAATTGCGCTGTATTTAGATTGCGCACGGGTGAAATTGCGCACGGTGCTGAGATAGTCGACTGGCGTCTTGTTTACCGTGAACATTCTCACAAACAATTGGGAATATCCTTCTGTGATGCGTTGGTCCGAATATTTCACGCCCACACTCCGAGACGTCCCGGCCGAGGCCGACGCACCGAGCCACAAGCTCCTGCTCCGCGCTGGGTTCATCCGTCAACTGATGAGTGGTCACTACACGCTGCTTCCGCTCGCTCAACGAGCCCGCCTCAAAGTCATCCAGATCATTCGTGAAGAGATGGAAGCAATCGGCGCACAAGAGTTCTTGACGCCGGCGGTCCACCCTGCCGAGGTCTGGCAACAGAGTGGTCGCTGGGAACTGATGGGCGACGAAATGTTCCGCCTGAAGGACCGCAAAGACCAAGACCTAGCCCTGGGCATGACACACGAAGAGGTCTTCACGACGATCTTTTCGGAGGTTCAGAGCTATCGCGACCTTCCGCAAAGTTGGTACCAGTTCCAGACCAAGTTCCGTGACGAACCTCGCCCCAAAAGCGGGCTGCTGCGCTTGCGCGAGTTCACAATGAAGGACTCCTACAGCTTCGACATTGACCAAGACAGCCTGGACCAGTCGTTCGACAAACACCGCGCGGCATACGTCAAGGCGTTCTCGCGCCTCGGCATTCGGGCAATTCCCGTCGATGCGTCAAATGGCGCAATGGGAGGTTCGGGTTCCACCGAGTTCCAAGCGCCCGCCGACATCGGCGAAGACGTCATCGTCCACTGCCCCGCCGACGGTTACGCCTCAAACATTGAAAGCGCGGAGTCCAACATTGCCAAGACCCAAGGCGGCACCAAGTTGGATTCGCCCGAGCGTTTCGACACTCCAGGCGTGCGAACAATTGCCGACCTTGAACAGTTCGCCGGTGGTGCAACGGCAGATGCGCAAATCAAAACGCTTGTCTTCATGGCCGACGGAGAGCCCGTCCTTGCCTTGTTGCGTGGCGATCACGAACTAGTCGAACAACGCTTGATCGATGCGACAAAAGCAAACGAGCTGCGCCCCGCAACGCCAGAAGAAATCAAGCCGCTGCTGGGAGCCAACGCAGGAAGCCTTGGAGCAGTCGGCGTCAAGGGCATCAAGATCATCGCGGACTCCTCGTTGCAAGGCGCCCAGGGAATGACCACCGGCGCCAACATCGATGATGTTCACTTGCGCGGTGTTGACGTCGACCGCGACATCAACACCGAACAGTTCGTCACGCTGCGACGCGTGCGTAGCGGTGAACCGTGCCCGCAATGTGGTGCGGAACTTGAAGAAATCAGAACGATCGAAGTCGGTCACATCTTCAAGCTCGGCGACAAATACACAAAGGCTTTCAAGACAACCGTCTTGGACAAGGATGGCAAGGCCGTTACGCCAATTATGGGCAGCTATGGCATTGGTGTCGACCGCGCAATGGCCGTCATCGTCGAAACCAACCACGACGACAAGGGCATCATTTGGCCCGTAGCCATTGCTCCTTTTGCCGTTTGTGTCAGTCGCCTTGCAAACGACGAAACAACATCATCGGTTGCAGACACGCTCTACCAGTCACTCAAGCAAGCAAGAGTGGAAACGATTTTCGACGACCGCGACGACCGCCCCGGTGCAAAACTCGCCGACGCCGAACTGATTGGTTTTCCAATTCGTGCAGTTGTTGGAAAACGCAGCGCGGCGAACAACAAGGTCGAAATCACCATCCGCAGGACCGGTGTTACAACCGAAGTCGACGCATCAGATGCAGTCGCGTTCATTCAAGACAGCTTGAACGAACTGTCAAATAGCGAACGCGCCTGAAATCACTTCTTGATATCGCGGTGCGTTATGGACGGGGAAAACCCTCGTCTTTCAATGCGGGTTCGCAACTCTTCAGAGATCGCAACCGAACGGTGGTGTCCACCCGTGCAACCAATCGCGATTGACAAGTAAGCCTTACCGTCTTTGACAAACGCCGGCAGCAATAGTTCAAAAAGAGAATCAACGCGGTCAAGAAACTCCGAAGCCTCGGGCTGACCCAACACGTAGTCACGGACGGGAGCATCCAAACCCGTCTGCGGACGGAGCTCTGGAATCCAGTGCGGGTTAGGCAAAAACCGGCAGTCAAGCACGAGGTCAACGTCAAGGGGAAGCCCGTGTTTGTAGCCAAAGGACGTAATCGAGGTCCGCATCGAAGTCTCGGGCGCTGCCGTGTCAAAAAGCCCATTGATTCGTTGACGCAACTGGTGGACGTTAAGCCCGGTCGTATCAATAACAATGTCCGCAGCGGCCTTGATTGGGCGCAACATCTCGCGCTCTGAATGCACGGCTTCGGCAATGCTCTGCTCAACAAGAGGGTGACGCCTGCGCGAGCCTTCATATCGGCGAACCAACACTTCATCGGCCGCCTCAAGGAACAGAACACGCACCGTCGAGCCCGCGTCGCGCAGTTCCCCAATGGCTACAAAAAAGTCATCGACGTACGCGTCTCGACCGACGACGACCGCCACTTTTGCGGCACCAGAACCGGGACGTTGAGCAAGGTCGGCAACCTTGGTGATGAGCGATGGGGGCAAGTTGTCAACAACGAACCAGCCAATGTCTTCGAGCGCGTTGGCAGCCGTGGTTCTTCCGGCTCCCGATAGCCCACTGACAATTACGAACTCACTCACAAACAACCCCACTCACGCCCGCCGGAGCTTAGTGCGACGCCATCATCTAATCGCTGACTGGATACTGCTAGATGCGGCAAGCATCAAAGCAGCCACGCCTACGCCCGAGGCAATGTTGGACAACACCATCACTGTCAGCTGGCTATCGAACCGCGCCTGGAGACGCTGCAAGGCGGTGCGCGTGTAGGCCATTTCGCGCCTCGATTGACTTACGTCGTTCAACATCTCTTCGTTCTGGCGCTCGTTGAGAGTGACCAAAGCTTCGATTTGAGCTTCAAGATCGGCAAGGGAGGCACGGATCGACTCAAGGGCCTGATCCGTCATTGGTTGAGCCTCATCTTGTTCGAAGTCTTCGTAAGCCACGGTGGTCCTCCACGACCCCTATCGGACAAACAGGAACAACTCTGAGACTTTGCCCACCAACGAGACGGCAAACGCGCAGCTAGCCAGGCGTTTTCGGCCCAGCAGGACGGCTAGGACAGCTGGAACTTCTCTGCGCGCAGGAAAAGCAATCGAGGAATGGTCGCTGCGTTCTCATACTCGGCAGCCCTCGAGATAAACCCGGCTGGTGGAGGCGGCTCTTGCATGTCCGTTAAGAACAGGCCGTTCTTAGCCAACAGATTCACATAGGCAGACAACGGGCGGTGAACAAACGGCAAGACAACCCCGGGCTCGACCTCTTCCATCGAGGTCTCTTCAACCAGGTAGGCCCCAATGCGCCAGTACTGCTCGTCGAGGATGTGGTCATCAATCCAGCCGCTACCAGGCGTCTGCAACAGAGGGTGATTCAACAGGCACAGCAACCTGCCGCCGGGCCTCAGCACCCGTGCAGCCTCGCTGATCACAGAGTCCAGGTTCTCAATGTGTTCAAGAACCAAAACCGAAACGGCCGCGTCAAACGATTCGGGTTCAAAGGGCAAATCACCGGCATCGCCCAGAACAAAACGGGCTGAACCGCCGCGTTGTTCGGCGATTTCAAGCTGGGCTGCCGACCCGTCAATGCCGACAATGGTCTTCGGCGCGGGATCCAAAGTTTCAGCCAAACGGCAAACCTGGCCCTCGCCACAACCAATATCCAAAATGTCTTGGGCGCCACTCAGATGAGCCCGGACCATCGGCAGAATCTGCTCTTCGTATTCGGGATCAACGCCGTTGGTGAAGGTTTCCTGCCACCACTGGGCATGGGTGTCCCATATGTTTTCTGGCTGCGCCTTGTCGCCCTGCGCCTTGTCGTCTTTGTCCATCAGCTGCGGCCCATCAGTTGGCGAGAATCATCGAGGCAACTGCCCACGCCGTCAACGCGGCCAGCAACACAACCCAAGAAAGGCCAACCCTGTAACGCTTGAGATCGGAAACCAACCAAGCAACAGGAATGCCAAGACCAATGGCAATGGCCAGCAGGTTCAGCCAAGTGTTGCCATCGCGCGGCGGGTTGGCCAAGCGGGGCGCAATCACACCAACCCACTGCAAAACAAGCATCGCAAGGACGCCAAACACGACTGTCCAGATTTTTGTACCCGAGTCGTACTCTTCCTTGATCACGGCGAGATCTTCGCACAAACACCCCTCGACCGGGCGTGCAAGACCTGCGGCCACTGAATGCAACGACGATCAATAGAGTGGGCAGGTGGCTTATTTACTGCGCACCGATTTGACGGGCGTCGACATCACAACAATCGCAACCGGCGGACCATGTTCAAGTGTTGTCGAAGCGCAAAACGCAGATGACCTGACAGCCGCATTGCAAGACCTGCCCGAAGCAATCTGCATCGGAGGTGGAAGCAACATGTTGATTTCCGACGCGGGAACGTCGGTCACTCTTATTCGTGCGGCGGGCCCGGCTACAGGAAACATGGTCATCTCGGGCACCAGCGTGCTTGCAGACGCGACCGCTTCATGGGACGAATTTGTCCTCGGGACAATCGACGCCGGCCTAAGCGGTTTGGAATCGACAAGCGGCATTCCCGGCACTGTCGGCGGTGCGCTCGTGCAAAACGCGGGCGCCTATGGCCAAGAAATTGGAGAAGTCGTTGACTCTGTCCAGCTGTGGGACCGAGAAGAGAAACAACTTGTCTGGATAAGCGCCCAAGAGTGCGACTTTGCCTACCGCCACTCGCGCTTCAAGCACGACGACTCGCGCCGCTGGGTTGTTGTTCGGGTAAAGGTAAATCTTGAAAAAGCAACGCATGCGCAACCTCGTTATGGCGATGTTTCGGTGTTACTCAACAACCGTGAAGGACACAGCGGGCCCTACCCGTTGCTTGACGTCCGCAACGCGGTGATTGATGTTCGACGCAGCAAGGGAATGGTTATCGGTGCGTCACTTCCCTCCGCCGGTTCTTTTTTCACAAACCCAATGCTCAATGACGATCAAGTCGCAAGAGTCGAAGCCGCAAACATCTCCGTTCTAGTTCGCAGCGACGGCCAACAATCGGCGTCGGCGGCTCAGCTGATTTCTGCAGCCGGATTTTCACGCGGACACGTTGAGGGCAATGTCGGACTGAGCGACCAACATGTCTTGGCATTGGTCAATCGCGGACATGCAACGACGGACGAGTTGATCCAACTCGCCCGTCGTATTGCACTAGCCGTACACGACAAGTTCGGAATAGCGCTCAAACCTGAACCCGTCATGTTGGGCTTCCTTTCATCCCCGTTTAACGACCTCCCATCTGCCTAAACGTTTCTGCGCGCTGTCAGTTGTCCAAGCCACTCAGCAATCTCGCCTTGCAGTGTTACGCCCAATCCTGGGGGCGCAAGTCGCGTTGCGAATCGCTGCACTTGGCTGTCGTTGTTAGGCCGAAGCGCTCGTTGTTGTCGTCGAGTCGCCAGTTGGGCCAGATGCGTCCGGTGCATCAGCTGGTGGCTGACCACCACCGGGGCCACCCTGACCGCCAGGGCCCCCGCCGCCACGTGCCGGACGAGTGGAGTTAACCATCTCGGTTACACGCTTTACCGTGTCAGCCTTGCGCTGAGTCGCTTGATCGGAAGTCAACTTGTTGTTGGTGACGTCAGAATCAATCTGTGCGTTTTCCGCAGCAACAATTGCGTCGATAACTTTTTGGACATCAACGTTCTTTGACTTGGCAACCGAAGCAAGCGTTGCGTTGTCAGCCTGCAAAGCAGTCTTCAAGTCGTCTTCGCTCATGCCAAGAGCCTTGGCTGCAGCCGGGAATGCGACCCTCGCGCCACCGTGATGACCACCCGGGCCACCCTTTGGCTGAGCACTCTCAAGGGCGGTAGCAACCTTGTTCGACTGATCTTGGTTGATGGTTCCGTCACTCACGAGACCGGCAAGAGCGTCCTTGATCCACTGACCCGGACTCTTTGCATCTGTCGACGCAGCGGCCGCGGGCTGGTCGGCGGCGGTTGCGAACTGTGGTGCAGCCACCATTCCACCGATTCCAAAACTCGTTCCTACGATTGCAGCGGTTGCTGCGGCTTTCTTTAGTTTTCTGTTCATGTCTTCCTTTCAGAAGGGTTTCGGCGCCCCAGCGCCTCTGACATGAATAACTATTGGCTACGCCCCTGGGAATGACTTAGGGCGAACCTGTGAGTTCGATAAGAACTTTGTTCGCCTGTCAGTGCGAGGCGTTGCTGCCGTGGACCTTGTCAAACACAGCCCGGCCGACTTCATCGGGCAACCAGCTGAGTGCTTGCAACGCCTCCAAAGAGGCCTTCTTCACGCCGGCTACCCCACCGAGCTCCTTGGTCAATCGAGCCTTGCGCGCCGGGCCAAGCCCGGCAATATCATCCAGCACACTCTTGGTCATGCGCTTGTCGCGAAGGCTGCGGTGAAACGTGATCGCGAACCGGTGAGACTCATCGCGAATGCGTTGCAACAAGTAGAGCGATTCAGACTGGCGCGGCAAGCGAACGGGTTCGCTGCGGTCCGGCAAGTAAACCTCTTCAAACTGTTTTGCCAATGACGCAACAGGGATCTCGTCATCGAGGCCCAGCTCTTCTAGGACTTTGACCGCCACGCCCAATTGACCCTTGCCCCCGTCGACCAACAGCAGGTTCGGCGCGTAAGCAAACTTTGGAACACGCTTGCGTCCGCGTTCATCGGGGTCCAACTCGTTTACGACTTCCTCCGCGCTGCGCTCGCGCTCGGCGATGAGCGCCTTGAAGCGGCGCGTCAATACTTCTTCCATGGCCGCGTAGTCGTCACTGCCGGGCACCGTTTTAACTTTGAAACGCCGATAGTCAGATTTCTTCGCAAGGCCGTCTTCGACAACGACCATGGACCCGACATAGTCCGTGCCTTGCAAGTGACTCATGTCAAAACACTCAATTCGCAGTGGCGCATCTGGAAGCTCAAGTGCTTCTTGCAAACTACGCAACGCCTGGGCGCGACTGTTGTGGTCGCTCGCGCGCTTCAAGCGATGGCGGGCAAGTTCTTGACGAGCATTTTCCGTGACAGTTTCACCAAGGCTGCGTTTGTCACCACGCTGGGCAACACGAACCGAAACTTTGGAACCGCGCGCAAGCTGCAGCCACTCTTCCATCAACGCAACATCTGACGGGTCGTTTGGAACCAACACCTCCTTGGGAGGCCCAAGCGGCGGCATCTCGGCATAATGGCGCTCCAACACTTGCTGAGTGAACTCTGCCGGGCTCAGTGGCTCGACTTTGTCAACAATGAAACCCTTGCGCCCAACAACCCGACCGTGACGCACATAGAACACCTGCACGGCAGCCTCAAGTTCGTCGTCGGCAATTCCAAACACGTCGAAGTCTTCATTGCGGTCACCGACCATTTGTTGCTTCTCGATTGCCTTGCGCACTGTTGCCAACCTGTCGCGCAGGCGTGCCGCACGCTCAAAGTCCTGCAAGCTGGCCGCAGACTTCATGTCGTCTTCAAGCTGATTCAAGACCGGCCCGGTGTCGCCATCAAGAAAACTGATCAGTCGCTTAACAAGTGCGTCATAGTCGGCTTCATCAACACCTTCGGTGCATGGCCCAACGCACTTCTCGATATGAAACAACAAGCACGGTCGACCCAAACGCTCGTGTCGCGAGAACTTGTTGTCACTACAAGTGCGAATTGGAAACGTGCGCAGCAACAGGTCAAGCGTTTCGCGGATTGCATATGCATGGGCGTAAGGACCGAAGTAGGTGACATCTTTGCGGCGAGAACCGCGCATGACTCTCGCGCGCGGCCATGTCTCACCAGTCGTGATCGCAAGAAACGGGTAGCTCTTGTCATCAATCAAGCGCACGTTGAAGCGCGGACGATGTTGCTTAATGAGGTTGTACTCCAACATGAACGCTTCAACGTCGTTGCGGACCTCAATCCATTCAACGCTTTGCGCAGTGGCAACCATTTGCGCCGTGCGCGGATGCATAAGTGCCGGATTGCCGAAATAGTTACTCAGCCGTTGGCGCAGCGAACGTGCCTTTCCAACGTAAATAACACGACCCTCTTTGTCCTTGAACTGATACGAACCCGGGCGGTCTGGAATGGTGCCTGCGGGGGGTCGCTGCATAGGCAGATGAACTTACCGAAGCCTGATTGCAACCGCATTCGCCATCAAGCGCCCCTTAACGGTCAAAACACCCCGATCACCTCGGCGCTCAATCAGCCCAGGCAATTCATCAAAAGGCACGACGTCGGCCGGCACGCCGTCGGTGGTCCGCAGGGCCAGCTCCAAGGCTTCGAAACGACGAGTCTCATCGTCCAACTGCTCCTCGGCTGCTTGAGCGCTACAACCATCCTCAATGGCCGAGATGTAACGCTCCGGCGTGCGCAGGTTCCACCAGCGACGCCCATCTTTGTGCGAGTGGGCCGCACAGCCAATGCCTTGGTAGTTGTCCTGATTCCAATACAGGCGGTTGTGGCGGCTCTCCTGGCCTGGCTTGGCCCAGTTGCTCACCTCGTAGTTGTGAAAACCTGCGTCGGTCAGCATTTGTTCAACCAACAGGTATTTGTCGGCCTGATCATCATCATCGGGATGTCGATCACTCTGGCGCGCCAGCGGAGTGCCAGGTTCAACGGTCAAGCCGTATGCACTGACATGACTGGGCTGCGGGTCCATTGCAAGAACGGCTTCCACGCTTGTCTGCCAGTCTTCGAGGCTTTCACCCTTGGCGCCGTAGATGAGGTCCACACTCAGACGTTCAATGCCGGCGTCAGCCGCAGAACGCAGCGCCTTGCGAACATTGTCGATGTTGTGCGTGCGTCCTAGTGATGCAAGAACGTGGGGCACCATTGACTGCACGCCAAGCGAAATACGGTTGACACCACCTGCCTTATAGACGGCGAAGTGATCGTCGCTTACGGCGTCTGGGTTGCACTCAACCGTGACCTCGGCATCGGGGTCACGGTTGATCTCACCAAGGATGGACACCAACAGATCTGGCGCAATCAACGACGGAGTGCCACCACCGAAAAACACCGTTGATGCCGGCGGAATGTCGACTCGCTGCAGCTCTGCGCGACACGCTGCGACATAACGCTCAATCAGGTGATCGCGGTCTGTCCAGGTAGCAAACGCGCAGTAATCACAGCGTTTCGCGCAAAACGGGATGTGAACGTAAACGCCAAATTGCGAAATACGTTCCACCCGTCGAATGCGTTAGTGAACGAGCTAGATCTGAACCGAGCTGTGGCGGATCAAGCCGAGTTCGTCAAGACGGCGACGCATGCGGTCTGAAGTTGCCTCAAACATGCAAGCAATCGCGCGCAAGTCTTCGTTGCGAATGGTCAACACTGCGCCATTGAAGTCTTGGCGTTGCAGTTGGATCATGCCGATGTAGCGCGAAAGCAACTCGCGCTCTGGAGCACCGAGGGTTTCCAGCTTCGCAAGGTCGATTGCAAGTGGGGCATCTTCGATGACCGGACGTGCATCTTCACGAAGGTCGATGGCTTCAGAGTCAGCACCATTGGCCCATGTGGGACCTTCGGGGCCAAGGTCGCGAGGGAGCAGCTGGTCGACTGGAACGTTGTAGAAGCGCGCAAGACGCTGAAGACGTGGAACCGAAATTGCGCGCTCGCCGCGCTCATATGCACCAAGCACCGAAGCCTTGAACTCGTCTTGAGACGCACTCTCAACCGCTTGAAGTGACATTCGTTTTTGCTTCCGCACAACACGCAAACGCTCGCCCACCTTGCTTGCGTAGTTTGTGCTCATCGTGTCTGTATCGGTCACCTGCGCCCCCGTTTCGATGTTCATGGCCCGTAGGGACATGTCCAAGAATCAATCACTGTGGCCGCACTCTTTCACACCAAGCGCTCGACTTCAACCGCTTTTCGTGGTTTAGAGATCTTGCGATCACACTGAGTAGCGGCAGCCTACCCGTCTTGAACGCTGCGTGCCTTAAAAGACGCACCTTCAGTGGGCCACCTGGCGCTTACTAGGCCCTAACGGCCGAGATCAGCGCTGCTGCGGCAATTGCCGCGGTTTCTGCCCGCAGGACCGTCTGGCCCAAAGAAAAGGGCGTCCGGCACAAGGCAAGCTCGGCGTCGGTCCAGCCGCCCTCCGGGCCAATGGCGACCGACAACGACGACTCACCAGGCCCCGACACCACGTCCGAGAGTGGTTGCCCGCCCCAGTGAGCAAGCACGTACCCGCCACCCACGGCCTCGCTGGGAGGAATCGGATCGACAACCGTCGGCAGCCAGACGCGGCGCGACTGCATAGCTGCTTCATGAGCAACCTTGCGCAAACGCGTCATTACCTTTTCCAGCTTCGCCGCCGGGATACGCACAGACGCGTTTGTCGGCAACAACAACTGCAATTCATCGATGCCCAACTCCGTCAGCTTCTGTACAACAACTTCTGTCTTGTCGGACTTGAGAAACGGAAATGCAATGCGCAATGCAGGAGTGTCCTGCGTTTGAGTTTCGACATCTCCGACCGACTGCAATTCGTCATCTTGCCAAGCGCAAACTCGCCACGAACCACGTCCGTCAATGACGCACACCCGCTCGCCATTGCGAGCACGCAACACGCGCGCAAGATGATGAACGTCGGACGCTGCAAGCTGAGGACGCACAATGTCTTGCACCAGAAACTGCGCCAATGTGTGCGCACGAACGTTCAGGGAAGCGATTGGGTCAATCAAGTTGCTACCTGAACGCGCCCTTCAACTTCCCAAACAGACCGTGCTCGGCGCCACCGGTGTGTTCGCCACGAATCTCGGCCAAACGAACCAACAATTCACGTTGTTCGTCGTCAAGCTTTGTCGGCGTGTCAACGTGCAGGCGGACCAAGAGGTCTCCCCTGCCGCGGCCACCCAACATGGGCACACCGCGGTTGCGAATCTTAAACACCTTGCCGCTTTGGCTGCCGGGTTCGACCGAAATCTCTTCCTTGCCCTCCAAGCCGTCAAGGGTGACCTGTGTGCCGAGAGCAGCTTGTGCCATTCCAACGTGCAAGTCCGTAACGATGTTGTGACCCTCGCGCTCGAACAGATCGTGAGGCTGAACAGTTATGTGGGCGTAAAGGTCGCCGGCCGGTGCATTGCGCGGTCCGGCGCCACCTCTGCCGCTGAGTCGCAGAGTTTGGCCAGTCTCGATTCCTGCGGGGACTTCAACTTTGTTTACGCGGACATCGGTGCGCACGCCTTCGCCATGACACTTGCCACAAGGTGAGGCAATGACACTGCCGCTTCCCCCACACGATGGACACGGTGAAGCGCTCACCATCTGACCAAGAATGGACTGGCGGACGGTTCGTACCTCGCCGCTGCCGCGACACTGACCACATTGGTCTGCACGCGTACCGGCAGCAGCGCCGCTACCGCTGCAGGAATCGCACGAAACAGGCATCCTGACCGAGACCTCTTCGGTGCCACCGAACATCATGGTTTCGAAGCTGATTTGCAGGTTCGTTTGCACATCGGGGCCAACCTGCGCGGCACGACCACCTCGACCGCCACCGCCGCCGAATGGCGAGGCTCCACCAAAGAATGCGTCGAACAGGTCTCCCAAACCGCCCTCGAAATTGAAGCCGCCGCCGAATGGGTCACCCGAGAACCCGCCACCGCCGCCACCGCCGCCACGGATGCCGTCAATGCCGAAACGGTCGTACCGTTCGCGCTTTTCGGGGTCTCGCAGGACCTCGTAGGCCAAGGAGATCGCCTTGAACTTTTCTTCCGCTGCCGCGTCACCCGGGTTGGCATCGGGGTGATAGTCGCGAGCCAACTTTCGATAGGCCTTTTTGATTTGCTCGTCGGTGGCATCGCGCGAGACGCCAAGCAGTTCGTAGAAGTCTTCGGTCATGTCAGGTGCGAGGTTACTTGCCGCGCTCGGCCAACTTTTCGCCCAATCCTTCACTCACCACAGAAACTGCAGCAATGGCGTGGGCGTAATCCATTCTGGTTGGGCCAAGCACCGCAACCGAACCCCTTGGCTGTCCGTCTACCAAAGTCGGAGCAACAACAACAGAGCACTCGGCAAGCGGCACGACCTTGTGCTCCTCGCCGATTGCAACCGAGACTCCCCTCTCTAAGAGGTCTCGGACCAAAGACACAACAATGTATTGCTGTTCGATGATGGTCAACACATTGCGAACGACTTCGACAGCCTCGAATGAACTCGCCAACTGAGACGCACCAGCAACGACAACTTTTTCATTAACCCCTGTCTTGGCACCTTCTTGCAAGGACAGCAAGGCGTTTCGCATCAGCCTTGACGTGGTGTCTTTGCCAGATATGGCGTCAGTCTCAACTTCATTAAGGCGCTTGTTGACGGCCAATGCGTTCAACTGCGCTGTTGCTTGCGCTGCATCGGCATCTGTCGTAGATGTATCAACAACGAAGGTTGACTTCTCAACGTTGCCGTCCGCATATACGACAACACCGAGCGCCGTTCGCTCACTCAGCTTCAGGATTTGCACCGAACGAACCGTTGCCGTGTGGTCTTCACGCGAAACGACCACCGACGCGCTTCCAGTCATCGTCGAAAGCAGCTGACCGGCTTGCGACAGCATCTGTTCAAGCTCACCCGTGGCGTGTGCAAAGAAGTTCGCAACATTCATTGCATCGGCAGGCAATGCACCACCGGCCTGGCTGAGGTGATCAACAAAGACTCGATATGCGCGATCTGTTGGAACGCGGCCTGCACTTGCATGTGGCTGGCGCAAGAACCCTTCTTGTTCCAGGGCCGACATCTCTGCGCGCACCGTTGCACTCGAAGCAGCAATCTCCTTGCTGCTCGCAACGGCAGCCGAGCTCACCGGCTGCGATGTGCGAACGTATTCGCGCACAACGGCTTGGAGAATCGCGCTTCTACGTTGGTCCAACATGACTTGAACGCTATCGCTCAAAGCTTTGAGTATCGAGCCAGCGCATCGCGCCTTTCTTCGGCGTGGTCCACGATCGGCGCCGGATAATTCGACGGCAGCCCATCCGGATCTTTCCATGGAGCGTGAACGTACCGATCTGGAACATCTTGCAGTTCCTCGACGTAGGCGCGGATGAACTTTGCGGCCTTGTCGAACTTCTCGGACTGGGTTACCGGATTAAAGACGCGGAAAAACGGCGCGGCACCTGGGCCCGTGCCCGCCACCCACTGCCAGCCAAGCGAGTTATTTGCTTCATCGCCATCAACAAGGTGGTCCATGAACCACTGAGCGCCACGCTGCCAATCGATGTGCAGGTCTTTGACCAAGAACGACGCAACGATCATCCGCACACGGTTATGCATCCACCCCGTGGCAAGAAGCTGACGCATGCCTGCATCAACAATTGGATATCCGGTCATCCCCTTGCACCAGGCTTCAAAACGATGGTCCGCAAGGTCACCGGAATCCTGTTCGAGGCGAGACAGCTTGCCGTCCATGGACTGATTAACAAGCCAGGGGTTATGGAACACGGAATCCGCATAGAAATCGCGGAACGCAATTTCGCGAACAAAGGCAACGGCGTTTTTGTCACGTTCGTGCTTCTTGGTACGAACCGCTGCGATCACCTGACGCGGATGAATGCAACCGATATTCAGATATGCCGACAACATCGACGTTCCTTCAACGCCGGGATGGTCGCGCTTAACTTCGTAGTTTTCAAGACCGCTTTCCAAAAAGCGTGCCAAACGGTTCTTGGCACCTACCTCACCCGGCTCGGGAATCTGACAGTCAACCTTTGGAACGGTTGGCAGTGGGTCTGATGCCAACTTGATCAGATCGAGATTACGCGGGGCTTGGCGAACCTCACCGGGGTCGTGGGCCAACCAACGGTTGAAATAAGGCATGAACACCTTGTACGGGCCGCCCTGGTCATTGACGATGAAACCGGGGTCAATGACGTAAGGCGAACCGACCGCGTTTAGTCGACAGCCTGCGTCACCAAGCGTCTTGTCAACAGAGTCTTCAACGGCCGTCTCGAGACCGAACGCTCCCGCCGCACAGAACACGGCATCGGCGTTGGCTTCCTTTGCCACGGCAGCCACGACACTGGAGGGCTCGCCGGAACGAATACAAAGCCTGTTATCCAAGTCGCCATCAAGTGCCGCTAGTGAAGCAACAACAAAGGCCTGCTTTGGCGCACCGAACCGGTCGAACTCGTCCGGGTCAACGACATAAAGCGCCACTACCCGACGGCTCTGGTTTGCAGCCTCGATCAAAGCGGGGTTATCGCGTAACCGAAGGTCGCGCCGAAACCACATGACCGAAACTTCAAACCGTTCTGACATGGCTGCAACATAAACACATTCATCGGTTTGCGGGTCGCACGACAGGCGCCGAAATTCGCCCTCAAGGTCGGAAAACAACGCTCCGATAGCCAAAGTAGGCACCCGCTCCGGTTGGACCGGAACGGGCACAGACCACGACACGGCTGCACCTTTGTTTGTCATCGGCGACCACGTACGCGGCGGCTTCTACGGAACACCACCGTCGCTTACGGACCTCGACAAAAACGGAAACCTCAAGGCCCACGTGCCGTTCCATTCGGTTTACGCAACGCTGCTTGACAACTGGCTTCACGCGGACAGTCGTGCGCTGCTTGGCGTCAATGCGGAGAACCTCAACTTCTTCCGCGCAAGCCCGTCGGGCACACCAATCAACGAACCAATTCCCGTTGACCCACCACCGGTAACACCGCCTATCGTCCCGCCGATTTCAACCACCCCTGTCATCAGACCAATCACATATCCTCAGGGTTATCGAGTCATCACCGCTCACGGCCGCGTGTCGTCCTTCGGTGGCGCGGCAACAATCGGCAACGCGTCAAGCACGCAGATAACCACGGTTGCAGCAACGCCGAGCCAAAAGGGTTACTGGTTGGTTGCTTCAGACGGCGGAATCTTCTGCTTTGGCGACGCAACGTACTCTGGCAACAAGCTGACCACGAACGACCAAGTCGTTGGCATAACCGTGTAATCAAAAGCGTTTAGAGCGCCTGTGCTCCAAAACGCTCCTTCCATGCAAGCAGTTGGTCGTCTTCGACGCGCGGAATCAAAATGTCGGGCACCGCAATTGCCGTGCCCTCAGCAATGCCGCTTCGCAAGGCGTCCTTCAATGCGCTTGAACCCTGCTCTGGCCATTGCAGTGGCGAGCCGTGCGCTGCACCCTTACCAACCGTTGCAGCCATCTTCTCGGCCAGTTCGGGCATGACGGGTGCTGCCAACACTGCAAACATTTCGATGAAACCAATCGCCGTGCGCATCTGCATTGCCGCTTGCTCGCGGTCAACCTTGATTGTCTTCCACGGCGCAACGCGATCAAGGTAGATGTTGCCAAGCGACCAAGCATTGCGAGTTGCAGCCATTGCTTTGCGGAACTGTTGGTCTTTGTAATGAGTCGTGACTTCAGCAACTGCGTTAGCAAGTTCATCGGCGATTGCTTCTTCGGCTTCGCCGGGCTGCCCACCCGATGGCACAACATCGCCAAAGTTGTTGTGGTTCAGCTTCAAGATGCGATTGACAAAGTTCCCCAGGGTTCCAGCAAGGTCCTTGTTGATGGCCGTTGCAAGCAGATCCCAACTGAAATCAGAGTCAGATGTCTCGGGCGCGTTAGCCATCAACACATAACGCCACAAGTCGGCGGGCAAGATGTCCAAAGCATCATGCATAAACACGCCGTGCTGCTGACTTGTTGAGAACTTGCCACCGTAATAGGTCAAGTAATTCAAGCCCTTTAGCTTGTCGACCTTTGTCCAGGGCTCACCACTTGCAAGCAGCGTTGCCGGGAACGTAATGGTGTGGAATGGGACATTGTCCTTGCCCATGAACTGGCTGTACTCGACGTCGCTGGCGTCATACCACCAACTTTTCCAATCACGATTCTCGGGATCTTGGTCGGCCCATTCTTTTGTTGCGCCGATGTATTCGATTGGAGCGTCGAACCATACGTAAAAGACTTTGTTCTCGAATCCTGGCCACTCTTCGGGAACCTTGACTCCCCACTCGAGGTCTCGAGTGATGCCGCGGTCGATGAGGCCCTCGTCCAACCACTTGAGCGCAATAGAACGCGCAACCGAGTTCCATGTTTCCTTTGACATCACCCATTTGCGCAAGTCGTCTGCCAAGCGCGACTGCAACAAGAACAAGTGGCTGCTATCGCGGAACTCAATGTCGGTTGAACCCGAGATAACACTGCGCGGTTCAACAAGGTCTACAGGGTCTAAAACACGCGTGCAGTTCTCGCACTGGTCGCCACGCGCGGCCTTGTAATCACAGTGAGGACACGTACCCGTTACATAACGGTCTGGCAAGAACCGCTTGTCGGTCAATGAATACGCCTGAGTTGTCGAACGCTCTTCGATGTAACCGTTCTCTTTGAGCACGCGGGCAAAGTGGCGAGTCAGCTCGGCGTTTTGCGCCGACGAACTGCGGCCGAAATGATCGAACGAAAGCTGCCATCGCTCGCCCAGCTGCTTCTGGACTTCGTGTTCGCGCGCGCAATACTCGGCTACAGGTAAACCAGCGGCAAGCGCTGCCAGTTCGGCCGGTGTTCCGTGTTCGTCGGTTGCACAGATGAAGAGGACTTCTTCGCCCGTCATGCGCATGAACCGGCTGTAAACGTCAGCGGGCAACATCGAACCGACGAGGTTGCCGAGGTGCTTAACACCGTTGATGTATGGAAGCGCACTAGTTACAAGTTGACGGGACACGCGGACATTCTATGCGGGTGGCCGCGATCCCTCTTGGAGGGCTCGCTCAGCGGCGGAACCTGCCCAACGAGGCAACAATCTTGCGAACCCGCAGTCGCAGCTCTGGCCGATCAAGAATGAACAACTCCAAGCGTCGCCGCGGCTCTCTGCGCAACCAAAACAACGCCGACGCAACACCAGGGCGCCGAATCCAAGCGGTAACAACGCCAACATCGCCGGTTTTGAAGTCCTGCTTGAAACCCTCGTCGCCCTTGCCGAACTCGTAGGTCGTGATTCCGCTTGCCGACGCCTGCTGCAATGTGTGGCGCAACATCACAATCCCCGGCGAGTACTTCGAGTAGTCGCGGTCAAAGGCAGTCACCCAACCACTCATTACAGAGTTGCCAACAACGTTGAGCTGAGCGGCAATAACTTTTCCATCCACGCTCAACGATGACGCCGACACGCCAAAGCATTGAGACCTCGGCGTTGCTAGCAAGTCCTTCAGGACAGCCACATACCAGTCTTGTGCGAAGAGGTCCGCATAACCAGAGCGCTTGTACTGAGCCGACTTCCACCGCCCAATGGCAGCCAATGTGGATTCGCGCTGATCGTCATAGGTGAATTCGTACTCGCCCACCTCGGCAATCAAACGCCGTTCTTTGCGGTCATAACTCTTGATTCGCTTCTTGTGACGAGCTTGTAAGGCTTCTTCGTATGCCTCGTAGCCGTCGCTCAATTCCACTACCGGCGCATACTCAACCCGACACCCGGCTGGCGCCTGGTCGGCCATGAGATGGTCGAAATCAAACACCTCCACATCCATTGCCTCGAGCACCTCGGGCCACCACGCCGGGTCGAACTCGCCAACGGCTCCTTGCATGTCGCTGATTCCAAGACCGCAAGCTCGGGCGGTCCTTTTGCCGGCGCGCTCGAACGCAAGGTAGGCAACGCCGCGTTCTTTGCGGATGACTGCGACTTGGACACCCGGTCGGTGGGCCTCGACGACACGCGCAAATACGGGCGAAAGAAAACCGTTGCGGTGCGCCGGATTGACTGTCATCAACTCCGTCCACTCACGTTCGTGTTCGTCAGTGAGGTCATGGATGGCAATTACTTGAATCACGGCCCAAGTTGACCACGTTTAGGCTCGGCGTAATGAATCCTTCGACGATCCTCGTTTGCTGCCACGCGAATCGCTGCCGGTCGCCCATCGGCGAACACCTCTTTAAGCAGGCACTTGCCCACGCAGGCAAGAGTCAGTTCGACGTGTCATCTGCCGGTTTCCTCGAATCTGGCCACCCGGCGGACCCCGCAGTAATCGAGGTACTCAATGAGGTTGGGCTAGACGCGGCCGCGCACTCCAGCACCCAACTCGACAAGCAGGTCGTACGAGACGCAGACCTCGTGGTTGTGATGGAGCGCGCCCAGGTTCGCCAGCTTGCCGTGGACTATCGAGCCTTTGCGAAGGTCTTCACGGTCAAGGAGTTTGCTCGTCGCAGCTCGGCAAGCCCACAAATGCCGGGGGAGGATTTCAAGGACTGGGTGGCACGCGTCCATGAGGGTCGCACCACAGCAGACCTGGCAGGCGCAAGCGACGCCGACGACACGGCAGATCCCCTCGGCATGCCGACTTCGGCATTCCGCGCGACTCGCGAAGAGTTAGCCGGCGCCATCCAGACAATCGTTGCCAACATGGCTTGATGCCTCCGCTGCGACGCACATCAACACCAACGCGAACGTCCACAGACAACAAAAAACCGCCCCGGCTAAGCCGGAGCGGTTTTTCTAGTTTCAGAAAACTGGTCTGGAGGACTCAGCTGATTTAGGAGAAGGTTCCTGATTCAACTGGGTAGCCGTTCAGGTCGAAACCTGGAACCGGCACAAGACGCCAGGTGCCATCTGCATACACGTAGTACGGACGGTGGTGAGCCGGGTCTGGGTCATTCACGTCTGTGCTGTGGTGCGCAGGGTCTGGGTCGTAACCAGGAGGAGGAGTAGGCGTTGTGGTGCCAGGTGTTGAACCGCCAACCGGGTAACCGTTGAGGTCAAAGCCAGCAATAGGGGTCAGAACCCACTCGTTTGTCGAAGCCGAGAAAACCAAGATTGGACGGTGGTGAGCCGGGTCTGGGTCGTTTACGTCGGTGCTGTGGTGAGCCGGGTCCGAGTCGTAGCCCGGAGGTGGCGTCTGTGCGAAGGCATCGATTGGAGCAAGGATCGATCCGGCGACGAATGATCCTGCGACGAGGCCCTTAAGCATGTTTTTACGAGTCAACATCAGTTCTGCATACCCCACTAGGTAGTAGTTGGTTGGCAACCTACTCCACTTGATCGACCGGCGCAGCCATTTCTTACGGGAATCCAGATTTTGTTCAGAAGTTTTAGAACTTGATCGTTCTAGAAGTTTTGTCTTCCCACTTCTCATCTCTGAACTGCCAGGAAATGGCCGGTAAATGCGCTGATGGTCGGACAGTCGTTCCCACGGCGTTTGCCGGTCTAGTGAACCGGAGCGTGAACTCCTGCTCGTTGCCGCGTGGAACATCGAGACCAACGGCAATCTGCGCGTTATCGCCATCGCGACCCCTGACCGACATTGGAAGGTTCTGGTCAAACTTGATCGTCCCGGCATCACCTGGGAGAGAGAAGGTCAACATTCCGAGGTACTGACCGGGCTGCGCCGGACTGTCAGCAATCGGACCGAGCACGTACTGGGGTCCATTCTGCGGCGCCTCATTCTTGACCTTCACCTTCATGGTGACATTCGTAGCCGAGTCGGTTTGTCCGACGTCAAGAGTGGTCTGAACCTTCATGAACTGGTCGAGCTTGTTTGTACCAAGGTTGGTCAAGCTGACCATCGTGTCACCCGAGTGCAGCTGACCACCTAGGCCGGCTTTGACCCAACGCTCGTTCAAGGTCGCGTCCTGACTCCACAACAAGAGGTGACGACCCTGCGCGGCCGTTCCAAACTCTTTGGCCGCAGTGGCCAGGCTCCAGTTACCATTTGCGAACTTCTCGAACGCAACACCTGCAACCGCCGCAAGGCCTTCACGACGGTCGATGTTTTCGCGACGAGTGTTCGCGTCGTAATCAATGCCTGTGTACTGATCAAACATCAAGCTGCGCACTGCATTGTCCTTGTTGACATTGAAACCTCCAACCTCAACAGGACCCACGGTTGCAAGAAGCGCGCGCATCATCTCCACATCGACAACCAGCACACCATCTACTTGTGGCTTGCCCGCGCCTTCCCAGATCTGTTTTGCAATGGGAGCGTTTGCATCGAACCTTGGTGACAGCATGAGGTTGCGCAAGTCACCTTGACGACCTAACCACTTCCAGTTATCGGCAATGTCGCCGGTCCAGCTCACTTGGTTTGCACCGTTTTGAGCCAGCTCGCCGCTTGGAACCAGATCCCCAATTTCAAACTTGGACGACTTGACGCTTAGCAAGCCGGCCTGAAGAAACATGCCGGAGCCATTGCGCATTTCGGCGTTATTCGCGGCGACGAACATGTACTTGGCATCTTTGGACATGAGGTCCGCCAAACCCCCAGAGGCAGCCCCTCCCCTGACAAGCGCCGACTGCAGGGTGTTCAAATTGTCGACCGCGGACTCGCGGACATCGCCGAGCGGCTTGATCAGCCCGCTCTTTGGACCAATGTCAATCTTGCGAAGACGTGCGTCGGCATCGGCACAGATAGTGGACACCTCGCGCAACATGGCGGGGCGGTCGCCGCTCGAATCAAGCGCGCGCACTCTGTTCAGCACTTGGAGTGTTATGTCTGAAGTCTCTGCGGCGGCACCCGTTAGGCCCTGCGCGGACTTGACCTGATTACCCAACACCGGAATGGGTTTGATCGGCCAAAACACTGGATTCGAAAAACGACTGTGCGCGCGGCGAAAGTGCTTGGCGGCATTCTTAATGTCGGCATCGCCGGCAGCGCTCTGCAGCGCGGCCAACCCGGTTCCCGACGCGACCTTCTTCAGCTGCCGCTCTCCGCTCTTTGCCTCTGCCGCGCCCGACGCCGCAATGACTGCCATCGCGATCACCCAAACGAACAGGATCAGGCCAATAATTCTGCGCAACCTCTTACCCATAAATGTGCAACCTAGTTGGCGCCGTCTGGACCATGACCGAGGCAATCAACACCAAAGGTGGCCCAACGCCTGATTTGGAGATTTCAAGCCGACATTCGATAGTTGTTTGATGTCGGTGAACCCCCCTTTCGACCGCCAAGCTCTAAACGATGCCGCCATGGCAGTCCAAGAACGGATCATCGAACGCGCCGGTCTGAAGTTCGACCTTGACTCGCTCACTGATCGTCAGCGCGAAATGCTCGAATCGCCTTGGTACGCAACAGTCCCATCCGCGTGGCTCCAGCAGGCGCTAGGCGACAGGATAATCGCGTCCATGCAGCCAGAAGGCGCGACCAGAGATGAGCAGTACGAATGGCTGCGGGGTCACGCCGGCGCCAGCAAGGCATTGGTTCCCGTCGCTAAATCTCTTTTCGCCAACCTCGACATCACCGACGCACGCCAAGTCGAGATTGATGCACGATTCAGGGAAACCGGCAAGGGGCCTTTGAGGCCGGGCGAAGCAGTCGTTGCTGGCGAGGTATTCGATGACCCCATCGAATACCTCGATGCGCTCGATTCATTCGTCCAGTCTCACCGCCAAGCGTTCGACCGTCTAAGGGTTGAACACACACAAGGGCAACGACGCACCAGCAATAATCGCGACGAACCCGAGGAAACGCTGAGCAACAAGGGTGCTGCGCGCGTGTTCGACAACTTCGATGAAAAGCTTCGAAGAGTCGAAGATGTCCTAATACGCGCACGTCCCGAGCTGCTCAAGCAACCCGATCTGAGCCCGTGGCAGGTCGCAGAGTCCATTGCAATGTCGCAACTCGGGCCACGCCCAATCAGCGGACACAACGACACCCCTAAGAACGCCGGGTTCTCGGTGCCACAAGCACAACAACTCAGAGACGAGTTGGAAGCAATGCACCGTGGGCTCGACAACGAAGCATTTATGAACCCCTTTAGAAGTGTGCTGAGCGAACGACCATTCAACGCGGAGACCATTGACTTCGTCTTTGCAGTCATCCGGCACGACAGCCCGGTATTCGAGCCAACGCTGTACAAGCCTGACGGGACAAAGAGAACCGCGCAGGAGTTCATCAACCAACATGACTCGGACGACAAAAGCACAGCGGCCCTAAACGCAACCAGAGACAAGCTTCACGCAATGATCGAGAAGGAACTCCTGCTGCGACAGGCAGAATTGCAGCGGTCAGAACTGCAGACAGCGCGCCCAGTTCCTCCGGCGCGGGACCTGGCGCGGGACCTGGACGCCCAGGACTGGGGGCATCTCAGAGACGCCAGCATTGAGCCTAAGCAAGGCGACCTGCGTGCCGCCGACGCCGATTCAGAGGTCACGCCTCCGCTGGCCAGCGTGACGGATCTTGGCGAACGGCGTGCGAAGCGCTTAGGCGGACAGGGTCCGGACAATGGTCCGGACAATGGTCC
>JBDIBA010000013.1:0-42280 GCA_039812705.1 Acidimicrobiia bacterium
GGTTTGCAAGCGATTGCGTCACTGATTCGATGAACTCGCGTGCTTCCTCTTGGGAACCCCTGCAGCCAAAGTCCGTAAAAAGCATGTCGACCTGAGCGTTAAAGTCGTATTCCCTTTCGCCAAGGCCGTGCATGGCAAGGTGTTCGACAAGGTGAGTGATTCCTCGAAAATGAATCTGCTCGTCTGCCTGGCCCACGCGAAACTTGAGTGCGATCTGTGTTGGTCCGGGCTGTTCAATCCAAAGGACGGGAACGTCGTCGAGAGTTGAAAACTGGACGTCTTTGGTGAAATCCATGCGGAGAAGTGTCGCAAATTGTGACCAGGCGTGCTTGATCTGTCACCCCTTGTGTCCAGTGTCCGCAGATTGCGCAGGAAAGGCGGCCTGGGGAGGTCATGGTCAGAGGTCTTGTGCGCGACAATTCGGCTGAGTTTTGACCCTCTTAACCGGCGTTGCCTCTGTAGTGTGAATGAGTCATGTCCAGCCTGTCGTCAGCTAACTCAACTGCCATTTCAGACACGCGGAACGCACCTGACAACAAGAGTTTTCGCGTCATGTCGGCAAAGGTTTCGACATGGCAGCGCCTGAAAGACATTTGGGCTTATCGCGAATTGCTGTTGAGTCTGACTCGCAAAGAGCTGAAGGTTAAATACAAGGGGAGTGCGCTTGGGTTCTTGTGGACTCTTCTCAACCCCGCGCTGTCGCTTGTTGTTTATTACGTGGCGTTTCAAGTGATTCTCAAGAACGGCATTCCGCTGTTTGCCATCTATTTGTTGTCGGGATTGCTTGTTTGGAACCTGTTCCAAGGCTCGCTAGCCGCAGCAACCGGTTCGATCGTCGGCAATGCAGCAATTGTTGGAAAGGTTTCGTTTCCGCGAGAGATCTTGCCGTTGGCAACTGTTGGCGCAAACCTTGTGCACTTTTTGCTGCAGACCGTTGTGTTGCTAGGTGCGTTGCTGGTGTTCAGGCACAGCCCCGACTGGCAAATGCTTGCACTGCTCATTCCAGGGTCTTTGGTGTTGTTGTTATTGGCGTCGGCTTTCGGCGTCTTATTGAGCGCAGTCAACGTACGTTTCCGCGACACACAACACCTGTTGGACCTTGTCTTGTTTGCGTGGTTCTGGACAATGCCAATCGTTGCGTACACGTTTGCAAAGGTCGCCGCGAATCTCGACCCAAAGGGCCTCACGTGGATTTACCTGCTGAACCCGCTAACGCCAATCGTGTTGCTGTTCCAGCGTGTCTTGTATAACGATCCTGCGCCGATTGGTGCAGACGGCAACCCGGTCCCAATTCTTCCCGATGAAAGTGTTCTTTGGTACGTCGCGCATTGTGGCTATTCATTGGTGTTCGGCTCGGTCCTTTTCTTCATTGCACTCAAGGTGTTTTCGAAACTCGAGGGCGACTTCGCCGAGGAGCTTTAGGTGGCTGTAGCCGTAAAGATCGAGAACGTCTCGAAAGATTTCCGCGTGCCGGCGGAGCGTTTCAGTTCGTTGAAGGAACGCCTATTGCACGTTGGCCGCGTTGAGCACCGAGAGTTTCACGCGCTCAAAGACGTCAGCATTGACATCGAAGAAGGTCAAACATTTGCGTTGTTGGGCCACAACGGTTCTGGCAAGTCGACGTTGCTGAAGTGCGTTGCGGGCATCTTGCGACCCTCCCAGGGGCGCGTTCTTGTGCGTGGACGAATGGCCGCGTTGCTTGAACTTGGTGCAGGCTTCCACCCAGACCTCACGGGTCGAGAAAACATCTTCATGAACGCAACGCTGTTGGGCGTGCCCAAGCGCGAAGTAGAGAAGCGCTTTGATGACATTGTTGCTTTTGCCGAACTCGAAGAGTTCATTGACAACCAGGTGAAGCACTACTCATCGGGAATGTATGTCCGCCTTGGTTTTGCAGTCGCGGTCAACATGGACCCCGATGTCTTGTTGGTTGACGAAGTTTTGGCAGTCGGCGACGAGGCTTTTCAGCGCAAGTGTCTTGAGCGTGTGCGCTTGTTCCAAAAAGAGGGACGCACAATCATTGTTGTGACGCACTCTGCCGACATGGTTCGCCAGATTTGCGACCGCGCAGCGGTGTTGGATCACGGTGACAAGGTGGCCGAAGGCCCGCCAGGCGAGGCAATTCGCGTGTACCGCGAGTATCTGGCCAAGCGTGGCGTTCCGGTTGAAGCCGACAGCGAGATTCTCAACGCTGGCGCTGCAGAAGTCGACCGTTCTCACGGTCAGCAGCAGGAATCCAAGGCCACGAAGGCAATCAAGATTGACAAGGTGTTGGTCTCGCATCCGCATTCATCCGAGCGCAAGTACCTGGAGCCGGGCGAGGGTCTGAACATCGACGTTTCATTCACCGCCAACAAGCGAATGGAAGACGTCGTCTTTGGTGTTGCAGTTCACGATGCCGATGCACGCCTGGTTTGGGGTTGGAACACCACTCACTTTGGTGTGGAGCTTGAACCGCTTGAAGGATCGGGTCAGATCAAGTTCGATGTCGAAAACGTGCCGCTACTTGAAGGCGATTACAAGGTGAGCGTTTCGGTCCACAATCGCGATGGTGGAACCGTTTATGACTGGCACGACCAGCGTTACGAGTTTGCCGTGATGAACCCCACGCGCACAATTGGTTACGCATATGCGCCGGCGACCCTGATACTTCCGAATGGGCAAACGGCTCGGTTGGTAACGGGGGAGTAGTCCCCGGTTGATTGCTATGCCCTACTAGGGTCCTTTGGTATGCCAGATTCCGCAAAAACCGAGGCGCCGACCCAGATCGACGGCCTGTTGGATCGTTTGAGGGCTCAAGTAGACGAGCGCAACAACAGCGGCCAGTACCCCGCAGACCTGATTGAACGCCTCGATGAGCATTTCAAGCGGATGGTGTATCACCGCGTGGAGCGCGACGCCGATGCGCTCAGCAATCAGCTCGAATCGCTCAATCAGTCTGGACATTTTTCTCGTGCTCGAATCAGTGTGGAGTCAGGCAAGCCCGGCGTCAGCCAGGTTCACCGCGTTGTGAACAAGACCGTTGCGCGTCAAACGGACGGTGTTCTGCAACAAATGCAGCAGTTCGCCGACGACGTTCGGTCGGTTCTGGCGTCGCTGGTTCAGGCGGTTCATGACGGAAGCACTCACGTGCACACCGACTTGTTGACTCGCATTGATTCGGTCATTGAGCGTCTGGACAGTTACGAGCGCAAGCCACTCAACAACGAGGCGGGACTCAGCGATCTGCGCAGGCGAGTTGAACAGCTCGAAAAAGCAGAACAAGACCGTCAGTTCCGTCCGTGGTTTACAAACGATTCATTTGAGAATGCTTTCCGCGGCAGCCCCGAAGAGTTGCGCGATCGCTATCGCGACTTGGCCGAGCTGTTCCGTAAGGCGCCCGAGGGTCCAATTGTCGACATGGGTTGTGGGCGCGGCGAGTTCATGGAGCTGATTAGCACTATCGGACGCGAGAACTGGGGAATCGAGATTGACCCCGCACTTGCCGAGATTGCTCGTGACAACAAGTTGCAAGTCAAAGTTGGCGACGGAGTCGAGATACTCCGCAAGTGCGAAGACAATTCGCTTGCGGGAATCAGCTTGATTCAAGTCATTGAGCACCTCACTCAGCAACAACAACTCGATCTCGTTGAAGCTGCTTTCCAAAAGCTGAAGGCCGGCGGAATGTTGGTCATCGAAACGGTCAACCCACGTTCCTTGCATGTATTTGCAAACGCTTTTTATGTTGACCCCACGCACACCCGTCCCGTGCACCCCGAGTACCTAGCGTTCTTGCAGCGCGAAGCAGGGTTTTCCAATGTTGAAACCCACTGGCGCAACGCACCGCCGGAGGAATATCGATTGGAGCCAGCGGGCGATGCCGACGAACGCCGCAACGTTGACCGTCTTAACGCATTGCTCTACTCGGCGGCTGACTACGCAACGGTTGCAACCAAGTAGTCGACATGAACTTTCATCAAATCGTCGTAACTGCAGCGCCGGGTGACGCAATCACGAATCAGGCGTTTGAAATTGACGCTTTGATGAGCGGCGTTTCCAACTCTGGCATTTTCGCGCTGAACATTCACCCCGATGTCGCCGATCGCGTGCAGCCGTTGCACGCCTTGCGTCACAGCAACGACGCAAACATGGCCAACGATTTGATTCTGTTTCACGTTTCGATCGGTAGTCCGACCGTCACGAACTTTGTTCTGCAACGGCCTGAGCGATTGATGATCAGCTATCACAACATCAGTCCTGCCGAACCGTTTCTTGGTTTTGATCCTGCATTTGCAGGTTTATTGGCAAGCGGGCGGACAGAACTGGCATCGCTGGTTACGCGTTGTGAATTTGCAATCACCGAATCGCATTACAACGCAAAAGAGTTGATCGACCTCGGTTTCAGCGATGTGCGCGTTGTGCCATTGATCATTGACTTGAGTGCACTCAAGTCCGTCGAGCCAAGTGAAGGAACGCTCAATCACTTTCGACAGGTCGTTACGGGCCCGGTGCTTTTGTTTGTTGGTCAGCTGTTGCCACACAAGCGGCCAGACTTGTTGCTTGAGGCTTACTACGCGTTGTCTACAAGCATTCTTCCCGAAGCCAATCTGGTGATGGTCGGCGCACCCAGGCTTCCGCTTTATCGCGATTACTTGCAGGACTTCATTTACGAGTTGAACATGAAGAACGCCGGCATCTTCGGGGCTGCCACCGATGCCGAACTTGTTGCGCTGTTCAATGTGGCTGACGCATTTGTGACGCTCAGCGAACATGAGGGCTATTGCGTTCCTTTGGTTGAGGCAATGGGTTTCGATTTGCCGATTGTCGCAAGAGACTGCGGTGCTGTTGGCGAAACGCTTGGTGGTGCAGGTGTATTGCTGCCGCCGGAGCCAGACCCCTTGTTGGCTGCCGAAGCCATGGCTGAAGTCTTGACAAATGATGCGCTTCGCCAAGAACTGATTACACGCGGACGTGCTCGACACAACGAGATCAACCCCGATCTTGCTCGCGCTCAAACACTTGATGCCATCTTGGAGGTTGCTGCGCCATGAAGTTGTTGTTTTGCAATCAGGCGTACGGCGAGAAAGCGTTTGGCGGGTCCGAGACGTATTCAAGGATGATGGCCGAGCACATGGCGGCTCGCGGTCATGAAGTGCATGTGGTGACCAGCTGTGCTGTTACCTACTTTGATTGGGCCGATTACTACGAACCCGGCGAGTCCGAGCTGAACGGCGTAAAGGTTCACCGTTTTCGTGTTGACAAGCCGCGCGATCACGAGTTGTTCGGTGCGTTGGGTCCGCGCATTTGCAACGCGCCGCGCGGCATGCCGTTGTACGCGCAAGAACAGTGGTTGAAGATCCAGGGCCCTTACATGCCGGGCTTTGAGGAGTGGGTGTGGGACAACGCGCTCAATTACGACGCTGCGCTGTTCTTCACATACCTCTATTACCCAACAGTCAAGGGCTTGCCACTGACGTCTGGGCGCATTCCGACGATCCTGCATCCGCTGGCGCACGATGAATCGCAGTTCTATTTCTCAATCTTTGACTCGTTGTTCAAGTTGCCGACTGGTTATGTGTTTTTGGCCGACGAGGAAGAACAGCTGATGCATCGTCGTTCTGCGCCTTCGGCCATGTCATCCACGTTGGGTATTGGTGTGGACCTCGACGTCAAGGGAGACGCTTCGCGGTTTCGCCAGCAGTACAACTTGGGAGACGATCCGTACATTGTTTGTGTGGGGCGTTTGGACCCGTCGAAGGGAAGCGTCGAGCTTTACGACTATTTCTGCGCGTACAAGGAGCGTCATCCGTCGCCGCTCAAGTTGGTTTTGGTTGGTGAGCCTGTTCGTCCAGTCGACCCTCATCCAGATGTCATCACGACCGGGTTTGTGCCTTCGCAAACTAAGTACGACGCGTTTGCCGGCGCGTTGGTTTCCATGCACCCCAGTTACTTCGAGAGTTTTTCCATTGTGCTGACCGAGGCGTGGGCGCAGTCGCGTCCGGCGATGGTTAATGGTCACTGCAATGTGTTGGAGGGCCAAGCCAAGCGCAGTCAAGGCGCGTTTGCGTATCGCAACTTCAAAGAGTTCGAGTCCGGCCTGGACATCCTTGTGGAAGACGAGTCCGCGCGGAACACGCTTGGTCGCAATGGTCGTATCTATGTCGAGAACAAGTACGAGTGGAATCACGTGATGCATCACTACGAGGACTTCATTTCCCGCGTTCCTATCCACTAGGCCCGCGAGGGCCGCGAGGCGCAGTTCCGCTTCGTCGCCTAGGGGCGCGAGGCGCAGTTCCGCTTCGTCGCCTAGGCCTAGCAATCCCGAGCCCCTTCGGGTCTCGGGATCTCGGCCCAATGGCTCCTCAGCTGAACCCCGCCTCGCTTAGTCGTTCCCACCTCGCGTTACCGGGTTGCGTCTTGCTGCGGGATTAACCGTTGTGATGCTCACGTCCCTCTTTCCCGCGAAAACTGTTACTTAAGTGTCGTGATTTTCGACTTTGAGGGCCCGATCGCGACACTTGCGTAACAGTTTTGGCCCGCGGCCCGCTGTTTGAGCGGTCTCCGGCGACTTGTCGAGGATGGGTGTCACAGTGCACGCGTATGTTCATTGCGCATCGACCGCATTTGCAGTCCTCAAGTTCGACAGTGGGAATCACTGCAGTGCGCACATCGTTTACAAATGCCGAGTTGTATGAGCTTGGCCTCACAAAGTCGCAGATTCGTTGGATGGTCAAAACCGGCACGGCGCACCGCGTGGTTCGTGGCGTTTACGTGCTTGGGCGCGATGAGCCGAGTTTGATTGAACAAGGCTTTTCCGTGGTAAAGGCCACACATGGAGTTGCGACGGGCGACCTTGCGGGGCTCCTTTACGGGCTGGACTCCATTAGTTCGAACACTGTCGCGTCTTCGGCCAAGTTGACGCGTTTGTCCGGTAGTCGTCGTCTTTTGCTTAGGGATGGCGATGTTCGGATTGTCGACGGAGTTGCGGTGACGTCTCCGGAACGGACTCTGATTGAGCTGGCAAGTCGTAATGGCGACGAACGTTGGGAGCAGATGCTCGAGTCCGCATTGCGAATGAAGCTCTTGACGGTGGACGACATTCTGAAGCGCGTGCGCGAGTTCAGACATCAGGGCAATGCAAGAGTTCGTCGAGTTGTTGAGCTTCGGGGGACGCGGGTCCCGCCAACTGAGAGCCTGCTTGAAACGCTCGCTATCCAGTTATTTCGTGAGGACGCTCGCATTCCAACCCCGGCTCGACAGGTCGACATCACTCATCCGAATGGAAGGTTTGTTGCGCGGGTCGATCTTGCATTTCCACAGTGCGGGGTGTTCATCGAGCTCGATGGCGCATGGCACAACGATCAACCGACGTACGACGCCAATCGTCAAACACGCGTGTCGGCCGTAACGGGTTGGAAAGTTGGACGCTTTACGTGGGACGACATCACTCAGCGCCGCAATCACACCTTGCGCCAAATGGTTGCGTTGTTGAATTCGCCGCGGGCCGGGTCGGGTTCAAGCTTCGTCGCCTAGGGGCGCGAGGCGCAGTTCCGCTTCGTCGCCTAGGCCTAGCAATCCCGAGCCCCTTCGGGTCTCGGGATCTCGGCCCAATGGCTCCTCAGCTGAACCCCGCCTCGCTTAGTCGTTCCCACCTCGCGTTACCGGGTTGCGTCTTGCTGCGGGATTAACCGTTGTGATGCTCACGTCCCTCTTTCCCGCGAAAACTGTTACTTAAGTGTCGTGATTTTCGACTTTGAGGGCCCGATCGCGACACTTGCGTAACAGTTTTGGCCCGCGGCCCCAGTCGGGGCCGGCCCCGACTGGCCCGGCCGTGCCCCGCCCGCTGAGCGGCGCGCAATAGGCTCGGTGCATGACGGATCAGCCAGACTCGCGTTTCAGAAGTAGGGAAGTAACCGAAGGAATGAAGCGTGCTCCGGCGCGCGCGATGTTGCGAGCGGTTGGAATGACAGATGCGGACTTTGACAAGCCGCAGGTTGGCATCGCCAGTTCTTGGAATGAAGTTACGCCGTGCAACATGCCCCTTGCGCGCCTTGCGAAGGCTGCGAAGGAAGGCGTCATTCAAGCCGGTGGATTTCCAATGGAGTTCAACACCATTGCCGTCAGCGACGGCATTTCAATGGGTCACGAAGGTATGCGCGCATCGCTGGTCAGCCGCGAGATCATTGCCGACAGCGTGGAGTGTGTCGTGCACGCCGAACGTCTCGACGGCTTGGTGACGCTGGCGGGGTGCGACAAGTCACTTCCAGGAATGATGATTGCGGCCGCGCGTCTCAATGTGCCAACGGCATTCCTTTACGGCGGCTCGATTCTGCCCGGCCAACGCCCGGGACACCCCGACGACGCACTCGACATCACAAGCGTGTTCGAAGCAGTTGGTGCGTGTGCGGCAGGAACGATGTCGATCGAAGAGCTTGATTCAATTGAACGCCACGCATGTCCCGGCGAGGGAAGTTGTGCGGGAATGTTCACGGCCAACACAATGGCAAGCGTGGGTGAGGCCCTTGGTTTGTCTTTGCCCGGAACCGCCAGCGCGTCGGCTATTGATTCGTTGCGCGACGAGTTTGCAGTGTTGAGCGGCCGCGCTGTTGTTGGAATGCTCGAAGAAGGGATACGCCCTCGCGACATCTTGACCAAGGCTGCATTCGAAAACGCCATTGCCGTAGTTATGGCGCTTGGTGGTTCAACAAATGCCGTGTTGCACTTGTTGGCAATCGCACACGAGGTCCAAGTCGATCTTCAGTTGGAAGACTTCACGCGCATTGCAGACCGCACGCCTCACTTTGCAGACATGAAACCCGGCGGACGCTTCCACATGGTTCACCTGCACCAAGTCGGTGGCGTTCCCGTCGTGTTGAAGATGTTGCTTGATGCAGGCTTGCTGAATGGCGATGCGTTGACAGTGACCGGTCAAACAATGGCTGAAAACATTGCTTCGCTTGATCCTCCCGGTCCCGATGGGACGGTCGTGCGTCCAATGTCAGAACCCATCCATGCGCGCGGTGGAATAAAGGTTCTCCGCGGTTCTCTTGCGCCAAGCGGTGCGGTCGTGAAGATTGCCGGTACTGACTTGACCGGGTTTGACGGAACGGCGCGCGTGTTTGATGGTGAAGACGCGGCAATGGACGCAATCGTCAACAACCAGATTGAGCCCGGCACCGTTCTTGTCATTCGTTACGAAGGCCCCAAGGGTGGCCCTGGAATGCGCGAGATGTTGGCTGTCACTGGCGCGCTTACGGGCGCGGGTCGGGGTAATGACTGTGCGTTGATTACCGACGGACGCTTCTCGGGCGGCACGCGCGGTTTTTGTATTGGCCACGTTGCTCCCGAGGCCGTTGACGGCGGGCCCATCGCCCTCGTCAAAGACGGTGACCGAATAACCGTTGACATCGAAAGCGCCACTATGGACCTTCACGTTGGCGAAGATGAACTGCGTGACCGAGCCGCGAACCTGGCCGAGTTCAAGCCGCGTTACACAACGGGTGTCCTTGCGAAATTCGCGAAGCTGGCCAGCGGTGCGGAAAAGGGCGCGACAACAAACAACTAGGCCCAAACTTTGAACTAGGCCGCCGCGCTGTCTAAGTTGCGGGGCTTACCTTTCAGCTCGCTGTTTATAGAAGAGGCGTCAAATTGTTCAAGCTTTCCGGTTCGCATGGTGCGTTTGCATCACGTCACAAAAAGGCGCTCGTTGCGGCTGCAGTCGCGTTGAGTGTCGGTCTAGGCAGCGTGGGAGTTGGCGCAATTGCCGACGCCAATGCCGCACAAGCCCCGCAGCTAAGCACCGTTGAAACCGACTTCCTGCCTACTGAGCAAGACATTGCAGAGACAACGCCCGACGCCGAGGACGCTCCGAGCCGCGGCGGATTGCAGTCGCTGTCAGAAGAGTCGGGAACCAGCGCCATCCCGGTACAGGTGGCTCAGAAGAAATTGTTGGCAGCCGGTTACTGGCTGAGCGGTGTAGACGGAAAATACGGGATCACATCTCGTCAGGCTGTTTACGCTTTTCAGAAGGTCAACGGCTTGAAGCGCACCGGAGTTCTCGATGCAAAGACCAGCAAGGCCCTGATGAGCGCCAAGCGCCCATCGCCTGGCGTAAAGCTCACAAACGGCATGGAGATCGACAAGGCCCGTCAGGTCATCAAGGTCATCCGCAATGGTCGCGTGGTTTGGGTGTTCAACACCTCTACTGGTTCGGGTCGCAAGTACAAGGAAAAGGGTGGCTCTGGAGTCGCCATTACGCCGAGTGGAACCTTCAAGTTCCAGCGTTCGATTGACGGTGTCCGCCACGCTCCGCTTGGCGACCTTTACCGTCCGCGCTACTTCAATGGCGGCATTGCCATCCATGGCGCGCCCAGCATTCCGCCATATCCCGCGTCACACGGTTGCGCTCGCATGTCCAATGCCGCAATCGACTTTGTGTGGTCAAAGGGCCTTGCGCCAATTGGCTCAACGGTCGTCGTCCACTGATTCGATAACTCAGCGGGCTGATCGGCTGGCTGAGTCTGGGTAAACCAGCAGCAACAGTGTTGCTGCTGGTTTAGTTCTCGCAACCTTCGCTGTGGCCGTCTTCGTAGATGACGCAGGCTGTGCCGATCTCAACAGGCATGGTGTCGCGCGTTGGTTCGGTGGTTGTGGTGGTCGTGCTCGCGGGGACCGAGGCTGGCGCTTTTACAGCGCCTGCCTTGGATGCAGCCGTGGTTGATGGAGCCACGGTTGCTGCCACTGTCGTCGAGGTCGTGGTGGTTGCAGCAATGACCGATGTCGATGTTGATGTCGACGACGTTGTAGAAGTTGCTGCCACCAAATCGGTAGTGGCAGCTGCCGGCACTGTTTGAACGGGTGCGGCCGAAGCTGAAGGCTTAATGCCCAGCATGGCAACAACAGGCCCGGCTAGCAGTCCAGTGATGATCAAACCAGATGCAGAAACAGTCGCAACGCGGCGAAATGAAAAAACCATTAAAAAATCCCCCCAAAATGAAACGGACCGCAACGCCCGCACTCAAAGTGTGACAAGCGCCACATAGGGTGGTCAATAGGCCGACCAAAAGTTTCGCGTTTCGGCTGGTCAGGACCCCAAGGTTTTTTGTCGTGCGGCTTCGGAGTCCGCCGGGTGGCCAGAACGGCTAGAGTCCCAGCCAATGTTCGCCGCAAAAAGCCTCATTGTCGTCCTTCGCTAGCGCGTCCGGTTCTCCGGCGCGCGCTTCAGGCCTCCCAAAAGGGGGGCCTTTTTCGTACCTGAGGGCCTCGGCAAACAGCGAGAATCGACGATAAATGCCATGAATGTGACCAGCAGATGAGCAAGCAAAAAAGCCAGCAATAAGAGCAGCAAGCAGCACGCAAAGTAAGAACCAAGCCGACAAGAAAGAACGGAGCAGCAATATGTCGCTGACCGGAGCCCAAGCACTGATCAAGAGCCTCGAGTGTCAAGGTGTCGATGTCGTGTTTGGCTTGCCCGGCGGCGCAATTCTGCCGGTCTACGACCCGCTGATTGAAAGCTCGCTGCGTCACATCCTTGTTCGCCACGAACAGGGCGCCGGCCACATGGCCGAAGGGTTTGCCCAAGCAACTGGTCGCCCCGGCGTTGCAATGGTGACCAGCGGTCCGGCTGCCACCAACATCGTTACGCCGATTGCCAATGCGTACATGGACTCAACGCCGCTTGTTGTCATTACCGGCCAGGTTGCCTATTCGACTATCGGCACCGATGCGTTTCAGGAAATTGACACGGTTGGTATCACGCGTGGAATCACCAAGCACAATGAGCTGGTTAGTGATGCGGCCGACATTCCGCGCATTGTGCGCGAGGCGTTTCACATTGCAACCACCGGCCGCCCTGGCCCTGTGCTGATTGACTTTCCCAAAGATGTCGCTAATCAGCAGATGGATTGGTATTGGCCAGACCAGATCGACCTGCCCGGCTACAAGCCAAACGTGAAGGGTCACCCGCGGATGATTCGCGAAGCAGCCTCGATGATTGCTGCTGCGAAAAAGCCGGTCATTTATGCCGGAGGAGGAATCCTCAAGGCAAACGCCAGCTCTGCGCTGTATCGCTTCGCGGAAATGACCGGCATTCCGGTTGTTACAACGTTGATGGGCCGCGGTTGTTTTCCAGACTCGCATCCGTTGTGTTTGGGAATGCCTGGCATGCACGGCAACTACACGGCGGTTACCGCCATGCAGGAAAGCGACTTGCTGATTGCGCTTGGCAGCCGCTTTGACGACCGCGTGACCGGAAAGCTCGATGGGTTCGCGCCCGATGCAAAGGTGATTCACGTCGACATCGACCCCGCCGAAATGAACAAGGTTCGTTTTGCTGACATTCCAATTGTGGGAGATGCGCGACAAGTAATTGAAGAGCTGTGCGTTGCGTTTTCCCGTCTGGAAACAGATGAGTTCGCGCGCAACATCGAGCCGTGGTTAGGTCGCGTTCGTTTCTGGAAAGAGAACTACCCGCTGCACTATGAGCCGCACGTTTCGGGCGATCGCTTGAAGCCGCAGTCCGTTATTGAGGCGCTGCGCGATTCCGCTCCAGATGGAACCATCCTTGCCTCCGGTGTTGGGCAGCATCAGATGTGGGCAAGTCAGTACTGGAAGTTTGATCAACCAAACACATGGATCAACTCTGGTGGGCTTGGAACTATGGGTTATGCGGTTCCCGCGGCAATCGGGGCCAAAGTTGGTTGCCCGGACAAGATGGTTTGGGCGGTCGACGGTGACGGTTGTTTCCAGATGACCGCACAAGAATTGGTGACAGCCGCCGCGAACGACATTCCGGTGAAGATCGCAATTCTGAACAACACGTTCCTTGGAATGGTTCGTCAGTGGCAAGAGATGTTCTACGACGAGCGCTATTCCCAGGTGTACTTGTCGCCTGACTTGCCGAACTATGTCGGCTGGGCGGAGTCCATGGGTTGCGTCGGTATCCGCGTTGACGAGCCCGACAGCGTTCAGTCCGCAATCGATAAGGCAAACGAAATTGATGATCGCCCTGTGGTTGTGGACTTTCGCACTGATCCACGCGAAAAGGTTTTCCCGATGGTTCCAAGCGGTCATACCAACTGGGACATTGAAGTAGGTCCGCTTCCCGAAGGCCTTCCCAAGTCGTCAATCACATCCATCAACGTTGAAGGAAGGGGATAGGCAATGCCAACCGCTCACGACAATGCAGTGACGCTGTCCGTCCTGGTGGAAAACAAGGCTGGTGTTCTTGCGCGCGTTTCAGGTTTGTTCGCGCGTCGCGGCTACAACATCATCTCGCTCGCAGTTGCGCCGACAGAAGACGAGGCGTTCAGTCGCATCACGATTGTTTACGACGCGCGCAGCGCAACTGTTGAACAAGTTGTCAAGCAGTTGTTCAAGTTGATCAACGTCATTCGCATCGACGAACTCGAAGAAAAACAGGCAATCGAACGCGAACTGCTACTTGCAACTGTTCGCGCTGAAGGAAACAACCGCGGCAGGTTGATGGAACTTGTTCAGATCTTCGAAGGAAGCATTGTCGATGTTGGCTACAACGCGTTGATGGTGATGCTCGCCGGGGAACCTCGCCGTCTTGATGATTTTGAGGAACTGTTGCGTCCGTTTGGCATTGAGTATTTGCAACGCAGTGGTCGCATTGCGCTGGCGCAGCTAGAGCGCAGCGCGCCCCGCCTTCGTTCTGTTCCAAAGTCCGCTAGTTAGTAACCGTTTATAAACATTTAGGAGAAACCCCATGGCAACTGTTCTTTACGCCGACGATGCAGACGCGACACTTGTTGGTTCGCGCAAGGTTGCAGTCATTGGCTACGGCTCGCAGGGTCACGCGCATGCGTTGAACCTCAAGGACTCCGGCGTCGATGTCCGGGTTGGGCTCCGCGAGGGCTCGTCATCAAAGGCAAAGGCTGAGGCCGCGGGTTTGAGAGTTGTGTCGATTGCGGAGGCCGCGCGTGAAGCGGACCTGATCATGATCCTTACGCCTGACACAGAGCAGGCCGAGACGTACAACAACGACATTGCACCAAACCTTGAAGACGGCGACGCATTGTTTTTCGCGCACGGTTTCAACATTCGTTTTGGTTTGATCAAGCCGCCAGCTGGCGTCGATGTGGGGATGGTCGCGCCCAAGGGTCCGGGCCACCTTGTGCGTCGCACGTATGAAGAAGGCGGCGGTGTGCCTGGCCTCATTGCTGTTTCGCAAGATGCTTCAGGCAAGGCCGAGGCGATCGCGCTTAGTTACGCGCACGCCATTGGAGCAACGCGCGCCGGTGTGTTGCGCACCACGTTCGAAGAGGAAACCGAAACCGACCTCTTTGGCGAGCAGGTTGTGCTTTGTGGTGGCGTCACGCGTTTGGTGCAAGCCGGTTTTGAGACGCTGGTTGAGGCTGGGTATCAACCCGAGAGTGCCTACTTCGAGTGTCTGCACGAACTGAAGCTGATTGTTGACTTGATGTACGAGCAGGGCATTGCGGGAATGCGATTTTCGGTTTCAGACACTGCTGAATACGGGGACATGACACGCGGTCCGCGCATCATTAACGACGATGTGAAGTCCGAAATGCGCCGGGTGCTTGACGAGATCCAAGACGGCCGCTTCGCGCGCGAGTGGATTGACGAAACTCGCAACGGTCGACCCAACTACAAGCGTTTGCAGAAGGAAGGCAAGGAGCATCAGATCGAGAAGGTCGGTGCCGAGCTTCGCGCGATGATGCCTTTCATCTCAAAGGGTCGTCAGCGCGTTCAAGACATCTCGGGCGGCGAGACGGACAGCTAACCCCGCCTCGCTTAGTCGTTCCCACCTCGCGTTACCGGGTTGCTTCCTCTCACGGGATTAGCCGTTGTGATGCTCACGCCCGCCCCTCCCGCGAAAACTGTTACTTAAGTGTCGTGATTTTCGACCTTTGAGGGCCCGATCGCGACACTTGCGTAACAGTTTTGGCCCGCGGCCGCCGCCCGGCGGCGAGGGCCCCAGGTTCAGGCAGGTTGCGGGGGCGGCGCGACTAGTTTGAAGGGCAATGTCTGCGCCGGGGTTTTCGTCTTCTGTTTCTGCGAGTTTGGATTGGGATCGCGATGATCGGGCAGCCGCTCTAAGTGCTCTGTCGGACGCGCGGCGTCGTAACCGGGTTGCGCAACTCGATAAGTTTGATGCCTTTTACAAGGCGTATGTCTCGGCAATCTTTGGTGCGGTAATTGTCTACGCGTTGACCGGTTGGCTTGGCGCGAAGGCGATTACCGAAGCCCAAAAGGCGGATTTCACGAATGTGTATCCGTCCTACGTCGCAGTGGTGGTGGCGATCCTCATTGCGCTGGGGCTGCGGTCCGGTGGCCGTGGTGGTCCTCTCGCGTTGGAGCGTGCGACCGTTCGTCACGTCATGCTCGCGCCAGTGGCCCGTGAAGACATCTTGCGAACCGCTGCGCGACGCAACCTTTTCCACTCTGCGTTCTTGGGCGCCGTGCTTGGCGGTGTGGTCGGCGCGATTGCGGCTCGCAGACTTCCAGATCCCTATGCCGTCTGGGTGCTCGTTTTTGCAGTGTTTGGATTGTTCGTGGCAACGGGCGCCACGGCTTGCGCTTTGGTGGTCAGTGGCCTGCGAATGCGCGCCTGGCTGACTGACCTCATCGCGCTATTGATGGTTGGGTGGGCGATTGCCGACGCGGTGTTGAAACACACGACATCGCCATTTGCGTGGCTTGCACACATTGCCACATGGCCGTTGGCTTTCGATGCGCGTTCGGTAATTGCGATGGCGTTGGTCGGAATCTTGATTGTTGCGGGCCTTTACTTCGCGCGAGGTTGGTCGCTTGAAGTTGCAGAGCGACGGTCACGGCTGGTCGGTCAACTGCGCTTTGCGGCAACCATGCAAGATGTGCGAACCGTGATGGTGTTGCAGCGACAACTATCTCAAGAGCACATGCGCGCGCGTCCACGCATGCGAATTCGCCCGATCAACCCGCAAAAGACAATCGACGCAAAAGGACAACCGCGCGTTGGTGTCTTCATTCGTCGTCAGGCTCAATCGCTCATGCGGTGGCCGCTGGTGAGGATCATCAGACCGTTGATCCTTTCCATCGTGACGGGATTCGCGGCATTTGGTGGGTGGCAAGTGTCACCTGCGATGTTCGTGCTTTGCGGACTGTGTTTGTGGTTGGTGGCGCTGGACTTCGTCGAGCCGCTCGCGCAAGAAGCCGACAGGCCCGAACGGTTGTCGCTGACAAAACACCTTCGCGGTTGGGTGCATTTGCGTCTCTTGATTGTCCCTGTGTTGCTGCAGGCTCTGGCGGTCGCCATCGCAATTGCGACTTCGGTTGTCTTGTTCAAGGTGGCTGGCGCGAAACTGGGCGATATTGCGCCTTTCGCGGTGTCGACGTTCTCCTTGGCGGTCTTGATGCCAATGGCGGGCGCCGCACTCGTCGTTTCGCGCCCGGCCGGCGGCCCAAATGTTGCATCGCTGACGCCGGAGATCACAGGCCTTGTCACTATTTGGCGCGCAGGCTTTCCACCGGCTCTCGCTGTTGGCGCTTTCGTCCCTCTGGTTATTTCGCAACGTGATTTTGCGCTTCACGGCGACATCGCAAAATCGCTGATTGCATCGAACATGGCCTGGAACATTGCCTTTGCCGTCGGGTTGATTTCTTTTGCCTGGGTGCGCGTTGGCGAGCAGTGGCGAACCCGCATCCAGGACGCAACCGAAGAGCAGAAACAGACGATTGCCGCGAACCAGCGCAAGCTCGAAGAGAATCACAAGCAGGCAAAGGCATCGAAATGATCACCGCACGACTAGTTGGAGGAACCGTTGGCTAAAGCAAAAGGAAAGGCAGTGGGCGCCAAGCCAAAGGGTCCAGCGGCAATTGAAGCCAGCGGTCTCACCAAAAAATATGGAGACTTGGTTGCACTGGCTCCGTTGAATCTGCGAATTGAGCCAGGCGAACGGGTGTGTCTGATTGGTTCGAACGGTTCGGGAAAGACAACGTTTTTGCGGTTGGTTTCTGGCTTGTTGGACAAGTCCGAGGGGGACGTCACCATCTTTGACGACCCGGCGGGTTCTATCGATGCACGCGCACGGGTTTCCTACCTGCCAGATGAGCCCGTGCTTTATGACGATTTGAGTGTCCGAGAGCACCTGGAATACCTCGGTCCTTTGTCTGGTGCGAGTGATTGGCACGAGCGTGGCGAGAACTTGTTGAAGCGGTTGAAGTTGGACCATCGCGGTGACGATTTGCCCTCCGGTTTCAGTCGCGGTCTTCGTCAAAAGACGTCGCTTGCCATTGGTTTCTTGCGTCCATTCGATATCTTGTTGGTTGACGAACCATTCGTCGGACTTGACGAGGCGGGCCGCAAGGCATTGCTTGGCTTGTTTGAAGAAGCAGGCGAGCGCGGTGCGACGATTGTTGTGGCAAGCCACCAGCTTGACTTGTTGAACTGGTCAAACAGGTGCATAGCTTTGGCCGAGGGTGAGGTCACCTATGACGGCGCGCCAGGCAATGTCGATCTTGTGAAACTGGTGGGGGCATAGTCTCCGTGGGCGTGATCCATAAGTTCAGCGTTTGCCGCAATGACGACTTTGAAACGCCAGCACATCTGCGCGCGCGTTTGAGCGACCTGCGTTGTTGGCGCGACTATTACATCGAGTTTGAACAACAGCCTGACGCGGCGTCACTTCAGCGTGTTGCAAATGCACTTGCCAACGGCCATGTCGAGTCCGTCACGATTGATGCCGCAATGCCAAGCGATGCCGTCCAGGTGTCGTATCACCGTGGAATTGTCGACAACGAAAGTGACTCCATCTGCGAGATGGCCGCACTTGTTGGCGTTCCCGCACTGGCCGCTCGTCTTGCGCGCGTGTACCAAAGCAGCTCGCGCGAACTGGTCGAGGTGATCGGTGCCGAAGCCCGCAATCCAAACATTGAAACGCTTCACGAAACTGAGCCTGAGTTGCAGACATTGCTGCCACTTGCAACTTATGAGGCAGCGCAATGGTTCGACGTGGCCGCAATGGACGATGAGCAGCTAATCGAGCTGGGATCGGCTAACGGACGTTCGCTCGAGCTTGAAAAGATGCGCTTAATTGCAGAGATTCAGACGAAACTCGGCAGCGCCAATGTCAGCGACGCACTTCTTGAAAGTCTCGATGCGCGATGGAGTGACCACTGCGCACACACAACATGGAAGGCCGCAGGCAACCTGTTGAAGGTGTTGATGCAATCATCATCGGACACCAACAACAAGAACATCGTTTCGATGTTCTACGACAATGCAGGCATTTGGGACTTCTACGACGGTTACGGAATTGCCCTTAAGGCAGAGACTCACAACGGACCGACCGCGGTTTCTGCTTACTTTGGTCAACTGACCAAGATTGGCGGCGTTCTTCGCGACATCCTGGGAACCGGCAAGGGTGCCGACCCAATTGGAGTGTTTGAGTACACGGCAACCGGTGTGCCTGGCAAGCGCGCGCCGATTGACAACAGGCCGAACCCTCACCAGATTGCGAACGAAACCATTCGAGCAGTCAAGGAGTACGGCAACACCTTTGGCGTCCCAATGATGCAGTCAAAGATGGAGTTCAACGACTCTTACTCGGCCAAGCCCTTTGCCCTTGGTGGCAGCATTGGCCTGATTCCCAATGCAATGGCCGAGCAGGGCAAGCCCCAAGTCGGTGACATGGCTCTCATCATTGGTGGATTAACGGGCAACGATGGCATTCACGGAGCTTCCGCAAGCTCGGCGGGCGCTCAGATGGATACAACAAGCGTGCAGATTGGTTCGCCGCTTGAAGAGATCAAGTTCCGCGAAGCAATCCTTGAGCTTCGCGACGCCGGACTCATTCGCGCAATTACTGACATGGGTGCAGCCGGTGTGAACTCGGCGTTTGGAGAAATGGGCGAAGACGTTGGCATTTGGATCAACACCGCAGTTGTTCCGCTCAAAACCAGCGGTTTGGCCATGTGGCGAATTCTCATTTCTGAATCACAAGAACGCATGGCCTTGGCGGTAGCGCCCGAGAATCTCTCGGACGCGCGTGAGATTCTCGACAAACACCGTGTTCGCAATGCCGTCATCGGGCGCTTCACGGGAACGCAACGCTTTGCAGTGGTTCATGAGGACAAGCTGACTCAACAAGACATTGTCTCGATGGACGTCAGCAAGCTTCCTGAGGTTGCCGAGACAGGGTTTGACCTTCCCTACGAGCTTGTGACTTATCGTCCTGCGCAAATTGAAGTTGCAAAACCGCGCGCAGCGTCACGCATTGAGTCCAGTTGGGAAAACGTCACGTTTGCTGATTGTGTGACGAAACTCGCGCAAGTCGCGGGTGACGCGAGGGTATGCAGTCAGCGGGCCGCATCCATGCAATATGACTCCAGTGTCGGTGGGCGCACTCACTATGGCCCCTTCACAAAGTCCGACATTGCAACGGGATATTGGGCAGCAAAGCCTCTCTACACAAGCGATGCCGCAGTTGTCTTTGCATCCAGCTTCACGCCAAATCTGTTTGAGTTTCATCCGGTATTGGCTGCACGCCAGACTCTGGTCGCCGCACTGATTCAACAAGTCGTGGCCGGCGTTGCACTGACAGATGTGTGTTTGAGCGACAACTTCTACACACCTCATCTCATCGATCAGGCAAACGAATGGTTGGCTGCAATGGTTCACGAGCTTGCCGATGACGCTCGCATATTTGGCACGCCGTTTATTTCCGGCAAGGACTCTTCAGCCGGCTCCACAAATACTCGCGATGGAGTGATTCACGTTCCTCCTGCCGTGTTCATCGCAGCGTTGGGCAAGGTTCCTGACGCAGTAAATCTTCGCCCCGAGACGTGGACAAAGCCCGGCAACTTGCTTGTTCAGGTTGGCCTAGAGACGCCGTCAATTGCCGGAACGGTTGCGGCTGACGTTTTCGGCTCTTCATCAAACGAGGTTGACGAGATCGATGTGTTTGGCGCAAAAGCTCTACTGGACTCTTTGCAGCAAGTTTCACTTGACGTGTCACCAAGCGCGCGAATGATTGGTTCGGGCGGTCTTGCTGCCACGGCCATGAAGGGCGCGCTCGATTCGGGCCTTGGCGTGCGCCTTGCAGAGTCATCGCCCCAGATGCTGCTGGCCGAGAACAGGTGTTGTGCTTTGCTTGAAGTATCGAGCGATTGTTTTGGCGAACTTCCCGTGCAGTTGAACGCGCGCGTGGTGGGGGAGATCATTGAAGGGCCTGCGTCGGTGAAGGCGGGCGATGAGGAGTTGTTGAGCGACGCGGTAAGAGACGCGTACTTCAACACATTTACAGAGGTGCTTGCATGACAAAGCCAACGGCCGCCGTCCTTTACTTCCCGGGTACCAACTCCCATCTCGAAACAATGGTTGCTTTCGAACGCGCCGGTGCCAAGGCAGAGCTGTTGTTTTTGACCGATGTCTTGAACGGCACAAAGACGCTCGACTCATGTGATGTGTTGTGCATTCCGGGCGGGTTTTCTTTTGGTGACCACCTCGGGGCGGGAGCCCTTGCTGGGGCGTATCTTCGCGAAGAATTGCAGGGTCAGCTGTCGGCAGCAAGCGAAAAGCCGTTGATTGCAATCTGCAATGGCTTTCAGATCGCAATGCGTTCGGGCGTATTCGGCCCAGATGTGACGCTCGACATCAACGAGTCTGGGACGTTTCACCACGCCATGTATCAACGCCACATTGTTGACCAAACAACAAACTGTGTTTGGCTGGACGGCTTGAGCAACGACGAGTTGCGCTTCCCGTGTGCTCATGGTGAGGGCCGTTTCAGGTTTACGTCGCGTGACGGCTGGCAACCCGCGTTGCGTTATCCCGATGATGACAATCCCGACGGCTCGACCGACAACATTGCTGGCGTAACAACGCCGAACAACTTGGTTCTCGGGTTGATGAATCACCCTGAGCGGTTGTTGAGCGACCAGCGCAATCAGCAGATATTCCGCAACGGCGTGCGAGCAGCGCAAGGCTGATAGGTAGCCTTAGCTGGTTGGCAGAACGCGAAAAACCTCAATCAGCTGGCCCTTATCGACCTTCATCAGTTCACAACTGTGGTCGGCAATGCGGCGCAACATTGCTTCGGGGTCAATGTGTGACACCTGGCTTTCGTGTGCACAAAGCGCGGCAAGCTTCTTGTCAAACGTATTTGTGATGTCGACAGAATGGTTCGGTGAATCGGTTGTCATAACCCAAACCTCATCAATCACCCATTCTTCGTGGCCTTCTCTCAGCAGTTCCGGAAAGGCAAAAGGATTGCGCGAATCTGGATACACGGCGCGCAATGCGGCCTCGCCGGCAGCAAGGTGGTCTGGGTGGTTTGTGTAGGTGGAGTGCAGGCTGAAATCCCAAGCGCGCTCTGGATTCTGACACACAACGCGTTGCGGACGAACCTGGCGGATCACACGGCTGATGTCTCGACGCAAATCAAGCGTCGGCTCTAACGCACCGTCGGTATAGCCAAGGAAGTGCACATCGTTGACGCCAACAGCCTTGGCCGCGGCACGCTGTTCGTGCTGGCGAATGAGGGGAATCTCGTGGCGAGGAACTGTTGGGTCAAAGCCGCCTGCATCGCCATTGGTGCAGATGCAGTAGCTGACCGAAATGCCTTGTTCGGTCCAGGAGGCAATGGTTCCTGCGGCGCCAAAGTCAATGTCATCGGGGTGCGCCGTGATTACCAGTGCGCGCTCGACATCGCTGTTGTTAAGGGTCTCAACCATCAGTTCATCTTCTCCACTACGAAATCAATGCACTTAGTGAGTGCCTCGACGTCTTCAGTTGGCGTTGCGGGAAACGTTGCAACGCGCAGTTGGTTGCGGCCCAGCTTCCTGTAACCGTCGGTGTCGACGATTCCGTTTTTCCGCAGCACCGAAATGACGGTGTCTGCCGATATGGCGTCGTCGATGTCAAGCACACAGGTGACGGGACTGCGCTCGTCGGGCTTGGCGACAAACGGAGTCGCAAACTGCGAGGCGCTGGCCCAGTCGTAAACGATGCCCGATGTCTTTTGACACTGTGCAGTTGTCCAGCTCATCCCGCCCTGGTCAAGCATCCACTCGACTTGCTGTACTGCCAGGAAAATCGTTGCCAGTGCAGGAGTGTTGTACGTCTGGTGCAGGCGCGAGTTTTCCAGCGCAATGCCAAGGTCGATGGATGCAGGAATCCAACGCCCGCTTTCTTTGATCTCTTCAATTCGCGCAATGGCAGCGGGTGACGCAAGCGCAATCCAAAGACCGCCGTCTGAAGCCAGGCATTTCTGCGGTGCGAAGTAATAAAGGTCGAACTCGGAAGCGGCGACGCCAATGCCACCTGCTGCACTTGTTGCGTCGACCCCAACAAGAGAGTCACCGTTGCCGACCCGCGCTATGGGCATGTGCACACCAGTGGAAGTTTCGTTGTGCGTCAGCGCGTAAAAGTCAATGTCGGTGTCGATTTCGGGCATTGGGTGAGTGCCGGGGTCCGAAGAAATGACCGACGCCTTGTCAAGAAACGGAGTCGTGCTTGCAGCCTTGGCGAACTTGGACGAGAACTCACCAAAACTGAGGTGTTGGCTGCGCCTGCGAATCATTCCGAAACACAAGGCATCCCATAAGACCGTCGTTCCGCCATTGCCGAGGATGACTTCATAACCATCGGGAAGACTGAAAAGGCTGCTGAGGCCAACCTGGAGACGTTCGACCATGGCCTTGACGGGTGCCTTGCGGTGACTGGTCCCCATGTAGGAGGTGCCGGCCTGGGCAAGCGCGCTCATTGCCTCGGCGCGCACGCGTGAAGGCCCTGAACCGAATCGTCCGTCGTTGGGCAGCAGGTCGGCTGGAATCTTGATGTCTGGTGTGGAAGCAGAGGTCGTCACCCCTCCAGCATTCCACGTCATAGGGTGAGGGCATGGCTCGTCTCTCTAAGCGCGCCGCCAACGTCGGCGCCTCAGTAACCCTCGCAATCGATTCCAAGGCAAAGGCGCTCAAGGCCGCCGGTGAACCCGTCGTCAGCTATGGCGCGGGGGAGCCCGACTTTCCAACGCCGAACTACATCGTGGAATCCGCAGTTGAGGCCGCTCGCGACCCCAAGAATCACCGCTACACGCCTGCACAGGGCCTGCCAGAGTTCCGCAAGGCCATTTGCGAAAAGACTCAACGCGACTCCGGTGTCACTTATGACCCAAAGCAGGTGCTTGTCACAAACGGTGGAAAGCAGGCTGTTGAAATCTCCTTTGCCGTGCTGGTTGATCCGGGCGACGAAGTCATTGTTCCGGCCCCGTTCTGGACCACATACCCAGAGGCCATCAAGCTTGCAGACGGCGTTCCCGTCGAGGTTGCAACAGATGAGTCCACGGGTTTCAAGGTCACCGTTGAGCAGCTTGAAGCGGTTCGCACAGAGCGCACAAAAGCAATCGTGTTTGTGTCGCCATCGAACCCAACCGGCGCGGTTTACACACGCGAAGAGATGAAGGCGATTGGGGAGTGGTGTCTCAAGAACGGTGTGTGGGTAATCACCGACGAGATCTACGAACACTTGGTCTTTGACGACGCAGAGTTCTTGTCAATGGCGGCTGTCGTGCCAGAGCTCTACGACACCACCTTGGTTATCAATGGTGTTGCCAAGACATATGCAATGACGGGTTGGAGGGTCGGCTGGTTACTTGGCCCCCAGGACATCATTGACGCTGCGCTCAGCCGTCACACTCACGTCTGTTCAAACGTGGCCAACGTTTCCCAGCGCGCTGCGCTGACAGCTGTTGCAGGAGACCTGACGGCCGTCAACGAAATGCGCGAAGCCTTTGACCGTCGTCGCAAAACAATCGTTGAGATGTTGAACGACGTGCCAGGCGTCACCTGCATTACGCCAAAGGGTGCGTTCTATGCCTATCCAAACGTGACCGGGACATTCGGCAAGACCTTTGGTGGGCGCACCATCAATTCGTCCATGGACCTTGCCGAGTTCTTGTTGGACGAGGTGCGCGTGGCAACTGTGCCGGGTGAAGCCTTTGGCACTCCTGGTTATCTCCGCCTTGCTTATGCATTGGGTGACGAAGACTTGGTTGAGGGTATTGAACGGATGAAAAAAGCCCTCAGCGACTGATCCTTGGTTGTCACCTAAGCCCTGTAAGGTCTGGCAAAACGGTCGGACTTGAGAGGGTTTACTGAATGGCTCGCGTACTTGTCACTGAGGAAATCGCCGAAAGCGGCCTGCAAGCGTTGCGGGACGCTGGCCACCATGTCGACGTTCGCTTGAAGCTCTCGCCAGAGGAGCTCTTGGACGCGGTGCAGGGCGCACAAGGCCTGGTTATTCGTTCGTCAACTCAAGTCACCGCCGACGTTCTTGATCGTGGTCGAGACCTGATGGTCGTTGGCCGCGCGGGAATTGGCCTCGATAACGTCGATGTCGACGCTGCAACGGAACGCGGTGTCATGGTCGTTAACGCGCCAACGTCGAACATCATTTCGGCGGCCGAGCACGCCATCTCATTGCTGATGAGCCAAGCCCGCAATGTTCCTCAGGCAAGTGCGGCACTCAAGGCCGGTCGCTGGGAGCGCAGCAAGTGGGAAGGCGTTGAGCTTTACGAAAAGACCCTCGGCATTGTTGGCCTGGGTCGCATTGGTGCGCTCGTTGCTCAGCGCATGTCCGCGTTTGGAATGAACCTTGTTGCTTACGACCCTTACATTTCTGCCGACAAGGCTCAGGCTTTGGGTTGTGAGTTAATGAGCCTCGAAGACGTCATGGCGTGTTCAGACTTCATCACAGTTCACTTGCCAAAAACCCCCGAAACTATTGGTCTTTTGAACAAGGAACTGCTTGAAAAGTCAAAGCCTGGCATCCGCATTGTTAATGCAGCGCGCGGAGGCATTGTCGACGAAGAAGCACTTGCCGAGGCAATCAGAAACGGTCACGTGGGCGGTGCAGGCCTTGACGTTTTCTCTACCGAGCCCGCTACAGAGTCTCCGCTTTTCGAGTTGGACTCCGTTGTTGTGACTCCGCACCTTGGAGCCAGCACGGCCGAAGCACAGGACAAAGCCGGTGTGACTATTGCCGAACAAGTGGGTCTGGCGTTGGCGGGGGACTTCGTTCCGTTTGCTGTCAACGTCAATGCAGCCGAGCCGCCAGAAGCCGTCAAGCCTTACTTGGGTCTTGCTGAGCACTTGGGCGCAATGTTCACCAACCTTGTCGGCGGAAACGTTGACGACATCGAGGTCTCTTACCGGGGCTCAATAGCCGAGTTGGACACACGTCTGTTGACGCTTGCCGTGCAAAAAGGTTTCGTCGGACAACACAGCGAACTTCCCGTGTCGTTCGTCAACGTCGGTCAAATCGCTGCCGAGCGCGGCCTCGAAGTGCGCGAGACCAAGTCCAGTAAGGCCAAGCGTTACGCGCTGAGCATCACGGTTCGCAGTGCAGACCGCTCGATTGCCGGCACATTGAACACCCGCGATGAACCCCGCATCATCATGGTGAACGATGTCGATGTTGAGTTGCCGCCGTCCGACCACATGTTGGTTGTGCGCAACTCTGACCAGCCCGGAATGGTCGGCAAAGTGGGAACCGTGCTTGGTCAAGCTGGCGTGAACATCTCCGACATGGCGCTTGGTCGCGACACGCAAACTCAGTCGGCCACAATGGTCATCGCACTCGACGAACCTGTGACAGATGAAGTGCGCAAGGCCCTCCAAGACATTCCAGGAATGACGACTGTGGCAGTGCTGAAGGCTTAGCGATTTAGCTTGTTCTACAGCGGCGAGCGGCTGAATCCGTCAGCCTCGGCGGCTTCAGCGGTTGCATAGCAAACGTCGGCTACAACGTTCTCGTAGCTGCCGCTGCCGGGTTCGTGATAGCGACCGGTTGCATAACGCGCCTTGATTGGGTGCGATAGCGGACAGCTGCCATCGCTCTGGGGCGTTGATGTCTTTGGCCCGGGTGTGGGCGTTAGATGTCGCGAGTTGACCTCGGCGCCGCCATCGTTTTCGTCATCGCCTTCGGCGTTGGTGTTGCCTGCCTTGCTTTTGGCGTCTTCGTTCTTCGTTGCACTCTGGGATGCGGACTTGCTCGGCTTGTCAGTAGCAGGCTTCTCAGTTTTGGGCTTAGGCGTCTCGCGCTTTGCGGGGGCAGGCCTTTGCGTATCTGCCTTGGTTGGTTCTGCCTTGGCCGGTTCGGGCTTCACGGGCTCGGGCTTCACGGGCTCGGGCTTGTCTGCGGCGGCCTGTTCGATTGGCAGAGTTTCTTCTTCGGCCTCGGCAGCTTCAGCAAGGACGGCTTCTGCCTCTGCGTACAGCTCGGCTGCCTCGTTCTTGGCGTTGCCGGGGTCGGGCACCAAGTCGGTCATTGTGCCGGTTGTGTTGTCTTCGCCTGGGTCTTGTTCAGGCTCAACTTCTGGAAGCGGGGCGGGGGAGTCGTTGCGGGCCAGGTCTTCTTCGGTGACTACATCGTCATCACCGAATCCGTCACCGGAAGGATCTGATTCTGTTTGGTTCGAGATGATCTCGTCTTGTTCGACCTCGTCAGAAGACTCGGCAACGAAAACAGTTTGGCGAACTGGGCGTCCATCGACGGTTAAGTCGACAAGGGAGTCTCGGCGAATGGACATTGCCCCGCGGGGGATCTTTGTTCCAAGGGTTTTTGCTGCGCGAGTAACGCTCGCTCGCCGCATGGCGGCAAAAACTCCAGTCAAGACCGCCAGGACAACTAGTGCGAATTGAGGTTTACCAAGCCGTGCCACCCCCACAGTGTGCCCGCTCGCAGCGATGAATGTGGGGCAAACCGTTGTTTCAGGGCTCGTGATTGACGGCCAGAGGCGACAAAGGCCCAGGTAAACTCCCGCAGATGGCCGAATACCAGGTTGAGACACCTACCCCGAAGATGCCCTGCCACCTGTATCAACCGTTTCCTCCGGTTGACCTTCCCGACAGAACCTGGCCAGACGCCGTCCTGCGCAAGGCTCCTATTTGGTGTGCGGTCGATCTGCGCGACGGAAATCAGGCCCTCATCAATCCAATGGATTCAGAGCGCAAGCTCAAGATGTGGGACCTCTTGGTTGAGCTTGGCTTCGAGGAAATTGAGGTGGGTTTCCCTTCTGCGTCGCAGACTGACTTTGATTTTGTTCGGTTGCTGATCGAAGAGGACCGCATTCCCGATGATGTGGTCATTCAGGTCTTGACTCAGGCTCGCCCAGAGCTCATCAAACGCACTTATGAGTCGTTGGTGGGCGCAAAGCGCGCGATCGTCCATCTCTACAACTCCACCTCAACGCTTCAGCGCGAGGTTGTTTTCAAGATGGATCGCGATGGCGTGAAACAACTTGCGGTCGATGGTGCCAAGTTGTGCAAAGACAGTGAGTCAATTTGTCCCGAAGTTGCAATTCGCTATGAATACTCGCCGGAAAGCTTTACGGGAACAGAGCTTGACTACGCACTTGAAGTGTCAGAAGCAGTTCTTGACGCGTTGGGTGCAGATGAGCAAAGCCCCGTGGTTATCAACTTGCCGGCGACCGTTGAAATGTCGACACCGAACGTGTTCGCGGACCAAATCGAATGGATGCACCGCAACTTCAGCAATCGTGAACGAGTCATTCTTAGTGTGCACCCGCACAATGACCGAGGGACCGCGATTGCAGCAGCAGAGTTTGCGCAGATGGCCGGCGCAGACCGCGTTGAAGGCACGTTGTTTGGCAATGGTGAACGCACTGGAAACGTTGACGTTGTCACGCTTGGCTTGAACCTGTTTAGTCAAGGGGTTGACCCGGGCTTGGATTTCAGTCAGATCAACAACGTCAGACGAGTCGTCGAACACTGCAACGAATTGCCCGTGCATCCTCGTCATCCCTACGTTGGCGACCTTGTGTACACGGCGTTTTCCGGTTCGCACCAAGACGCAATCAAGAAGGGCTTCGAAGCACTCGGCGAGAATTACAAGCAATGGGCAGTCCCATATCTGCCGATTGACCCAAGCCATGTCGGCCGCACTTACGAAGATGTCATTCGTGTGAACTCGCAGTCCGGCAAGGGCGGGGTTGCGTACGTGATGAGCACCTTCCACGGTTTGGACCTTCCGCGCCGTCTTCAGATTGAGTTTTCAAGAGTCATCCAGTCTGTGACTGATGCCAGTGGTCGCGAGATCAACCCGCAAGAGATGCTTGCGATTTTTGAAGAGACCTATCTGAAGGCGGGCGCCGTTGGTTGGCTGGGGAACACAGAAGTGACTTCGCGATCCGGCTCAACAACTGCGATTGCTGTTGACTTGGAGCTCTCCGGTCAGAAGCAGCGCATTAGCGGCAGTGGAAACGGCCCGATTGACGCGTTTGTTGCTGCGTTGAAGCCAACTGGCGTCAGTGTCGAAGTCCTTGACTATTCCGAGCACGCGATTTCGGCCGGTGCCAACGCCAAGGCAGTCACTTACGTCGAGACCGCCAGTGGAGACAACGTTAAGTGGGGCGTCGGCATTGATGAAGACATCGTGACCGCTTCGTTGCGCGCGGTTGTCAGCGCCGCAAACCGTCATCAAAACGGTTAGGTGTTGTGCGTAGTTGCGACGCTGCGCTGCTAGTCGGTCTTGTGTTCGGCGCGGTATGTAACCGCGTCAAGCATTCTTTTGAATAGGAAGTGGTGGACTGGTTTGAGAATCCACCAATAGACGCGCCCAATAAGACTGTTAGGTACGTAACGTGCCCATTGCGTCACCGTTGTCATGCCGTTGTCTTCGCCGATTTTCCATTCAAGCCAAGCGAGGCCGGGAAGCTTCATTTCCGCGCGCAGCCGCAGTAGTTGCAGCTCTTTCATCTGGTCGACTCGCCAATTGTCGATTGTGTCTCCAATGCGGAGGTCATCAGGGTGTCGACGTCCTCGACCCAAGCCGATTCCACCCGAGATGCCGTCAAGAAGACCACGCAGCGACCACAACTTGTTCAATGTGAACCACCCACGCTCACCGCCAATGCCGGTAATTGTTTTCCAAACATCTTCATCGGATGCAGTGGTGGTTCGAGACTGCTTGTTCTCGTAAAGCAGCGGTCCAGACCAGTGAGGGTCTGAAGGCAAAGGTGCGGCCGGGTCGGTTAGGTCAGACAATTCTGTGTCTGTCCAAGTGGTACCCATGTTGCCTTCTTTTGTGGAATTGGTTGCTTCGGCCAAGGCCTCGTGAAGGTTCATGGTTTCGCGCGGTATCAGTCGCTGAGCCTTGTCATCGCGGACGATCACTTCGTTGGCAAGTCCAAGAACGAGGCTCTTGGCCAGCGGCACTGGAAGCGGCGTAAACAGTCCAATCCATATCGAGGACAAGTGCGGACTCAATATGGGTACGCAAAAGATGTATCGGTTCTTGAGGCCCGAAAGGTGGCTGTACGCAAGCATCATGTCTTTGTAAGTCGTGATGTCTTTGCCGCCAATCTCGATGACCTCTCCGCGAACGTCTTTGTTTGTGACCGCTTCAGTCAGGTACCAGAGAACGTCCTTGATCGCGATTGGTTGACATTTTGTGGTTACCCATTTCGGCATGATCATCACTGGAGACACGTCGACGCCCGAGCGGAGTAGTTCGAAAGAAGCGCTTCCTGCGCCAATGATGACGCCGGCGCGAAACTCTGTGACGGGCACGTTTCCAGAAGCAAGTGCAACGCCAACGTCGTGACGTGAAATCAAGTGTTCAGAGAGGTCGGCATCGCCTTCGTCGCCAAGACCGCCCAAATAAATGATCTGTTTGACGCCTGCGTGTTCTGCGCACATTGCGAAATTGCGTGCCATCTGCAGATCGTGGTCTGCAAAGTTGCCACGGTTGTCTTCTGTCATTGAGTGAATGAAGAAGTAGGCCGTGTCGACGCCCTTCATGGCCTTGCTCAAAGATTCCGAGTCGCTTGCATCGCCCTGGTACGCAACGATTGAGTTGCTCCAGTAAAAGGCCTCAAGACGCTGCGGGGATCTTGCAAAGCAACGAACGGTGTGTCCCGCCTTCAACAGCTCGGGCACAAGACGGCCACCTATGTAGCCGGTTGCTCCCGTAAGCAGGACGGTCTTTCCCATGGCTGGACCCTAGGTGTTTGTGGTTGGTAGATGCGATGGCCTTGTGGTTTCGAATCGATCTATTTCTTCAACACTACGGAGCGTGAGGCCAATGTCGTCCCATCCCTCCAACAGACGTTGCTGTGTGAATGGATCAACATGGAAGCTCACCTCCAGGCTGAGACTTGACACCAAGACAGTCAGCGTTTCGACATCAATGATGATCTCGGTGTCTGGGTTCTTTTCAACCGCGTGAAGAATGGTTTCGACAACGTCAGGTTCCAAGCGCACAGGCACCAGACCGCTCTTGGTGGAGTTGTTGGAAAAGATGTCACCAAAGCGCGATGAAATGACCGCGCGAAAGCCGTAATCCATGAGTGCCCACACGGCGTGCTCACGTGAAGACCCGGTTCCAAAGTTCGGTCCGGCGACAATGATCGAAGCCAGGTCGAATTGCGGAAGATTCATCACGAAGTTCGGGTCTTCGCGCCACTCAGAAAACAACCCCTTGCCAAAACCTGTTCGCTCGACGCGCTTTAACCAGTCGCTTGGAATGATCTGATCTGTGTCGACGTCTGATCGGTCGAGCGGAAGAGCTGTGCCGGTGATCCTTCTAACTGGTTCCACGGAAGTTCCTTCTTGAAAAGGTGAAGTTGATTACAGGTCTGATGGAGTGGCGAACGTGCCGGCAATTGCTGTTGCTGCGGCAACTTCTGGAGACACCAAGTGCGTGCGTCCGCCCTTGCCCTGACGTCCCTCAAAGTTGCGGTTGCTTGTTGAGGCGCAACGTTCGTTTGGTTGCAGCTTGTCGGGGTTCATGGCAAGACACATAGAGCAACCGGCGTCACGCCATTCAAAGCCCGCAGATTTGAAAATCTTGTCCAGACCCTCTTGTTCGGCTTGTTCTTGTACGAGACCCGAGCCGGGAACGACCATTGCTCGCATCGACTTTGCTATCTGTTTGCCGTCAACAACGTGTGCTGCGGCGCGTAGGTCTTCAATGCGTGCGTTCGTGCAGCTTCCTAAAAAGACAGTGTCAACCGCGATGTCGCGAATCGGGGTGCCGGCGGTGAGCCCCATGTAGGCAAGCGCGCGGCGCCCGGCATCGCGACTCGAAGCTTCAGCAAATGATTCCGGGTCTGGAACGTTGTCTGTAATTCGTGCGACTTGTCCGGGGTTTGTTCCCCACGACACGTGTGGAACAAGTGACGAGCCATCCAGGTGTACTTCCTTGTCGAACTGTGCATCTGCATCGGTGTGCAGTTGCTTCCAGTCTTCAAGTGCGGCTTCCCAAGCTGAACCTGTTGGTGCATGGCGACGCCCTTCAAGGTAGGCAAAGGTCTTGTCATCGGGCGCGATCATTCCGGCACGCGCGCCACCTTCGATGCTCATGTTGCAGACGGTCATGCGGCCTTCCATGGAAAGGCTTTCGATGACGCTTCCGCGATACTCAACAAGCGAACCAATTCCGCCGCCCGTTCCAATCTCGCCAATGATCGCCAAGATGACGTCTTTCGCAGTCACGCCAGGCTGTAGAACGCCGTCGACATTGATGGCCATCGTGCCCGGCTTGTGTTGCGGCAGCGTTTGAGTGGCGAGAACGTGTTCGACTTCGGTTGTTCCAATTCCGAATGCAAGCGCGCCAAATGCGCCGTGGGTAGAGGTGTGAGAGTCACCACAGACGATTGTCATTCCGGGTTGAGTGAGACCAAGTTCCGGGCCGATTACGTGAACGATGCCCTGGTTCTTGTGGCCGCGCGGGTAGAGGGTGATGCCGAACTCTTTGCAGTTTGCGTCAAGGGCTTCAAGTTGCTTTTTGCTGATTGGGTCAGCAACGGGACCTGCAATAGTCGGCACGTTGTGATCAGCGGTTGCAACGGTTAGGTCTGGACGACGAACGCCGCGGTTGTTCATCCGCAGCCCGTCAAAGGCTTGCGGTGACGTCACTTCGTGCACCAGGTGAAGGTCAATGTAGAGAAGGTCGGGTTCGCCGTCTGCGGAACGAACCACGTGACGATCCCACAACTTGTCGCTGAGTGTTCTCGGCGATGGACTCAATGTGACCTCCGTTGGTTGTCTGAAATCAGATCAGCGAATTGCGACAATCTCGACTGTCAGATCGCCATTCGGTGCAGCGTATGAAACGGTGTCTCCACTCTTTTGGCCAAGCAGTGCCTGGCCAAGTGGGGAGTTGGGGCTCATCACGGTTACGTCGTCACGGCGTTCTTCGATGGAGCCGATTAGATAAGCCTCGGTGTCTGTGTCTCCGTCGTAACGGATCTCAACGACCGAACCTTCAATAACGGTGTCGGAGGCAGGCGTGTCGCCTTCGACAATTTCGCAGTCGCTCAGCATCTCTTGGATTTGGCGAATGCGGGACTCCATCTTGCCCTGCTCGTCCTTTGCGGCGTGGTAGTCGCCGTTTTCTTTGAGGTCTCCAAGCGCTCGTGCGGCCTCGATGGCATTGGCAACTTTGATGCGACCCTCAGTGGTGAGTTTGTGCAGCTCGGCATTGAGCCTGTCAAATGCGTCACGCGAGAGTTTTGTTGAAGACATGGCGAACCAGCCTAGCGGGCGTAGCGTCTGGGCATGGCTTCAAACAGTGCCCACAAAATCGCCGTAATCGCCGGAGACGGAATAGGACCCGAGGTCACTGACCGTGCTCAAGAGGTATTAGCCGCAACCAAGGTGGATTTCGACTACGAGTCCTTTTTCTTGGGCGCCGATCGCTACAAGCACGATGGTGAGGTTCTTGGTGATTCCACTCTTGATGAGCTTGCCAAGCATGAGGCAATCCTGTTCGGCGCGGTTGGCGCAGCCCCCAACGACCCTGCTGTTCCGTCGGGTCTGATAGAGCGAGGCATGTTGTTGAAGCTGCGTTTCGCATTCGATCACTACGTAAACCTTCGTCCCTTCACTTGTGCGCCAGAGTCGTCAACGAGCGGCCAAGCGATTGACATTGTTTTCGTTCGTGAAGGAACCGAAGGTTCGTACGCCGGCGAAGGCGGTTTCCTTCGCAAAGGAACTCCGCAAGAGGTTGCAACGCAGGGTTCTGTGAATACGCGCTTTGGTGTTACCCGTGTTGTTCGTTATGCGTTTGAACTTGCACAGTCGCGTCCGAGAAAGCAACTGCACCTGGTTCACAAGACAAATGTATTGACGTTCGCAGGCGATCTATGGCGTCGAACCTTTGAAGAGGTTGCCATGGAGTTTCCCGACGTCGAGACTTCTTATGACCACGTTGACGCTGCCTGCATACATCTAGTTGAACAACCTCAGCGTTATGACGTGATTGTCACCGATAACCTCTTTGGCGACATCCTTACGGACCTTGCGGGTGCCGTTAGTGGAGGTATTGGGTCGGCCGCGTCGGCCAATCTCAACCCCGCTCGTGCTTTCCCGTCCATGTTTGAACCCGTTCACGGCTCGGCGCCAGATATCGCGGGCACAGGCAAGGCAAGTCCGTTGGCAGCCATTCGCTCGGCGGCCATGATGTGTGACTTTCTGGGCGAGGTCGAGGCCGCCACGCAGATCCAGGGGGCTGTTCGGGCAGTTCTACAGGACGAGAATCTCCAAGAAATGAAGACAGGTGACGTGGCCAAAGCCGTCATCGCTAGGCTCTAGCCATGCACGTGCCTCCTGCTTCAAAGATCTGGATGAATGGTGACTTGGTCGATTGGGACGACGCCAAGATCCACGTCCTTACCCACGGCCTTCATTACGGAAGCTCGGTCTTTGAGGGAATGCGGGCTTACGAGACCGACAATGGCACTTCGGTGTTCCGTCTCTACGACCACATGAAGCGATTCCTCGACAGCGCCAAGGTGTTGATGATCGAGGTGCCGTACTCAATCGAAGAGTTGTGTGAAGCCGTTCGCGAGACTGTCCGTGCAACCGGACTAACTGGGTGCTACATCCGTCCAATTGCTTATCTGGGCTACGGAGAGATGGGTCTGAACCCGCTGCCGTGCAAGGTCGATGTCAGCATTGCCATGTGGGAATGGGGCACATACCTGGGCGATGACGGCGTGCAAAATGGCATTCGCGCGATGATCAGTTCGTGGGTTCGCCATGACCCAAACTCCATTCCAACTGCCGCCAAGATCGGCGGCGGTTATGTGAACTCTTCGATGGCCAAAATCGAAGCCATCAAGGGCGGCTACGAAGAAGCCATCATGTTGAACAGTCAAGGCCGCGTCGCAGAGGGCTCTGCAGAGAACCTTTTCGTTGTGCGCGACGGAATCATTCGTACGCCGCTTGCTTCCGATGGTGCACTTGAAGGCATTACTAAGGACACCGTCGTCAAGATTGCAAAAGACTCCGGATATGAAGTGCGCGAGCAAAGCCTCTTGAGGTCCGACCTTTACCTGGCGGACGAAGTGTTCTGCACGGGTACTGCTGCAGAGGTTGTACCGATTACATCTGTTGATGACCGCGTGGTTGGCACAGGCAAACCTGGTGACATCACTAAGACAATTCAAAGTCAATACAAGGCCGCTGTAACCGGTCAACTTGACGGTTACAAAGATTGGCTTGATTTCGTTGACTGATTCACAACCACAACCGCACGAAAGACCGACAACCGAAGTCGGCGATGGCGAAGGCGATGTTGTCCAACCACTGGTGACAATTGACGAAGTGCGTCAGGCTCGCGACCGGTTGTCCGCTGTGTTGCGCCCCACGCATGCTTCGCTTGCGCACTCTGTTTCAACGTTAGCGAATCGCGACGTTTGGTTGAAGCACGAGTACCTACAGCGCACCGGCTCATACAAGATTCGCGGCGCATTCAACCGAATTTCCCGGCTGCCTCCGGGCAAGCAAGTCGTTGCCGCCTCGGCAGGCAACCATGCGCAAGGCGTTGCGCTAGCTGCAGGCATGACGGGTCGTCAGGCAACGATCTTCATGCCCGCCGGAGCCCCTGTTCCCAAGGTTGAAGCAACTGAGAACTATGGCGCCCACGTTCGTCTAGTTGAAGGCGGTGTAGACGAAGCACTTGCAGCGGCCATGTCCTACGCACAAGAGATTGATGCAGAGTTCGTGTCACCGTTTGACCACCGCGATGTAATTGCGGGGCAGGGGACTGTCGGTTTGGAGTTGGCTGAACAGCTGTCACCTGAAGTCAAAACCGTTGTCGTGTCAATTGGTGGCGGCGGCCTTATTTCAGGAACGGCCGTTGCGCTCAAAGAATTGCGACCCGACATCCGCATTGTTGGTGTCGAACCCGTTGGTGCAAATGCCATGGCGCGCAGTGTTGAAGAAGGCACCTGTGTAACGCTTGATCACTTGAACACGATGGCTGACGGAATTGCCGTGCGTCGTGTGTGCAACTTGACACTCGATCACGTTTCGAAGCTTGTTGACGAGATTGTGCTGGTCGACGAAGAAGCCATTGCGCGTGCTGTCATTGTCTTGCTTGAGCGCGCCAAGGCAGTGGTGGAACCCGCAGCTGCAATCACGCTGGCTGCCATCTTGGAGAACAAGATCCCCGGCAATGACCCGGCTTGCGCAGTCCTTTCGGGCGGCAACATTGACCCGATCCTGTTGTCAAAGGTGATCGATTTCGGTCTGACCGCATCGGGCAGGTATCTGCGTGTGCGTTTGATCATGGATGACCGCCCAGGTCTATTGGCCCTGTTCTCGGACTTTCTTTCGGACATGAAGGTCAACGTTGTCCTCATGGAGCATCACCGTTCTGGTGCCGCTGACCTGGCCTTTAATGAGGTCGAAGTTCAGCTAACGCTTGAGACTCGCAGCAAAGATCAGCATCAATTGGTCATTGACGGGTTGCGTGAGCGAGGATTTCCGGTCGAAAAGATGCCCTAAGCGGAAAATCCGCCTAAAACCGAAACACAACTGTCATCGGATTCTTTTGCGTGCAGGCCTTTTCTGTGACGAAAATACGAATTCGTTCCCGTCCTGCGATCCGCAACCCTTCCCCCAAAGATGGAGTCAACTGTGAACCCTTTTCCATCAACAAGTTGTGCTGATCGCGTCTCGGAACGTGACGGCTTGACGGTTGGTTTTGAAGTGGAGTCTCACATTTTGAGCCCCACCTCACTTGTCGAAGACGGAGACATCGCTGCGCGCGTAATTGCCAATGGCGATGCAGTGGAGGAGTTCCACCGATCCGTGATTGAACTGAGGACCGACGTGTTCTCACCAGATCAATTGCGTGAAGCCTTGGCCACGCTGAAGTTGCAGGAGCTAACCGCAACAAGCAAATCCGGTGGGCATTCCATGCACTATTCGGTTTCAGTTGACGGCCAAGGCGAGTTTCGCGTTGCGGACAATCCCCGCTACGCGTACAACGACCACACCGACACACCAATGACTCGCTACGCAATCAACAGCGGCATTCACGTTCACGTTGGAGTCGCAGACCCCGACGTACGTGTCGAAGTCAAGAACCGCTTGATGGCGTTTGAACACGTTCTTGTTGCACTGACTGCAACATCGCCGATCAATGAAGGCTTTCGTCGTTGCTTTGGTTCTTATCGCGTCAATGACTTTGGTGCGAAGGCATCGGTGTTTGACGTAAAGCCGAACAGTTACAACGAATATTTGGACATGGTGTGCGAGGCCCTTGCAACCATCAACAAGACCGACGTAACTGCACTGCACCCATGGATTCGCGCCGTGTTGGATTACAACCCAATGACGGGGGAGGCGGTCAACAAGCCGCAGACCGTTGAAGTCAGGCTTTTTGATAACGCGTTGACCGTTGACGATCAGCGCTTTGCGACGTACTTGAGCATTGGTCTTGTCAACGCGATTCTTGACGACATCGCCAACGACGTTCCAGAGCGCACATACATGAACGTTTCACTTGTGCGTTCTGCACGACAAAGAGCCGCAATGCAAGGAATGCTGCGTCCGCTCCGCGATCCCTTCGTGAAGGTGGGTCAGAACCACCAAGAGGGAGGCACAAAGCCCGCGTGGGAAGTTGCAGAGAGTGTCTTCAACGAGGTTCGACGTGGCTTGAGCGCAGTCGAGCGTCGCATGAATCTCGTCGAAGGCGTGTTGGTGCAGGACTTCAACACATTGGCGGCCGCCATTCGCTCTATGGGGACCGGTTCGCAACGACTGTTGGCAGCGCACGACGCTATCCACGCATCGTTGAAGAAGAGCGGCGTCGAGGTTCCCGACATTGATGACTGGTACGCGGGGCACGCGCCGATGTCGCATGACACCGCACGCTCGCTAAAGGCCTGGCTGCTTTTCCAGAATCACTTTGGCTGCATTGTTCCTGGCTCAGATGTGCGAGACCGCCGCGCACTTGCGCGCGTTCGAGCCGAGGCCAACGCCGGCGAGATTGATCTGCGAATGGTTGAATCCATTCAGTTTTATCAAGATTCAGATGAAGTCCCTGAGCTGGACGAACTTCGTCAAGCTCTATTTGGCACTTGGCGTCAAGACCTGTTTCACTCTGGTGTCCATGAATCTTCCCCAGCGGCTTTTCCACGCCCATTCCAGCCTGTAGTTACCAATGAACAAAGTCCTCCCCAAGCCAGTTAATTCATCCTCTTCTTCAGGTCGTATGGCATGAGCCAAACGGCTACTCGACGCCTTCGAGGCGGGCAAAGCCCCGTTTCTGGGGATACGCATCGCAGCCAGGTTGCAGCTCGACCCGGTGTGACACGTGGGGCCAATCCAGTCGCACAGGCTTCAGCGGCTGAGTGCGGTCCGGGTGTTCCAACTCATGGTTTGGAGCGCGAGCTTTACGTAGTAGCGCGCAGGGGATTGCCGCCAGACAACGGAGTTGCTCGCAAAGTCATTGAGCTTGGTTTGGCAACTCCCGAGCTCAATACCGCCGTCATGGAACTTGTCTCTGGCGTGAGGTCCGCCGCACGGTTCCGAGAGCAGGAAATGCTGTTTTTGGTGAACAGCGCAGCTGCTCTGTTGGTAGCAGGGGACTCTCGTGCATTTCCGCTGTATTCCTCAACCCTCATTGGTTCCAACGATGCCATTGAGGTTATGAACAAGCCTCGCTACAAAGAGTTGGCGAAGCGAATGTCACGGGTTGCGATGCGACCCGTTGTTGGAAGTCACTATCACGGAGGCTTCCCTGATATTGAGGATCGCATTCAAGCGAGGACGGCACTTAGCGCGTACGAGCCGTTCTTGACTGCATTTTGCGCTGCTTCACCTTTTCAGGATCTGGCTTACACGGGCTTTGAATCATCGCGCGTGGAATCGTTTTCGACCCTTGCCACGGCTATCTCGCTTGCGCCTGTGAAGGACGCGGCGGAATACCTGGCGAAGCTGGAGCGCGAGCTAGCCATTGCCGGGCACCTAGACATAAGCATGTTGCACCTTTTCACGCGGGCATGTTTCAGGAAGGGTGAGACGCAATTCGACCCCAAGGTCGGCAATGGCCAAGAGACTGTTGAGGTAAGAACCCCAGACAATCCGCTGAACATCGACTACGCCGTGCACACGGCGCTATTGGTCGCGGGGTTGATGTCGAGGACTGCCCATTATTTAGAAACCGGGCAGGAGTTCGCAGCGCAGATTGACCATGAAAGCTTGCGTACTGCGCGCTTGGATGCGGCTCGTGTTGGAATGAACGAGACCCTCGTTGATCCGTTCGTGAAGATGTATCCGGGGATCACCTACCGCGAGGTGCACGCACCGGCTTGGGAAGTTGCTGCAAAGGTATTTGAGGAAGCCAGAAAGGGCTTGGAGCGAATCGAACGACTCGACCCGCTTGCTCCTAAAGGTTCACTGACGTCTGAGTTTGATGCCCTTTGCAAGGCAATCAAAGAGCACGGCACCGGCGCTCAACGAGTTAGAGCAATGCACGATCGCATTCATGCTGCGCAAAAAGCCAAGGGTATTGCCGTCCCTGACCTTGAAGCCTTTTATTCCCGTAAGCACTTGATGGCCGACTCAACAGCGCGTGCGCTGCAGGCGGCGTTGATTTGGGAAAGCCACAACGGTTCGCTTGGCGATCAATTCCGACAGCGCAGCGAAAGAATCCTGGATCTAACAAACCCGAATTTTCCTAACAGGCGTGGGTTGTCGATGGGCGATACTTCCGGAAAGCGGTTGATAACGAGTATTTCTGGGTCACTCGCCCGGAACTACGAAGAAGATCTGATTCTGGCCGGCATTGATCTTGACGCTGCGATCGGACGATCGACATCAAGGATGTCTGCGGATCTCAGCGAAGGCCCGTTGTCGACTCGGGGGATCGTCTAAACGCCACTGGACGTGAGGGCTCTTAGGGTTGCCGTGATTGGTAGCCTTGAACGCCATGGCCGATGTTCCACGTTTGCGATTTGCTCCGTCTCCAACCGGGATGTTCCACGTTGGTGGCGGAAGGACGGCGCTTTACAACTGGCTGTATGCGCGCAAGCACAACGGTCAATTCGTGTTGCGCATTGAGGACACCGACGAGTCCCGCAATGAAGACCAATGGACCGACTTGATCTTCGAGTCCATGAAGTGGCTTGGCCTCAACTGGGACGAGCTGCACACTCAAAGCGAGAACGCCCAAAAGCATGCTGACGCGGGACGCAAGTTGTTCGCGAACGGCAACGCTTATTACTGCGGCTGCACTCAAGACGAGGTGCGTGCACGCACGGCCGACAACGCAAAGCCCGGTTATGACAACCACTGTCGTAATCTTGGACTGGAGCCTGGCGATGGTCGTGCCCTGCGTTTTCGGGTGCCCGAGGGTCAAACCCACGTCACAGACCTCATTCGCGGTAACCCGGTCTTCGACAATTCCAACATCGAAGACTTTGTGATCGTGCGTTCGACGGGTGTGCCCGTGTACTTGTTGGCCAATGTTGTCGACGACATGGATCAGCGAATTTCACACGTTGTTCGTGCGGAGGAGCACCTCAACAACACGCCCAAGCAGATGATGCTTTGGAAGGCGCTGGGCGGGGGAGACGTTCCTGTTTACGCGCACCTTCCATTGATTGTTAACGAGAAGCGGCAAAAGATCTCTAAGCGTCGCGACAAGGTTTCGATGCAGATGTTTCGCGATGAGGGTTTTCTGCCCGAGGCAATGTGCAACTACTTGGCGTTACTCGGTTGGTCGCCGTCGGACGATCGCGAGATCATCGACCTCGACACCATGTGTCAAGAGTTCGACTTTTCTGATGTCAACAAGGCGGGTGCGTTTTTTGACTTGAAGAAGTTGACGCACATCAACGGCGAATACATCCGCAAGTTGAGCAACGACGAGTTTGTAACTCGTGCCATGCCTTTTCTGGAGCGTGCGAAGGGTAAGCAGTTTGATGCGGCGTTGTTTGACGAGCAGACGTTTCGTCGCATGGCGCCACTTGTGCAGGAGCGCGTTGAGCGCCTGGACGAGGTTGCAGAAATGGTGTTCTTTTTCTTTGTCGACTTGCCCGACATCGATGAGGCGGCATTGTTGGCAACCAAGCCAGAGCAAGCAATTCCAGTTCTGGAGTCTGTCGCGCGCGGCTTGGCTAATTGCGACTGGAACCACGCTGCGCTTCACGAAAGTGTTGCGCATACTGGTGAGGGTCTCGGACTTGCATTGCGCAAGGCCCAGGCTCCGGTTCGCCTGGCAGTGACCGGCCGCAAGGTTGGTCCGCCGCTGTTTGAGTCGATGGAGGTGCTGGGTCGTGATGCTGTGTTGAAACGCATTGAGCGACTCGTCGGCATCTTGCATCACGCGTCCTGAGGCGGGCTGACTAGTGGTTGCCTTGCGAAAGTTCGTGTCGCTCTTGCTGTTCGTGGTGATCATGTATTTCCTGGGGATGACTGGCTATGTCCTCTTCCAGGGAACCAGAGACGAACGAAGCAAGGCCGACGCCATTGTTGTTTTGGGCGCCGCTCAGTACAACGGCGAGGCATCACCTGTTCTCAAGGCGCGCTTGGATCACGCAGCTCAGCTTTGGAATGAAAAGGTCGCCAACACCGTTGTTGTCACGGGTGGCAAGGCCGAAGGCGATCGCGTTAGTGAAGCATCGGCTGCTGCGAACTACTTGGGGACGCTGGGCGTGCCGGACAAGAACGTCTTGCGCGAGGTGCAAGGAACGAACACTTGGAACTCTTTGCAGGCTGCATCGTTGTTCTTGAAAGAGCGCAACCTCAAGAAAGTGATCGTTGTTTCAGACCCATTTCATGTTGCGCGTTCTAAGCAAATGGCAGAGTCCTTGGGCTTGAGCGCGCAGGTTTCACCAACGCGCACGTCTCCGCTGACTGGCGGGTCAACCTTGCCCTACTACGTCAAAGAAGTTGTGGCGATGGCCGTAGGTGTGCCATTTGGTTGGGACAAAGCCGAACGCCTTGGCGATTCCGTGGCACGCAACCCGCGCTAGTTGCTGTAGCTATCTGAGTTCTGCCAAATCGAACGGTGTCTCTTGATAGACGCAATAGTTCAGCCAGTTTGCGTACAAGAGGTGGCCGTGCGAGCGCCACGTCATCACAGGGCCTTGTTTGGGATCGTTGTTCTTGAAGTAGTTCACCGGCAATGCAATGTCGAGCCCGCGTGATATGTCGCGGTGATACTCGCCGGCAAGTGTGTCGCGCTCGTACTCGGGATGGCCTGTCAAGAAATAGTTGCGGTCGTCTTTGCTCGACAACAAGTACGCACCTACTTCGTTGGACTGTGCGAGCACCTTTAGCTCGGGCTCATTGCTTACGGTGTCGAGCGGCACTTCGGTGTGACGCGAGTGTGGAGCGCGGAATGTCTCGTCGAAGCCGCGAAGAATTCGTGCGTGGGCGTCGAGAATCTGATGATCAAAAACACCAAAGGCCTTTGCGGGTAGTCGCCGCTTGTTGAGTCCGTATTTCAGATACAACGCGGCATGAGCGGCCCAGCAGAGGTGCATTGTTGAAAAGCAGTTGGTCGAACTCCAGTTGATGAGGGCCGCAAACTCTTCCCAATAGTTGACGTCTTCGTAGTCGAGGTGGCCCAGCGGCGCGCCCGTCACCACGAGCCCGTCGAATCGCTCGTCCTTGGCCTGTTCGAAGGTCTTGTAGAAGGCGTTGAGGTGCTCGTGGGACGTGTTGGTGGGGTTGTGCGTCCCCATGCGGATGAGGGTGATCTCGACCTGCAGGGGAGTGTTGGACAGCAACCGCAGCAGCTGGGTTTCGGTGTCGATCATCGTCGGCATCAGGTTGGCTATGGCAATGCGCAGCGGGCGGATGTCCTGGTGGCTGGCTCGCTGGTCGGACATCACAAAGATGTTTTCGGACTCCAGCAATTCTCTGGCCGGTAGCTGATGGGGGATGTTGACTGGCATGGTCGCTCACCTCTTTTGGTGTGCATCAACGCTATCGCGGGCCGTGGTGGGGACTGGTGTCATGGTCGGGCAGGTCGGGCTCATCGGGCTCAACGTGAAGGGCTCAACGTGAA
>JBDIBA010000014.1:0-39472 GCA_039812705.1 Acidimicrobiia bacterium
TCACTTCCGACCACATGGCTCCCTCCGAGGAGCTACACCGGCAGCATTCACTGCCAACTACACCAGCTCACCGAGTCTCTGATTTTCATGTCGTCAGTTAGCGGGTCCCAGCCACTTGGAGAAGGAATTCGCGCAGCGAACATCCGAACGCGCTGTTGCGTTGCGCAACGCCGAGATAGATGCACCGCGACTTCCCGACGCTGAGCCGGGATTTGCTGAAACTGCTGAGAACTCAGGCCGTGACTACAGCGAAATGTTGTTGCAAGAGGCGAGGCGTCTGGTCGCCGAGTTGCAGCCCGACCACTTCAAGCGTCGGTGCGTCGCCTCACTGATGACTGCTGCCGGGAATCCAGACGCTTACGTGCCCAGCATGGAAAAGATCTGTATTGCCACATCGCGATTCTTGGAGATGGCCAAAGATCCGGTTGGTTCGACGCTTCGCGAAGTTGGCAGGCGCCTCAGAGACGTTCGCTGGCGCCTCACGGACTTTCGTGGTCGACAACCGACCGAATCAGACCTGAATGCCGCCGACGACCTCGATGTCGAAGCGGAAAGGCAGGCCGCTTTTGAAGAATTGGATCGACTTGTAGCGGACGCTTTGCCAAAGGAGTGGTTGGAAAATGCCCGCGCACTAGTCGCAGATACCGCCAGTGCCCTGGAGTCTCTCGGACACGACACCGAGAGCGGACCAGGCTCGTTCACAATTGCGTTGATCGGCTGTGAGGAGCTGCTGAGAGAACAGCGTCGACTGTCGCATCAGACAACACTTGACCAGCCAGAGCTTAACCAGCGGGGTATTGGTTTGGGTCTCTAAGTCCTACCGTTGAGCAATAACTTAGAGGTATTGGCCTGTGCCGACGCGTTCGATGGCGCGGCCGCCTTCTTCCTTCTCGTCTTCGCCTTCCTTGGGAACGAGAACGCGAAGGAACACAATGCGCTCGCCCTTCTTTCCGGAAATCTTTGCCCAGTCGTCTGGGTTTGTTGAGTTCGGCAAGTCTTCATTCTCGCGGAACTCATCGCGAACGGCTTGCAACAAGTGATCGAGCTTGATGCCGCGGCCCTTGCCCGCAATCTCGCGCTTGACGCCCGCCTTCTTTGCCTTGGCAACGATGTTTTCGATCATTGCGCCGGAGCTGAAGTCCTTGAAGTACATGACTTCTTTGTCGCCGTTTTGATAGGTGACTTCGATGAAGCGGTTCTGGTCGCCCGTGTCATACATGGCATCAACGGTCTTGTTGATGATGGCCTTCGTTGCCTTGGCCGCGTCGCCCTTGCCGTGCTTCTTGATCTCGGCGTCGTCGATTGGCAGGGTCTCGTTGAAGTAGCGACTGAAGATTGCCTTAGCGGCATCAGCATCGGGACGCTCGACCTTGATCTTCACGTCAAGGCGGCCGGGTCGCAGAATGGCCGGGTCGATGAGGTCTTCGCGGTTTGACGCACCGATGACGATGACGTTCTTAAGGCCTTCAACGCCATCAATCTCAGCAAGCAACTGCGGAACGATTGTCGATTCCATGTCTGAGCTGATGCCGGTTCCACGTGTGCGGAACAAAGAGTCCATCTCGTCGAAAAAGACAATGACGGGCATGCCCTCTTCGCTCTTTTCGCGAGCACGCTCAAAAACGAGGCGAATCTGACGCTCGGTTTCACCGACGTACTTGTTGAGCAGTTCGGGGCCCTTGATGTTGATGAAGTAAGCCTTGGCGCGCTTGTCGCCACTTACTTCTGCAACCTTCTTTGCCAGTGAGTTGGCAACAGCCTTTGCAATAAGGGTCTTTCCACAACCCGGAGGGCCATAGAGCAAGATGCCCTTTGGTGCAGCCAGCTTGTAGTCCTTGTAAAGGTCTTTGTGCAGGAATGGGAGTTCAACTGCATCGGTGATCAGTTCAATTTGGCTGTCAAGACCACCAACGTCGTCATAGGAAATGTCGGGCACTTCTTCAAGTAGAAGTTCGTCAACCTCGGGGCGAGGCAACTTTTCAATCAACAAGTTGGTGCGCGAGTCCATCAAAAGGGAATCGCCGCTGCGCAATTTCACTTCGCGCAGGCTTTCGCACAGTTCAACAACGCGCTCTTCGTCGCTGCGCCCGGTGATGATTGCGCGCTCGTTGTCATCGAGGACTTCGCGCAAAGTAACGATTTCGCCTTGGCGGTCTGCACTTCGTGCAAGGACGACATTGAGGCTTTCGTTCAGGGCAACCTCATCGCCGCGCTCGAGGGTCTTGTCTTCAAGTTCGGGGTGCATTGCAACGCGCATCTTTCGACCCGCGCTAAAAACATCGACCGTGCCGTCGTCGTTCTTGCCGAGGTAAGTGCCATAGGCAGAAGGCGGTTGAGTGAGCTTGTCGACTTCGTCGCGCAGCGTTGCAATGTGTTCGCGCGCTTCACGAAGCGTGTAGGTGAGCTTCTCGTTCTGACTAACGGCCTGGGCAAGCTGACCCTTGGTCTCAAGAAGCTTTTCTTCCAGGGTACGGACCCTTTTTGGAGCGTCTTGGACGCGGCGGCGCAGGTTGGTTAGCTCCTCTTCGAGCACCTTGGATTGCTCTCGAAGCTCGTCGACTTGTTGTTCGTATTCGGTTAAGCGTTTTGTTGTTTCTGCGTCTGCCAACGAGATCACCCCTCTTGCCGGGTAAACGTAACACCGGGGTTGTCTTAAGGACGGGTGCGTTTCCTGGTCAAATTTCCGGATCGGCGCCTGGCGGTTGGTCCTGAGTTTCCCAGGCTGGTTTTAGGCGGATATCCAGGAAACTTGCCTGGTCGGAACCCCAGATTTCGATGCCCAAGACCTAAAGTTGTTGGCCTGAGGCAGTTATAGTCATCGTCGTGGCAATGAAAGTTTGGATTGACCAGGACCTCTGCACCGGAGACGGCTTGTGCGAAGAAATCGCGCCAGCTGTCTTTACTCTCCTTGACGACGGACTTGCATACGTCAAGGAAGACGACAAGGTTTTTGACGAACCTGGTGGTTCCGAAGGCCTTGCAGCAGTGCCCGCTGGCCTAGAGGACGCGGTTGTCGAATCTGCCGAAGAGTGCCCCGGCGAGTGCATCTTCATCGAAAAGGCTGAATAGCGCCTATTCGGTTTCGTCGCCCGTTTCCTCGGGGCGACTACTCAGCTTGTCCAAGCGCGGTGCAAGCTTGTCGACTTGTTTGCGCGCCTTTTCGATTCGGGCATTGAGGTTTTCGACAATTTCAATTGCCCGCGCAAAGCGCACCGAAAGCGTGTCGATGTCTGCATTACCCGTGTCGAGGTCGGCAACGATGTCTTCGAGTTCATCGACGGCTTGTTCATAGCTGAGGTCAGCGACGGGCGTTTCAGGCTGCATGGTCATCGCACAGTAGACGACACGGTTCCGTCGGCGAGGGTCGTGACAAGGGTTTCGCCAGCAGTGACGTCTGACACCGATCGGACCGCGGTTCCCTGCTGGTTTCGGGTGATGCTGTAACCGCGCCGCAGTGGAGCGGTCGGATTGAGGGCTTGAATATGTTTTTCGCGTGCCTGCAGGTCGTTTGCTGAGTCAGCGACAAAGCGCGGCGCGGCTGACAACAATTGATGAATGGAACGATCGAGGCGCGAGCGAGAAAGCATCAGAGCGTGTTGAGCGCTCTTGTCTAGGCCGCGTTGAAGGCCGCGAAGTTCCGATTCGCAAAGCGATACACCGTGGTTGGCAAGGCTTGTCAACCGCCGGGCGAATTGATCGATTCGGTCAGAGAAGTCAACCACTCGACGCACGATGCCTTGGCCGCACTCTGTTGGCGTGATGTACGCAACAGCGGCAACTTCGTCGGCAATGCTGCGGTCGCCAGTATGACCAATGCCGGTCCACACGGGGCAAGGAGCGTTGGCGATTGCGCGCGCAATGGGTTCTTTGTCAAAAGCGTCCAGCTCTCCCCCGCCTCCGCGAACAACGCAGATGAGGTCGCATTCGCCTTCGGTCACGTTGGTAATTGCATCGGTCAGTTGGCGAACCGCGGTTGGCCCTTGCACTTGTGAGTGTCGTAGTTGAACATCGAAGGCAAAGGCTGAACGATCAAGTTGTCCGACGAAGTCCTTGTGTCCTTCGCTGTTTTCACTTGTGACCAAGCAAATGCGCAGCGGTACCGGCGAAAGATATTTGCTTGCATTTATTCGCAACAGGCCTTCGTTGTTCAGTTCGCGAATGATTCGCGCGCGCTCGATTGCCTTGTTGCCAACAATCGCATCAGTGTCTAGACGCAGAAGCTTGACTTGGGCGGTGCCGGTTCTTGACAGCTGAATCTCGCCGTAGATGCGAACCATCATTCCGGATTGAAGTCGGAGGTTGGCATCGGCCAGCTGCGCTTCAATGACTTTGCGAACCGGGCCATAGACGGCAACATCGCACTTCACATCTGAGCCGCGGGGTCCCCCGCCGTGTTCGACAAGGGTTATGTAGAGCGAGTTTTGGAACGTGCGAACTGTTTGGACTTCGCCTTCAATCCAAAAGGCCCCGCGAAAGTTTTGAACAACGGCGTTCTTTACCCGTTGAAGGAACCTGCTGACAGATAGAGCTTCAACGGGAAAGAGTTCGCCGCTGGACAGGGTTCAGCCCTGCAGGAGGTTTGCAGACTTGGCTGCCGCGTAACGCTTGGCTGCGTCGTCCCAGTTGAACAGGTTCCAAACCGCGCCGAAGAAGTCGGCCTTTACGTTCTTGTACTGCAAGTAGTAGGCGTGCTCCCACGCGTCCAATACAAGAATGGGTGTGGAGCCTTGGGCCACGTTGCCTTGGTGGTCATAGACCTGCTCGATGATCAAGCGACCGCTGAGGTGTTCGTACGCGAGCACGCCCCAGCCTGAACCTTGAACCAAAACGCAAGCCTGAGTGAGTTGATTCTTGAAAGCATCGAAACTGCCGAAACTCTCGTCGATTGCCGACGCAAGGTCTCCAACTGGCTTGTCTCCACCGTCTGGCGAAAGGTTGGTCCAGAACTGGGTGTGAAGAATGTGGCCTGAGGTGTGAAAGGCCAGCGTCTTTTCTAGGCCCATCAGTGTTGCAAAATCGTTCGCCGAACGCGCCGCATCGAGCTTTTCGAGCGTCTGGTTTGCGCCGTCGACATATGCCTTGTGGTGCTTGGCGTGGTGAAGTTCCATGATTTGACCAGACACGTGTGGCTCGAGAGCCCCGTAGTCGTATGCAAGGTCTGGAAGTGTGTAAATGCTCAAAGCGATCTCCCCGGTCGATTGATACCGACAGGAACCCTATTCGCAATGTGTGACACAAGCGCGATCTGTGTGGGCGCGGCGTTCTATGGGCAGAATGAGCTTGGCGTGATCATGTTGACTTTCACGTTCTCGTAGAAAGCGTCATTGAACAGGATCTTGCCGGAAAGAGTCGACGCGAGTTCGGAGTCTCCTGGCTGGCGAAAGACAAGGACGCCGGCGTCTTTGTCAGACTTCAACTTCGAGTAGATCTCCATGTCGGCATTGGCGGTCTTGCCGCCATAAGTGCAAGGACGACCACCCGGGTAGAGGTCGGTGTTGACGGCAACGGCGGTAGCTGCTCCGGTTGGGCTCTTTGGGTCACGAAGGACCAAGTAGGTCGTAAGAGTGAGAGGCGTCCCCTTGTCGGCGGGCTGGGCGGCCTGCCTGAAGTTGTAGTTGCGAAGGAGCACTTGGTTGCCTTTCGCAAACGGGGACGTTGTTGTGTTGGACCCTTCGGGAATGCTCGTGAAAGCCCCGCCATCGGTGCACTCAACTGAGCCACTGTCCAGGATTTCGCAAGTGGGTGACGCCGTTACGGTCCCAAGGCCGGTTTGGAAGTCAAGGTGGACGTTGGCCAAGTCTCGGGTCCGGTCGAACTTCGGCTCAAACTGCAGACCGAATCCCCGGTTGCTGCCACGCAGCGTTTTGTTTGCAGCCTTGATTGTGTTCCCGGCGTAGAAGACTGCAATGTCGACCTTTCCGTGTTCGGGCGACTTGGGTATCGAAAAGGTTGCGCTTTGGAGTCCCTCGGCGTTGCGTTCGGTGGTGGTGGGCACGCAGAACTTGTCGACTGTGGTGTCGGAGTAAACGTTGCCCTCGTATTTGCTGGTTTCAGTCACTTTGGTGGTCCAGCAGCCGTCGGGGCCCGCCTTGGTGTGTTTGGTTGCAGACTTGGTCGGAGCCGGCTTTGGAGTTTGCGGTGACGATGCCAAGGTCGGACTCTTGCCTTCCTCTGTCTCGGTGTTCGATGCCCCGGTTCCGGCCGATGTGCAGGAGCTTGTCGCGAAAACCGCGCCGGTTATCAAAGTGACCGCCTTTACTAAGGCCACAGCGGCTGGCTGGCTCAGCCGCCTAGCTGGGCTGAGTGTTGCCGATGGGCGCTGGGGGTTGAAACCAGGTGAAGTTTTCATCGCGCAGGAGTTTCGCGCCTGGCGATCTTCTTAGGCAAGGCGCGATCTGCGGTGGCTGGCGGGATGGATGCTCAATCGAGCTGGGAAAGTCCCGATATATACAAGGTGAAACGGCGTTTGGCGGCAGCTGCCATGGTCATCATGGCTGGTCTACTTGGCTCCGTCATGCCTGCGTTTGCCACCTTGGGGGACTTCTACTATTACTCGGGTCCTGCCAGCTCAAGCCTTTACTGGGCGTTCGACGATGGGTCGGGGGCGACAGAGGATTGGTCTAATAAAGGTCGTCTCGGAACGGTGACGGCTGCTGATCCGCTTCGCCTTCAGCCAGGCGTAGACAGCGCGGACAACAATTTCGCCTTCCAATTCAATGGTGCGGGAAGCGTCACCAGCCCAGATGTCTTCGCGCAAAGTGACACTTTTACCCAGATGGCTTGGGTCAAGACCACAAGCACGACGGGTGGTTTCATCATGGGCCTTGCCTCGGCGAGCGGCGATCATGACCGGATGGTTTGGATTTCTGATGCAGGCCACATCTACGCAGGCGCCTATGACAGTGGGTTCAACAGGTTGAGGTCCCCCGCCACTTACAACGACGGCCAATGGCACATCGTCGTTCAGACTTTGGGGCCTGACGGTTGGCATTTGTATGTCGACTCGTTCGAAGTCGACTCAGATTCCTCGGTGCACAACGCCGAGCCCTACCCAGGAACGCGGATGTTTGTGGCTGGTGGCTATTCCGAGTTTAATCACGCGCCTTTTGGTTGGGGCGTGGTCGACGACCCAACCAGTAGTTCGTACTTCAACGGCTCACTCGATGAAGTCGTCTATTTCCACGACAGTCAGAAATCCGCCGAGCAAATCAGGGACCTGTACAACCACGCAATGACTGAGCGCCGCGACGCGGATGTGAAAGGCGTGGTTGACCCAACGCTGACGTTCACGGTGGCAGGCGCAAGCGGCAGCTGCAACGGTGAAGCACAAAGCATGGGTGCCGACTCGACAGCGTCGACGGTCAACTTGGGTGCGGTCGACCAAGTTGCATTCAAGACGGCTGCTCAAAACTTAACTGTGGGCTCCAACGCGGCAAACGGTTGGTCGGTGTTTGTTCGGGCCAGCGCTCCAATGACAAGCAACACGGGTCACGCCATTGCCAGCGTTCCCGGAACTAACGCGATCCCCGCTGGTTTTCCGGCACTCGGAAGTGAAGGTTTTGGCTACACCACATCTGACTTGTCGCTATCTGACGGAACGGCCGACAGGTTCTTTAGTGGTTCGGCCCGGTGGGCTGCTTTTGCTGCGGGCAATGAAGTGATCGCCGACGAGAACGAGCCGACGTCATCAACAACCTGTGTTGGTTACCGCATGGGAGTTTCGCCAACCACCCCCGCCGGCGCTTACTCAACTCAGATCACCTACACGGTTGTTCCGCGTTTCTAGCTAGCCAGACACTGACCGGTTGAAACACCGTCTTGTCGCGGCGCGTTGAGTGCCGCGCGTAGCTCGTCGATGTCAAGTGCATATGCAACATCTGAGCGGTCTGGTGCAATGGCGAATGCAACACCGACGACTTCGCCAAACGGATTCACGAGCGCAGCGCCAGAGTCGCCTTGTCGCAAACTGGCTGAGAGAATCAAGATGTTGCGTCGCGTGGTTCGTTGGTCGTAGAGATCTCTACCCTGGGCGACCAGACGTTGACTGATGCGTGCGGGCGCAATCGCTAATTGGTCTTGTCCGTTCGGATGACCAAACACGGCACCTTCGTCTTTGACATCTGCGCGTGCAAGTGGCAACGGCAGACCGTTAAACCGCGGAACAGAAAGCAATGCAAGGTCGCGGTTGGCGTCGAAATAAACAACCGTTGCGTTGTAGTACTGACCATCGACGGACATGATGCGTGTTTCCCGCTCGCCCGCAACTACGTGTGCATTTGTCGCAATCAATTTGTTTCCAACGACAAAGCCGCTTCCGCTTTGTGTGCGTTTGCACGCAACACCTTCGACCTTGACGGTGCTTCTGGAAACCGAGAACATCACTTCGTTTGATAACGCGACCTTAACAGGCGCGGGTTCCAAATCAGGCGATCGACGCAGGTCGTCAAAGACTGTTGGAAATGAAGCGTCACTTGTTAGGTGACGCAGCGTTGTTGCAACGTTTGGTGGCAATGGCGCTGCAGAGTCAAGTGCGCCCGCTATTGCCGACGACCTGGCCATCGTGGAGAAAAACCCCGGAGTCATGCTCATTGTTGGCAGCAGCAACCAAAGAATTGCAACAACGCCAAACATGCCGGTTATTGCACCGGCGACTCTGTCGACAACACGCATGGGTCCATGGGGAACATTGGACGAAATGTGACTGCCAACGAACACTCCAAGCATCTGTGCAAGTGCAGCAGACGCAAAGACAACAAAAACAACAACCATCAAGCGGGCGTTGATGCTGAGGTGTTCGATGGTTCCTGAAAAGGTCGGCAGCAAGCGCAGACCAAGCAAGGCTCCAGCCAACAGGAAGACCCAGCTGAGGACCCGTGTAACAAACCCAAGTCGATAGCCGCCCATTGCGGCGGTCACGAGAGCTATGACAAGAATCAGGTCGAGTGAGTTCATGCGTCTTGGGGTGTGATCAACCTGGCAGAAGTGAGAAAGCCCGTGTGGCCAACCATCCTGTGATTTGGGCGAACGGCTCGCCCCTCCACATACCAGCCTCGTTCCATGATTTCGGTGGTTTCGGTCATTGCAAAGGCTGTATCGGCGAACGCTTGGTGCAGTTGACTGACTTGAATCATCGAGGGCAAGTAAGACACGAGGATGCCGCCGGGGTTGAGCGCTTTGAGTGCATGAGGCACCACGCGCCAGGGTTCGGGGAGGTCCAACACGATGCGGTCGTATGGGCCGTTGTCGATGCCCTCGTAAATGTCGCGCACCTCAACCGTGAAGTTCTCGGCCAGCTGAGCGCCGAGGTAGGCAGCAACGTTTTGTTGCGCCAACTCTGCAAAGTCTTCGCGAATCTCATAACCGTGAACACGAGCACCGGCTCGAACCATTGTCATGGACAGTGACCCAGAACCAACCCCTGCTTCGAGTACGCGCGCGCCGGGAAACAAGTCGGCCTTAATGAGAATTGGCCCCAAATCTTTCGGGTAAATAATCGTGGCGCCGCGCTTCATCTTCTTGACGAAGTCGCCGAGTGTCGGGCGCAGCACCATGTAACGCGCGCCGCCGGTTGTGCGTACAACGACTCCCTCGTCGTGGCCAATCACGTCGCGTAAATCAATCGGCCCGGTGTGCGTGTGGTACTCCCCGGCTTCTTTGAGGGTTACCAAGTTGCGGCGATCCTTGCTGTCGACGAACAGCACGGTTTCGCCCGGTGTCATCGGACGGCTCATTGGTGGAAACCTGCGCTCAGCGAGATGTTGGATGCGAAACAACCAGTGTTTCGCCGTCTTTGAGCTTGTGCGTGTAAAGCGTCCGCGGGCCGGTACCGGTCACCTTTTGCAGAACGCGGCTGACGCCAAATGCAATTGCAATGGCAGTGAAAAACGGATTGCCGCCAAGCAAACCCCTATTGATTGCCAAACGCTTAAGGAACTTCATTCGCGACGAATCTCCACAACAGTTGTTTGCTTGCGCGCCTTGCGCTGACCAATGGCAAATGCAATGCCGACAGCAGTTGTGCTCAACAGTGTTCCGAGTGCAACGCCTGCAGGCTTTGCGGCTCCTGCGGTTGAGTCAACCTCGGTTTGCAGTTGGCGAAGTTTTGCTTCAATGTCCTTGCGCTGAATGCTCATTGACCAGCCACCGCGTTTTGACGTGCTTCACGCGCCCTGGCTTCGCGTGCTTCGCGGAGGTTTTCCTCTGCGCGTTCATGTTGACGCTTCTTCGAGCGGCGCTTGTCGGCACCGATTGCATAACCAGCAAGTGCAATAACCGCCAAGCAGGCAAGCAGTGTCAACAGGTATGGAGCCCACGTGAGATGGCCGGTAAATGTCGAGCCTGTCTCATTTTGGAGCGCTCGCAAGATTGCAAGTGACCACAGCACAAAACCAATTGAAAGGGCGGCCGTTCCAGCAACGCCGAACGCAATGTAGCGACCCAGTCCCTTGAGTGGATCGAGCGTTTCTTGTTTCGCGTAATTGATGGTGAGGTCTTTGAGCTCGACCAACAAGGTTGGAATTGATTTGTCGCGCTTACCGAACATCGGTGGGCCTCCTGAAAGGTGTCGGCGACGAATCTATGCGCTGCGTGGCCCAACGTGGGTTCATTATTTGGTTACTAGCGATTTGCCCGCTGGATTCCAGCGCCGAACTGCTCTGATGATTTCCCGCTCAATCCCTGGGCAAGCGCCACGGCAACCGCGTCTTCGAGTCGGCGAGAGGGTTCCAGCAGGGCTCCGTTTGTCATTACGCAGAAACGAAGCGCTTGACGGTTTTCGGGTTTGACCCATCCCGTGAGTGCGCTGACTTCGGCCAGGGTTCCGGTCTTGGCCTGAACTTTGCCGATCGCCGCTGAGCCAGCCATGCGGTCCTGCAAAGTTCCTGACTCCCCCGCTCGCGGCAGTCCTTGCAAGATGGCGTCCCTTGTCTTTTCGTGACTAAGAACGTCGTCCAAAAGGTCACATGAGGCGCGGTCGTTTCTGTCCAAACCAGAGCCGTCGACAGCGACAAACGAATTGCCGTGCGGCGAGATCTTTTTGACGAACTCGGTCACGGCTGCTGCGCCTGCGGCCGTCGTCCCCTGCTGGCTCGTCATGAATCCGATGTTTTTGAGGAGGACTTCTGCTGTGGTGTTGTCGCTGTGGGTGAGCATCTCAGAAACGGCTTCTTGGACAGTCACGGACTGAACCTTGCCCAACTCTTCGAGACCATCGGGGGCTTTAGCGGCCCGGGATTGTCCGCCAACTTGAATGCCGCGGCTCGCAAGGGCTGCCTTCAGTAGGTCTGCGCTGTTCTTGGTCGGGTCCGGGGAAGGAAAGCGTCCGCCGATGAAGCGCACGTAACCCTGGTTCACATTCAGTGCTGAAATTGCGCCAACTTGTCCTGACGTTGCATATGCGGGCGACCAGGTCGGAATGGAAACTTGGTTGTCAAAGCGAGTGTCGTCGCCAATGATTGACCCGTTGATTCGGGTTATTCGGCGTTGAGCAATTGCGTCGGCAAGTGCGTCGAACGATGACGTGGGTGTGCCCGGTTGAAGGGTCGCGGCGAACTGGCTTGTCGTGAGGAGCGGGTCTCCGCCGCCAATTATGAACAGGTCTCCGTTGATTGTTCCGCTGTCATCGGGTGTTTTGGACTTGGCTGTTGTTTCAAATCGAGTTTGCGGACCAAGCAGTTCAAGTGCCGCAGCTGCCGTAACCAGCTTGAGCGATGACGCAGGAATCATTGCGGAATCTGCGTTGCGGTTCATCAAGTCGTAACCGTCGCGGTTTACCGAAATGCTGACCGCGGAACTTCCGAGACCCTTATTGCTGGCCATCAGTGCGTTGATGGATGCGCGGATTGCCTGGTCTTGGTCTGCTGTTGCCAATGCCTCTGGCAGTCGACGAGGGTCAAGCGCATCTGCTTGAAGCGCGTGAACATCTTGTGTTGCAGATTCAGAAGGTTCGCCGGTGAGGCGAAGGGCCGCCGAAAACATGCACAGCAAGCCAATGAGCGCCAAGCCGAGTGCGGCTGCGCGACGAAGGGTTGTCGAATCAACGGCGTCGGGCAAAGGTGCGAACCGCGCACGTCGATATGCCGCTGGATCGAAATGACTGCCACTCACGGCGCGCACGGTAGTGGTTAGGTTTGGCGGTCGTGGACATCCTTTCTGCTCTTTTCATCGAAAACTTCAACATGCGCCAGGCTCCTGGTCCAGCCACGCGGATCGACATGTCTGGTGTGATGTTTTCAATGGCTGCTCCGCAGCCCGTTCCCGTGACCATCGAACCTCACCTCTTGGTGTTGGTGCGTTGCCACGAAGAGGAGTCCGGCAACGCCGTTCTTGAAGCCGTGTTCCGTAACGAGGCGGGCGAGCAAGTGGCCCGCAGCGTCATGCCATTTCAGGTGGAGCCGGGCAAGTTCGGGTTTCGGTTGGTCCGCGGCGAACTGACCTATGAGGACTATGGGACGATCGAAGCCCACGTTCGCTTGGATAAGGGCGAATTCGTTCGGGTACCTCTAACTTTGCTGCCGCCTGCCGAATAGCAGCTGAGCAACTGGGTCAACCCTTGGGTAAATCGGTTCAGTATTTAACGTGGGCGCTGACTACCGAAATCGACCCTGTTGCCCTGATAAATGCCCAGATCATGGATAGGGTTCGGCACATGAGCAACCAAGACCTAGAGCAACTGGGTATCAACGTCATTCGAGGCCTGGCTATGGACGCGCCTGCGCACGCCAAGTCGGGCCACCCGGGCACGGCAATGGCACTGGCCCCACTCGCCCACACCCTTTGGACGCGGGTCATGAAGTACGACGCCAGCAACCCGCAATGGCCAGATCGTGACCGTTTCATCCTTTCGGTCGGTCACGCTTCAATCCTTCTTTATTCGATGATGCACCTGAGCGGTACGGAACTCAGCCTTGACGACCTGAAGGCATTCCGCACAACTGGCTCAAAGACTCCCGGCCACCCCGAGATCCACCACACTCCCGGCATTGACGTAACCACCGGTCCGCTCGGCCAGGGAATTGCCAACAGCGTTGGTATGGCCGTTGCAGAGCGTTACTTGCGTGCCAAGTTCAGCCCAGAAATCTGCGACCACCACACCTTTGTTATCTGCGGTGACGGCGACCTCCAAGAGGGCATCAGCCACGAGGCCGCTTCACTTGCCGGGCACCTCGGCTTGGGTCGACTGGTCGCTGTTTACGACGACAACAAGATTTCAATTGACGGTTCAACAGACCTGTCATTCACCGATGACACGGCCAAGCGTTTTGAGGCCTATGGCTGGGACGTTGACCAAGTAGGTGAAATCGCCAACGACTGCGATGCCCTTGAGGCAGCTTTGCGCCGCGGTATGGCAAATGAAGACAAGCCAACGCTGATTGTCATGCGGAGCCACATTGGTTACCCGGCTCCAAACATGACCGACAGCCCCAAGGCACACGGAGACCCCTTTAACCCTGAGGAAATTGCAGCCACCAAGGAAATCCTTGGCTTGCCTGCAAACGAGTCATTCTGGGTTCCAGACGAAGTCCTCAACATGTACCGCGAAGCTGGTTTGCGCGGTGCAGAAAAGCGCAAGGCTTGGACTGCTGCCAAGGAAGCTTCGCCGCAGAAGGCAGAGATTGAAGCGGCGCTTAACGATGCACCGGTTGCAGGTTGGGAACAAAAGCTTCCGACGTGGCAGGCAGATGCAAAGCCGATTGCAACCCGTGCGGCCATTGGTGAGGTCATCAATGCAACGCTTGATTCCATCCCGGGCTTGATCTCTGGCGCTGCTGACCTCACGGGCAACACCGGCACCAAGCTGACCGGCGAACACATCGACCAGCAGTGCAAGGAACACCCAGACGGCCAGCAGCTTTACTACGGCATTCGTGAACACGGAATGGCCGCGGCAATGGTTGGAATGGCCTACCACGGCGGCGTCTTGCCGGTTGGTGGAACGTTCTTCTGCTTCTACGACTACATGAAGCCTGCAGTTCGTCTTGCAGCACTTGGTGAAGCGCGAACCATCTTCAACTGGACGCACGACTCTGTTGGTTTGGGCCAAGACGGTCCAACCCACCAACCGATTGAACAGTTGGCAGCAGCACGTGCAACTCCTCGGCTCAATGTCATGCGCCCTGCAGACGCAAACGAAACTGCACATGCGTTTCGCATTGCAGTGAACCACAACGGCCCCACCGGCCTTGTGCTCAGCCGTCAAAACCTCCCCGTTCTTGAAGGAACTGCCGATGCCTTTGAAGGTGTCGACAAGGGCGGCTACGTATTGGTGGACACCGACGGTGACCCCGATGTCGTGCTTCTTGGAACAGGCAGTGAAGTGTCGGTCTGTGTAGAAGCAGCAAAGGCACTTGCCGAAGACGACATCAACGCGCGCGTTGTTTCACTCCCCTCTTGGAACCGTTTCGAAGAAGCCGGGTCTGATTACCAAGACGAAGTGCTTCCGCCCGAAGTACCCGTGTTGAGTGTTGAAGCAGCGTCCTCTTTTGGATGGGCACGCTGGGCCGACGCACACGTTTCCATTGACACCTTTGGTGATTCCGGCCCCGGCGAAGAGCTAATGGTCAAGTTTGGTTTCACTGCTGACAACGTTGCAAGCCGCGCCAAAGAGCTGCTTGCGGACTCCTAAACAATCACGAGGATTCAAGAGAACATGACAAGACTGAACGATCTGTACTCACAGCACGGACAAAGCCCGTGGATTGACAACTTGAAGCGCTCCTACATCACCGACGGCGAACTTGCGCAGTTGATGAAGGACGGTGTGCGTGGAGTTACTTCCAACCCAACCATTTTCGAGAAGGCAATTACCGCCGGAAACGCCTACGACGAGCAATTCGGCGAGCTCGCGCAGAACAACTCTGTAGAGGACTCTTTTTGGGAACTCGTCATCAAAGATGTCTCTGACGCATGCGACATCATGGAACCGATGTACAAGTCGAGCGGTGGTAACGACGGCTTTGTTTCCATCGAGGTTTCGCCCGCTCTTGCACTTGAATCGAAGGCAACTGAAGAAGCAGCGCGCGATCTTCACACGCGAATCAACAAGAACAACTTGATGGTCAAGATCCCCGCAACCGAAGCGGGCATCGCGCCAATTCAACAAATGATTTCTGAAGGTCGCAATGTGAACGTCACGCTGATCTTCAGCTTGGAGCGTTACGAGAAAGTCATTGACGCTTACATCGACGGCGTCGAGGCCTACTCCAACACAGGTGCAACCGACCTTGACAAGATCAACAGCGTTGCCAGTTTCTTTGTAAGCCGTGTCGACACCGAAGTCGACCGTCGTTTGGAATCAATTGGTTCAGACGAAGCCCTTGCAATGCGCGGAAAAGCAGCGGTTGCTCAGGCACAGGCTGCATATGGACTGTTCCTCGAGAAGTTCAACACTGACCGCTGGAAGGCCTTGGCCGAAAAGGGTGCGAAGGTGCAGCGTCCACTGTGGGCTTCTACGTCAACCAAGAACCCTGACTATCCAGACACTCTCTATGTCGACGCGCTAATTGGGCCCAACACGGTCAACACCATGCCCGACGCGGTTGTCGAAAAGTTCAATGATCACGGCACTGTGTCGCGCACTGTTGACTCCGATATCGAAGGTGCTCGCGGACAACTGGCGAAATTGGCTGAAGTTGGCGTTGACATTGCCGATGTGGGCGTGACTTTGGAAAACGAGGGCGTTGCCTCCTTTACGAAGTCTTATGACGACTTGTTGCAGGTCTTGACCGACAAATATGAAGCATTGCGTGAAGCACGCAGCTGATTCGTAACCAAATAGCTCCATCCGACAGAACAATTTCCGGGAGAACCGAAAAGTGAGTGAACTACTCGACCGCCTGATGAACCGCGACCAGTCGCTTTGGCCTAGTGGAAACGTCTCGCAAAACCGCCTTGGGTGGGTTGACGTTGCAGACAAGATGGCAGGCCACGCAAGAGGCGTTGCCGAATGGGCTCAAACTGTTACTCAGTCAACGGTTGTGTTGATTGGTATGGGCGGTTCGTCGCTTGGTCCGGAGGTATTGCGCGCAGCGGTCGACAACGAGCGTCTGATTGTGCTTGACACCACCGACCCCGCGACGATCGCAGAGGTAAACGCGGACGACGCGTTCTTCCTCGTTTCGTCCAAGTCTGGTGGAACCCTTGAGGTTCAGTCACTGCTGGCGCACTTCTGGGAGCAGGTTCCAGACGGTTCGCGTTATGCAGCAATCACCGACCCCGGCACGTTCTTGGAGCAACAGGCCAAGGAGCGCAAGTTTTCGCGCATTTTCGTGAACCCCGCCGACATTGGCGGCCGGTACTCCGTGCTCTCCTATTTTGGGCTCGTTCCAGCTGCCTTGATGGGTTACGACGTTGCCGAACTTTGCGAAACCGCAAACTCGATTGATAAGGAAGAAGCAGTCGAACTCGGAATTGCGATGGCCGACGCTTACAAAGAGGGTCGCGACAAGGTCACGGTTATTTGCCCTCCAGGCCGTTACGCCACGTTCGGTTTGTGGATTGAGCAATTGATTGCTGAGTCCACCGGAAAGCTCGGTCGTGGCCTCGTTCCAATTCCGACGACAGACCCTGAAGACGGCGACGACCGCTTCATTGATCGGGTTCAGTTCTCCAAGCCAAACGACTTGGCTCGCGAGTTCTACCGTTGGGAAATTGCAACGGCTATTGCAGGTTCGCTTATCGAGGTAGACCCCTTTGACGAGCCCAACGTGGCCGAGTCAAAAGCCAACACTGCTCGAGTACTTGAGTCTCTTCCCGTTGCGGAGCCTGCAAGCGAAGACGCTTCACAAACCATTGCTTGGTTGAAAGAAGTTGTGAAGCCTGGCGACTACGTGTCAATTCAGGCTTACTTGCCATACGAGTTCGACCACGAACTCGAACAACTCCGCCGCACTGTGCGCGATGCACTTGGTGGCATTGCGGTAACCGCAGGCTTTGGCCCTCGCTTCCTTCACTCAACCGGGCAGTTGCATAAGGGTGGAGCCAACAACATCGTTGCGGTGCAGCTTGTCCCGCAGAAGCCAACTGCCGACGTTGAGGTTCCAGGTCAGGAATACGACTTTGCGACTCTCATTTCGGCTCAGTCGGTTGGCGACTATCAGTCATTGAAGGATCACGGACGTCGTGTGCGCCGCGTGGCCGTTTCTTCTCCAAAGGAGATCAAGTAGTGAAGCTAGCCATGGTCGGCCTCGGCCGAATGGGCGGAAACATGACGCGTCGTTTGCTCGAAGGCGGCAACGAAGTTGTGGTGTTTGACCTCAGCGAAGAGGCGAAAGATCGCGCCAAGTCTTTCGGCGCGACTTCTGTCGAAAAGCTTGAAGAGCTTCGCGATGCCTTGCCCGCGCCGCGTGCGGTGTGGGTGATGGTTCCGGCCGGCAAGCCAACCGAAGACACCATCAACACTCTTGCCGGCGTTCTTGAAGCCGGCGATGTGATTGTCGACGGCGGCAACTCGAACTTCCGCGACTCCATTGCACGCGGCGAAGCGCTTAGCGAACAAGGCATTGGCTTTATCGATGCTGGAACATCTGGTGGCGTGTGGGGCTTGCAAGAGGGTTACGCGCTGATGGTTGGCGGCACAAAGGAATCGGTTGGCGTTTTGCAGCCTGCCTTCGATGCGCTGTCTCCTGAAGGTGGCTTCATGCACACCGGTCCGGTTGGCGCCGGTCACTTTGTGAAGATGGTTCACAACGGCATCGAATACGGCATGATGCAGTCGTTTGCCGAAGGCTTTGAGTTGATGAACGAAGTTAAAGACTTTGATCTCGACCTTGGTCAGATTGCAGAAGGTTGGCGTCACGGTTCGGTCGTTCGATCTTGGATGCTCGACCTTGCGGCTCGCGCACTGAACGACACCGAGGGTTTCAAAGATGTTCGCGGTTACGTGGATGACTCGGGTGAGGGTCGTTGGACCGTCGATGAGGCAATTCGCGCAAGCGTGCCACTACCTGTCATTACGGCTTCGCTGTTCGCACGTTTTTCATCGCGTCAAGACGAATCGTTTGCTGCACGCGTGACTGCAGCGCTTCGCAATCAGTTTGGCGGACACTCCGTTCACCTCGCAGGTGGCGGGCAAAGTCAGGCACTACAAGCACCAAAGCCTTCGGAGGGTTAGTAATCAATGAGCACGGCAATGGCGGACTTAGCCTCCATCGTTGGACAGGACTTGCCCAATCCATTGCTTGAAGGACTTGATGCAAGTCGCCAAGCTCCGCCAAACGTGTTGGTTGTTTTCGGTGCTTCTGGCGACTTGACGTCTCGCAAGTTGATGCCGGCACTGGCGTCGCTTGCGCAAAAGCGCCAACTCCCCGGCAGTTTTGCAGTGGTGGGTATTGCGCGTACAGAACTGAACGATGAAGACTTTCGCAAGCTTGCAATCGAAGCAGTTCCAGGTGCGGGTCCCGAATGGGAATCGCTTGTTCGCAACTTTCGTTATGTGACCGGTGAATACGCCGACGAGCAGACGTTTGACGACCTTGAGCGTGTTCTCGGCGAAATTGACAGTGAACGCGGTACCAGCGGCAATCGCACTTATTACTTGGCGACCATTCCTGGCGTCTTTGAACAAGTGATTACCAAGCTCGGTCAGCACGGTTTGGTTGACCAGTCCAACGGAAACTTTGCACGCGTAATCATTGAAAAGCCCTTTGGTCACGACCTGGACAGTGCGCGTCACCTGGACGCCGCGATTCACAAGGTGTTGGGCGAAGAGCAGATCTATCGCATTGACCACTATCTCGGTAAAGAAACCGTGCAAAACGTCATGGCGTTGCGGTTTGCTAACGCCATTTTCGAACCCATTTGGGACCGCCGCTACATCGATAGCGTGCAGATCACCGTGGCCGAGTCCGTTGGTGTGGGCCACCGCGGTGGTTTTTACGAAGGTGCCGGTGCAATGCGCGACATTGTCCAGAACCACTTGTTGCAGGTTTTGGCAATCACGTTGATGGAACCCCCTGCCTCGATGGACTCCACGGGTATTCGCGATGAGAAGGTCAAGGCGTTGCGCGCAGTTGACATTCTGAAGCCTGACGACGTTGAACAAAATGTTGTCCGCGCGCAGTACGCGTCTGGCTGGTTGGACGGTCAAGAGGTTCGCGGCTATCGCGAAGAAGAAGACGTCGACCCGAACAGTCGCACAGAGACCTACATGGCAATGAAGATGAAGGTCGACAACTGGCGCTGGGCCGGCGTTCCGATTTTCGTCCGTACGGGTAAGCGCTTGCCAAAGCGCGTTACCGAAGTCGCGTTGCAGTTTCACAACGTTCCTCACTCCCCTTTTCAGGCGAGCGACACGCGTGGTCTTGGCCCAAATGCAATGGTGCTTCGCATTCAACCGGACGAAGGAATCACGATGCGCTTTGGCGCCAAGGTCCCGGGACAAAGCTTTCGCGTTCGCGACGTAAGCATGGACTTTTCCTACGGTGCTGCGTTCATCGAAGAAACGCCCGATGCATATGAACGTTTGTTGTTAGACGCAATGGTTGGCGACGCAACCCTGTTCATTCGAACAGACGAAGTGGAACAAGCTTGGCGCATTGTCGCGCCCTTGCAGGAAGCTTGGTCGAATCCATCGTTTCCACTTGCTCGTTACGAAGCGGGCACTTGGGGGCCCGAAGAAGCAGATCGCTTGTTGCAACGCAGCGGTCGCAAGTGGCGAGAGCCATGACCCACGAAGCGTCAGAGCTGACCCTCGACGCTGACTCGGAGTTGATGAACGCCCCCACTTGGGCCGGTCAAGGCGTGTCGATCGACCAAGTAATGCGCGCCGCAGACGAGCTTCGACACAGCGACAAGCGGGCAGCAAACCGCACGAGCGTTGCAACCGTGGTGATGGTTTCGCGTAACGAAGACGACCAAAAACACATCGAAGATGTGCTCGCGCACCTTCGTCCACGTCATCCTGCCCGCGTCATCACGGTCCACTTACCCGACGGTATTCACAAGCAACCAGACAACATTTCTGCCGGTGTGGTGATGCTGGCTGGAACCGCCCAGGGTCACGACGTCTGGTCCGACGAAATTCACCTGCAACCAACGGGCGGCCCGGCCATGCACACAGCCTCGCTGTTGCGGCCATTGGTGTTGGCCGATTTGCCAGTCGTTGTGTGGTGGGTTGGGAAACTCCCCCACGTTGAAGACCCGCTCTTGAAACTTGCCGACACGGTCATCATCGATTCAAAAGAGGCCGTCAAGTCGCAAGAAAACCCCGAAGGCGCAATCCCTCGCGTGTTCGACGAAATCGCGTTGCTCAGTCGTAAGAACGTGGTTGCAGACCTCTCTTGGGTGCGGATCGGTATTTGGCGCCAAATGCTTGCCAGTCAGTTCAACGGCGCTGCGTACCGGTCGTTCTTGCAAGGTGTGGAATCAGTTGAGATCTCTGGCAAGTCGAGCCCGGTTACATTGCTTGCGGGTTGGATTGCATCGCGACTCCGCCTCGATCGTTCGGTCATCACCATGAGCCAGAGCAAGCACATCAAGATCAAGATGCGCTGCAGTCTCGAAGGTCGCACGAAAAACCTTGTCATTGAGCGCGTTGACAACCAACCACTCATTCATGCCGAAATGCACATTCAAGATGGCCCATCTCATGAAGAGTTGTTGGCCATGCCCGACACCGGCGTGGCCGGTTCCATTCTTTCGGTGCTGAAGCGTTTGGAGCGCGATCGTGTTTACGAACAATCCATTCGTCTCGTTGCCGGCTGGCTCGACTGACCCTTATTGGCGCTAGCGCGTAAGAGCTAGGGACCTTTAAAACCTCGGCACCACCGAATAAGTAACAACAGTCGAATAAGTGCCAGCCGGTGTGGTTGGTGCCACGCCAATGCTGTATCCAACACAAGATGTAGTCGAAGTTGGTGCGGACTCATCTGCGACTAACTCATTTGATGTTGTCAGCGCTGCCCATCGGGATGAACCAGAAAAGAATCGCCCAGCAGTTCCCCCGCCAAGGCTCAAATCTGACGTTGTATAACCAAAGCCTTCAGTTCCAGGTGAGGAAAATCCAACAGGACTGGCATTGGTCCCACCAATGTTGGCAATGGAATGACCCCCATTGGTCATTTGCCCGGACGAACGAAGATAAACACTCCAACCAGACCCAGCATTGGAGCTAACCGTCAAATCTTGTGCTGCTGTTCTGTTGGCTGTTTGATCGACCGAGCCAAAGCCAACTGCGGTTGCACTAGACGTTGTGCCGACACTTGGCGTCGCGCCGTTACAAACACCCGCGCGGCCTGTCACACTAAAGGTCAGCTGTGGGTCAACTACTCCGCGAACTTCGGTGTTGTTTTGTTGTGTCATCCCGTTGTTGTAAGCCTCGCGGATTTGAGCCGCGCTTAGCTGCGTGCTGTGGAAGTAAACCACGTCATCAATTGAGCCTGTGAAGTAGCGGCTACCTGTCGGGTCTTCGTCATTTCCCCAGGCGTTTCCATTATTGTTGAAGTTCCAAAAACCCCCGACAGACAAGCTGCGGTTACCTGCGTAGGATTCTCCAATTGTTAGACCTAAGTCGGATGCAACTTCGAAGGAGTCAACATATAGGTGCCAACCCGAAGGCCCCAGGGTCTGTGTGACAAGGTGCCAGTTGCCGTCGTTGTAGGTATTTGGAGACGCAAGTCTTGCATAAGGTGTGATTGAGTCATACACGCCCGCGTAGATGTGCCCAGAATTTGAGATCCACACCATACGATCGTGTGCTCCAGAGCTCTTCGTTATGCCCATAATGAACCCACCAGTGTTGCTGGTGGTCTTGATCCAGGCCATCTGGGTGGACGTGTTCGACTCCGCAAAAGTCTCCGGGCTCGTTACCGAGCCGGCGCCGCCAAAGGTGAACGCAACATTGCCCTCCAGGCTGTCCAGGCCAGGTTGGCTGCGAATTGGGTCGGTATCAGAAACCGTTCCCGTGTGGCCGTTTGCGGCATAGTCGACCGCGCCACCGGTGGCCTCTTCAAAGCCCCAGTAGATTGTCGCACTTGGCGAGAGTTGGTTGTAGTAGTCCAGCAGCGTGGCGCCAGCAGGCGCGCCAGACCAGAGCAGCCCAAATGCAACCATCAAGACCGCAGCAAGGCGGCGACCAGACCGAACGGGCTTCTTCACATTGTTTATATCGGCTGAGCAGGGCAAGTCTTGAACTTGGAGAATCGCCAGGAGCCGGAGATGAACAGCCAAAGCATCCGCGTATCACGCCGAGGCCTGGGCGAAGTGGCTATAAAGGGTTGCGTGGTTAGGCGTCACAGTTGATTTTTTGGAGCCCGAGGAACTGGATTGGCGAGATATGAACGAGATGCAACGATGATTGGAGAAGTGATCGTTGTCGACGACGTGGGCGTGGCATTTGGCGCCCTGGTTGCAGAGGCCTTCAAGAACAGAGTTGATCACGACCGTTTCGTGCTCGGTCTGGGCGGTGGTTCTACTGCCCGTAACGCCTACGAGTGTCTAGCTCGCGAACCAATCGACTGGTCCTTGGTGACTGCTGTTTGGGGCGACGAGCGAATGGTTCCACTCGATCACGAAGACTCCAATTACCGAATTGCCAAAGAGGCATTGTTCGACCACGTCAGTCCGCTTTGCGACATTCATCCGGTGAGCGACCAAACCTCAATCGAAAGCTACAACGGGCTCATCAAGGGTTTGCAACCGATTGACCTGTTGCACTTGGGCATGGGTGACGATGGGCACACGGCATCGCTGTTCCCCAACTCGCCTGCGCTCGACGTTGTTGACAGCGACGTCATCGAAACGGGCGACGATCTGCATCCTCATCGGCGTATGACATTGACGTTCCCCGCGATAAACCGCGCGCGTCTCGCTGTCTTCACGATAACCGGTGCCAAGAAGCGCGACATGTTCGAGCGAGTGCAATCTGGTGACGACTTGCCCGCAGGCAAAGTCGATTCCGAGCGCGTTGTTTGGATTGTCGACCGCTCAGTTGCCGGTTGACCCTTGGGCTCAACCGGCTCACGTCATTGGTGGCTCTGGTCGCCGGCTGCTTGCGATGGAAACTGGATCACCCGGCAATGCCCTATTCCGCCTGAGTCAGGCGGCTCTGCCATTTCAGAACAAGATTCTGAAGGTCGATCGACCATTTGGTCTAGCTGAATCTCTTCGATTTCCCTTTCGGCGAAGCAGAGGAACATGTCGAGTCTGTTGGCGTCCGGATCCTGCGCAAACAATTCAAGCCAGCGGTTTCTTCGAGTCTCATTCTTGTAACGCTCGATGTAGATCGTGGTGGACTTGACCCATCTTGCGAGCCAGTAGTCGGCCGACTTCGCGTTGCATGCATTTGCATGCAGATTCCTGCAAGCTCGTAGCTGTTCAATTGCCTGTTCGCGTGCTCGCATCGAGCCGTCCCATTCCTTGTACTCAGGTCGTGAATGATGTTCCTGGACAGAATGGACATCTGAGCAACTCGACCAGCCGCCGGGTAGGTGGACTATGTGGTTGTTCTTGAACACTCGCGTGCTTGGTGACTGAGACTGCGACATTTCCGCGCAATCTTGGTCCAAAACGGACAAGACACACGAATCATTGCTGGCGATAGGGTCAACAGATGGGTTCTCAGCGATTCCAAACTCCCGGCAACGTAGCCGTAGAACGATTTTCGGAGGCGATCGACCCGACAGATGCTTTCGACGATGTGATCGATGGTCTCGACTCGGCGTTGGGCGTTGTGTTGACGTCCACCTACGAGCAGCCCGGCCGCTATACGCGATGGGATTTTGGTTTTGTAAACCCACCCCTTTCGATCACGGCGAACGAACGTGACGTTGCCATTGCCGCGCTGAATGCCCGAGGTGAGGTGTTGCTGGCCGCAATCAACAATTGGCTCGAGCGATTTGCAGTCAATGACCAAACGAGCGCCTTGTTTTCCGTTGAAAGTGGCAGCACTGAAACGCGCGTCGTTGTCGAGAATGCCAACGAGTCCTTCTTCGAGGAAGACAGAAGCCGTCAACCCTCGGTGTTTTCGGTGTTGCGTTCGTTGGTTGACTGCTTGAAGTGCGACGATTCACATTTGGGTGTCTACGGCGCCTTTGGATACGACTTGGCATTTCAGTTCGACCAAGTCGAAAAAGCGCTCGAACGCGATCCAGCCCAACGCGATCTGGTGTTGTTCGTGCCCGACGAGATAATCGTGATTGATCATCGACGTGAAACCGCTCAACGGATTCTCTACGAGTTCGAATACAACGGCCGCAGCACAGCAGGTATCGATCGGTCGGGACAGGACGCCAAATTCGTGCCCGGCAGGTGCGAGTCTCGAGGCGATCATCAACCCGGCGAGTATGCGCGGTCGGTTTCATCGGCAAAGAAAGCCTTCGCGCGCGGCGACTTGTTCGAAGTTGTTCCGGGTCGAGTGTTCAATGAAGCCGTTACTTCTGCACCTTCTCAGATGTTCCGGCGGTTGCGCGAACGCAACCCCGCACCTTTTGGTGCGCTGATGAATCTCGGCAACGGTGAGTTTCTGATTTCGGCAAGCCCCGAGATGTATGTGCGTGTCGAAGGACGTCGTGTCGAGACGTGTCCAATTTCGGGAACGATCGCTCGCGGTCAAGATGTTTTTGGCGATGAGCGCGCGATTCGCGAGCTGCTCTCTTCTTCCAAGGAGGAAGCAGAGCTCACCATGTGTACCGATGTCGATCGGAATGACAAGAGTCGAGTCTGCAAGCCTGAAAGCATCCGCGTCATCGGTCGGCGACAAATCGAGATGTACTCGCGCCTCATTCACACAGTCGATCACGTCGAAGGTGAGTTGCTCGAAAACAGGGACGGCATCGATGCCTTCCTTGCCCACACGTGGGCAGTGACGGTTACCGGTGCACCGAAATTGTGGGCAATGCGTTTCATTGAAGAAAACGAGAAGAGTCCTCGCGCTTGGTACGGCGGCGCAATCGGCGCACTCCTGTTCAATGGCAATGTCAATACAGGGCTCACCCTGCGCACTATTTGGTTGCACGACGGAATCGCGTCAGTTCGCGCTGGTGCAACGTTGTTGATGGATTCCGACCCCGAATCCGAAGAGCGCGAAACTGAAACCAAAGCTGCGGCATTACTCGATGCGATTCGCAACGACACAATGGCACCTACCGAATCGGTTCCCACATCTGTTGTCGGCAATGGCAAGCGTGTGCTGCTGATCGATCACGAAGACAGCTTTGTTCACAACTTGGCCGGGTACTTGCGTCGCACTGGCGCAAGCGTGACGACCACCCGCGTCCATGTTGGGTCGACGTTCGATGCGGCTTTGCTCGATCGTCATCGATTTGACCTCGTCGTGCTTTCGCCGGGCCCCGGTGTGCCAAGTGATTTTGGATTGGTTGCAACGGTCGAGGCAATTCGTGAACGAGGAGTCGCAATCTTTGGTGTGTGCTTGGGACTGCAGGCGTTGGTCGAGGCGTTCGGCGGCGAATTGACGACAATGAACACACCGCAACACGGAAAGACGGCAAGCGTGACTGTCAACGAGACGGTTGACAGTTGGCTGCTGGGGGCGCTGCCAACCAATTTCGTGGCCGGGCGTTACCACTCGCTTTGTGCTCGCATCGAGACCTTCCCGCCTTCACTCGTTGCCACGGCGCACAGCAATGACGGGGTTGTCATGGCGCTCGAGCACAAGAGCCTCCCCATCGCCGGTGTTCAGTTTCATCCCGAATCGTTGATGACGCTCGAAGACAACGTCGGTTTCAAGATCGTCGAGGCAATGGTCGCCCATTGTTAATTGCTATTTGTTGTTAATTGCTATTTGTTGATCGCTTTCGTGACTTTTCATGACCCATGACGAATTGTTCAACGATCAATGTGTTCTATCGACACAGAGTTGATGCAATAGCGAAGCCCTGTTGGCGCGGGGCCATCGTTGAACACATGGCCAAGGTGTCCGCCGCAGTTTGCACAAGTCACTTCAATTCGGTTCATTCCGTGGCTTCGGTCGTTCGTTTCTTTGATTGCGTCACGCGAAATCACATCGCTGAAACTCGGCCAGCCGCAATGGGCTTCGAAGTGGTCATCTGACTCGAACAGTTCGGCGCCGCAGCCCGCACATGCAAAGATTCCATTGCCCACGGGCTTGATGAAGCGGCCCGAGCCGGGCGGCTCAGTGCCCTTCTCGCGAAGAACTCGGTATTGCTCGGGCGTCAAGCGTTGTCTCCACTGTTCATTGGTTAACGAGTTTGCGTTTGTTTCCACGAGTGCCTCTTACCCGTTTTGACGTTTTGCAACAATCAACTCGAACTCTTCTTCGTATGGGAGTTCACCGTTTTGCATGTAGGGCTGGAGCGCTTCAAGCAGTTCCGATTCGAATCGAGGTTGATTGCCCTGCCAACGGTCGGGTCTTGCATATGAAGTCGAATTCAGATAGCCGATCAATTGCTTGAAGGTCCATGCACCGGTTTCGGTAAATGTGAATGTTTCAACGAAGCTGAACTCAGACTCGCGAAAACAGCGATCGAAGTCGGCGCTTTCGGCGAGTTGGTTGCCCGCGGTCAGACGAGTTGGTCCGAGGTGACGCGTGACCATTTCGGCTACGAGGCCGCGCCAGGTGCCCGGAATCAATTGTGATCCCCGCATGCCTCCCAGGCCCCCGTCGGTTGCGAGCGCTACTCCCCCTTTGTCGGTGAGAACCTCGGATAGTGATGCAAGCAAGCGCGGCCTGTCCATCCAGTGAAAGGCGCGACCGATTACCGTACCGTCGAACGATCCTGAGCGCTGGTGCTCGACGAATTCTTCGGCGTGAGCGTTGACCAACTCAATGTTCGTCGCCTTTGCTGCACCGATTACGGCTCGTGCCTGTTCGAGCATTTCAGCGTTCGGATCGACACCGACAACTCGTTGGACTCCCGGGGCAAGGGCAAGACTGAGCGAGACGGGCCCGCAACCCAGGTCCATCACATTTGCCAGCTCCGACAAATTCAGTTCGTCGTACAACTTCTCAACCAAGGCCGGCGGATAAGCGGGCCGATTCTGTGCGTAATAGCGGCTAGCGCCGTCGAAAAGCCGTTCATTCACTCAATAGTTATAACTCGGAAAGGCCGCTTTACGGGCTTGAAAGGTGCAAGGCTGGCTGCAATGACAAACAGACCTTCAAGGCATTCAAGTGGCGACGAGGCCACCGACACAAAGCTTGTTGAGCTGCTCGACCACCTCGACGTGGAGCACAACCGCGATCAACTCTTCGACATCCTCGCCACGGTGACCAAGATGGCAAGGCACGACCTCGTGCGTCTCGACCTCAAGATCACCAACACCGCAGTTGCCGAGATGCTAGAGGCGTTTCGCATTTTCGAGCCCTACGCCAAGGCGCCGAAAGTGACCATGTTTGGTTCTGCTCGTACCGCACCAACCGATCCTCTTTACGAACAAGCAAAGGAATGCGCCCGCGGGCTCTCCGAGCAAGGTTGGATGGTTGTCACGGGTGCGGGCCCAGGAATCATGGCGGCCGGCATGGAAGGTGCCGGCAGAGACATGTCGATGGGCATCAACATTCGGTTGCCTTTTGAACAATCGGCCAACGAGTTCATCAACGCCGATCCAAAGCTCGTCACCATGAAGTATTTCTTTACTCGCAAGTTGATGTTGATCAAAGAGTCCGACGGTTTCGTGGTTATGCCCGGTGGATACGGAACCCTCGACGAAGTCTTCGAACTCCTCACGCTCGTGCAGACCGGAAAGGCAGAGCCGACTCCGATTGTCTTGCTAGATGTGCCGGGCTCTACCTACTGGAGCCGTTGGCGGTCATTCATCGAAGAAGAAGTTGAATCAAGAGGTTTGATTTCGCGCGGTGACCAAGTGCTCTTCAAGATCACCGACAATGTTCAAGAAGCCACCGACGAGATCCTTGACTTCTACCGTAACTACCACTCACGCCGCTTTGTTGGCGACCGTTTGGTAATTCGCTTGCGTCACAATCCCAGCGATGCCGATCTCGAACACTTGAGTGCCGAGTTCGGCGACATTTGCAAAACCGGCGGCATCGAACGCGCCGAGCCTGCACGTTCCGAAATCGAGACCGATGACGAGCTCGACAAGTACCGCATTGCGCTGCGATTCGACCGCATGAAACACGCTCGCATGCGTGAACTCATCAATGCGCTCAACGCGTTGGAGACCGCGCCCGACGAACAACAGCCCCCGCGTCACTACCAAGAACCGGCCACATGACCGAGGTCTGGTTGCTGGGTGGCACAACGCGCTTCTAGTAGTTCGAGTGTCGTGTTCGTCAAGCCGTTGCCGAGTGCGCATTCGTTCGGCAAGTACATCCACGGAAACGGGTTGATTTCGTTGAAATAGATTTCACCCGAATTGCCGGCAAGGAAGTCGTAACTGGCCCGTTCAATCCCCAAGGCAGTCAGCATTGTTCGCGCCATTTCGACCATCTTCGGAACGAGCGGATCGTCGAGCGCCGAAATGGCGACGGCGCCTTGGTTGAGGTTGGTTCCTTGTCCAGGCGCCGGTTTTGTTCGCCTTGTTGCCGCCACCATGCGAGCACCAACGAGATCGATGCGGTAATCGAAACGCGTTTCGTCGCCGAGACTCTTGCCGACGTGTTGTTGGACGACTCCGTCCAGGTCCGAGCGTCGAGGATATGAATAGAGGGCGTCTTGGTTAGAGATGCGTGCCAACAGGGCTTGGCGCGACTGTTCGAGTTCTTGCGTCTCGCCCACCGAAACAACCTGGCGACCCCCGGAGCCTTCCTTGGCTTTCATCCAAGCCGGCGCACCGATTGTTTCGAAGGCTTCTCGAACCGACCGTGGGTCGTCGAGACGACACTCGGCGGTCGCTGGGGTCGGTAAGCCCAGGCTTATGGCCAGTTGTTGTGTCGACCACTTGTCGTCGGCGATCTGAAGGCTTGCCGTAGGAATGCCGTAGGAAATGACGCCCATTTGGTCCAGCGATTCCGCAATGGACTCGAGGCGCGTGATCGACGCGGGGTGCGCAAAGGCAACAACTGCAGCATCGGGCCGAATCCGGCAGTTGCCTACAAACAATCGAGTGAAGGGCGCCTTTCCTCGGACCGTTACTTGGTGCAAGGTTGCCCGCACCACCCTCCAGCCGAGACGAGCCGCGTGTTCGCCGATCAGAGAACCCGAAGAACGCTCTCTGGTGTCGTCGGATAGTACTAAGAGTGTTCGCTGACCGGGCACTCCGCGAGTATTGCGCACTTTGTCCGATTTGAAGAATCCGGTCAGAGAGAGGTCTGCATAACCGTCACGCGAGATGCAATGGCGTTGCTCAGCCTCGCCCTTGGAGGATTCCCGCAGCCTTGTCGACGCTACGCCGCGCTCGGGCAATCAGTCTTTCTTCGGCTCTTGCCTCGTCGCTGTGGCCTTCGCGAACGGCATCTTTGAGGCTTTCGACAGCGAGTTCGGTTAGATCTTCTGAGATGGCGTGAAGTCGAGAAGCAAGGTCGGCCTTACGGTCGTCGTTGGAAGCGCCGCTGAAGCTCACCGTGAAGGGCTCAGCGATTGACGACTTCGTCGTCGTCTTCATCACCGTCTTCATCGTCGGCTTCATCGTCATTGTATTTGGAGGCGACATCGGCGTATGGGTCGTCATCGTCGTGAGGACGACGGGCATAGTTGTTCGAGTCGTTTAGCCAGGCTGCGTAGTCTTCTTCGCGGTCTGGTCTGACTTCCCGCTTCATGGCGCGTGCCTCTTCGAAGCGGCGGTGACGTCCCTTCTTCACGAAGTGCTCCTCAGGTCGGTTTCAGGCCAGATCCACCTTACCCGCCGTAATTCATGCGGGTGTCCTCCATTCGAAGGACTTCTGGAGAATTCTCGTCATTTTCGCTGTTCAGATGGCCGTGGTTCACGTCGCCGATGAAAAAAGTGTGGTCTCCGGCATCGATTGCTTCCCAGACTTGACAGTCCAAGTACGCAACCGCGCACTCAAGCACCGGCGCGCCGCTGGGCGCTTCGAAAACCGCAAACCCGTTAAGTGTTGAGTCCTCGGGATTCCAGGCGGTTGGTTTTACGAACTTGCGCGCCAGTGTGCGATCTTCGCGCGGAAGGAAGTTGAGTGTGAAGCATCCCCCGTCGGCAATCAGCTGATGCGTAAAAGCCGATTTCTTGACACCGATACCCAAGCGAACCGGGTCCATGCTGACCTGGGTGGCCCAGTTCAGATTCATCAAGTTGCGTTGCTCGTTGTGGCGAGAACCCACCACGTAAATACCCGAAGGCATCAGCCAAAAGATGCGCCTGCGTAGGCGGTCGAACTGGTCCTCTTCGGTCATTGGTGGGCCTCTTGTCTAGAGATCTCAAAGCAGATGATCGAGGCGGCGACCGCTGCATTGAGAGATTCGGCGTTTCCTTGCATTGGAATGGAGACCCAATTGTCGACATGGAGGTCGGTCGGCAGTCCGTGTGCCTCGTTGCCGACAAGGATTGCCACGTTTCCAGTGAGATCTGCGTCCCAATAAGGCACGGCATCTTGCATTCGTGTGCCCCAGATCTTGTAGCCGCGTGAACGCAGGCTGATGAGTGTTTGTGCAGTGTCTGTTGCTGTGACGTGGGCAATCTCAAACAATGCGCTGGCAGCGGAGCGCACGACCTTGGGTGAGTAGACGTCAACACTGTGGCCACACGTGATCACGGCGCTCATTCCAGCGGCTTCTGCGGAACGAATGATGGTCCCAGCGTTGCCGGGGTCACTCACGTCGACCAGGACGACAACCGGACCGTCCGAGATGTCTTCGAGTGCGGCGCTGCGGCGTTCAACGATGGCGATAACTGGCTGTGGGGTCACTGTTGATGCAACCCGGTTCATGACGCCTGAATCGAGAATCGACACGGTCACTCCCCGAGCCTGCGCATCGCGCACATGTTGACCAAAGACGGCGTCACAATCGACAAACACTTCGCGCAGACGCGCTCCGCTGTTGAGCGCCACACCAAGAGCGACTTCGCCCTCGATGACAAAACAGCCCGAGGATTCGCGTTCTGAACGCTTGTTGACCAAGGCACGCAAAAAACGAACCCGAGAACTACGAAAGCCGAGCCGCTGGCAAGACCCAAGGTCTTGTGCAACGAACTCGGCTTTCTCAGACACGTTTTGCGTGAACTGCTTTACGCAGATGCCTTGTCTGAAGGGGCGTTGGACTTTGCCACTTCGACGATCTTGGCAAATGCCTGTGGTTCATTTACCGCGAGGTCGGCCAAAACCTTGCGGTCTAGCTCGATGCCTGCAGTCTTTAGACCACTGATAAAGCGGCTGTAGTTGATTCCGTTTTCGCGACATGCTGCGTTGATGCGCTGGATCCACAGCTGACGGAAGTCGCCCTTGCGTGCACGACGGTCGCGGTATGCGTAACGCATTGCGTGCATGACGGCTTCGTTTGCTGAACGAAATGTGCGGCTCTTGCTGCCGTAATAACCCTTGGCCTGCTCGAGGACGGCCTTGTGGTGCTTGCGTCCGTTAACGGCGCGTTTGACTCTTGCCATTGGAGTTCCTTTCTAAATCTTGTGTGCGTTGTTGAACCGGTGAATTAGCGGCCGAGGAGGCGCTTGATGCGAGGGACGTCGGCGGGGTCGACGGCGAGCTCGTGGTCCAAACGACGCTTCTGGTTGTTCGTCTTTTTGTTAAAGCCGTGTTGGTTGTTCTGCTGCAGGCGGCGAAGCTTGCCCGAGCCGGTGATCTTGAAGCGCGCCTTTGCGCCCTTGTGTGTCTTCATCTTTGGCATCAGGCTGCTCCTAATTGTCTTTGTTGGTTTCTTGAGCCGGGGCGGGTGTGCCCTGGCTGTCTTGAGGACTTTGTTCAGCGTCAGAACTCTGTGAGTTCTCGGCTTCTTTCTTTGCGGCTTCTTGAGCCTTCTTGTCTGGCGCCAATACCATGATCATGTTGCGGCCGTCCAAGCGGGGCTCGTATTCGACCTTGGCAATGTTTGAGACTTCCTCGGCCACCTGGTCGAGAATCTTCTTTCCATATTGAGGGCGGTCCATTTCGCGACCGCGAAACATGATGGTCAGCTTGACCTTGTGGCCCTCGGCGAGAAACTTTGCGACCTTGCGCGTCTTGGTTTCGAAGTCACCCGGGCCAATCTTGACGCGGTACTTCATTTCTTTGATTGAAACGTTTTGAGCCTTGCGCCGTGCTTCGCGTGCTTGCTGCGCCGCATCGAACTTGAACTTTCCATAGTTCATGATTCGACAAACCGGTGGGTTCGCCATCGGTGCAACTTCGACTAGGTCGAGGTCGGCGTCGCGAGCAATGTTGAGCGCTTGAGGAAGCGGCTTGATGCCGAGCTGCGTTCCGTCTTGGTCAACTAAACGAACTTCGCGTGCGCGAATGCGATCGTTGATCCGTGGCTCATTGTTTGATGGGGCGCTAGCTATGGGGCATCTTTCCTTCTGATGGTGGGACGCAATGCGACCCACTTGGATTGTTGGTGAGTGCCGGGAGGTGCTGACGCAGCTAACAGAACGCGCCAAATGGCGGTTCTGAAAATCTGTGAACCAGGCGAGGTGTCTGACCGAAACCAGACCCTGCAAGGTGAGAGCACTGCCCTGCTTGGTATTTATTTTTGAGACTTCTGGAGCGAATGCTACTGGCTAGATGGCCAGTGCTGGTCGTTCCGTGCCTTAGGCTACACGCAATGAGCACGTTTTGGACTCCAGACGGCGAACGGCCGATTAACAACTCCGCAGATCAGGGCGCACAAGCACCGCAGGCAGATCCGGCAATGTCGGAACCGGGCGGCCCAATGGGCGACCTCAGTCCCGAGGAAGAAGCCGAAGCCAAGGCTCAAATGGAGAAGCTGCGCGAGCAGCTATCTCAGGTTCCCGCCTATGTGGTTGTAGCCAATCACGGCTTTGGCCTTTTCGAGCTGGCAGCCATTCACCTCTCTTCGCAGCCACCCAACCTTGACGAAGCGCGTTTGGCAATTGACGGCCTGTCTGCGCTCATCACGTCTCTCGAGGGACGCCTCGGTGACACCGAGGCTCAGCTGCGTGAGGGCCTTAACCAACTTCAAATGGGTTTTGTGCAGATCTCGCAGATGGTTGCCGGGACCGCGCCCGACTCCAACGGCAATGTCACTACCTCAGATGCTGCGGGGTCAGAGTCCAGCGCAGACGCAGACGCAGACAGCTAGGTCGGTCGGTAGGTAGCGTTACTTCGCTGCCTCGATGGCTTCCCTGATTTGGGCCGCGGCCTCTAGCGGGTTGGCTTTGGCAAAGATCGCCGAGCCCGCAACAAAAGTGTCGGCGCCGTTGAGTGCCGCGACTGGAGCGGTGTCGACGTCGATTCCCCCATCGACTTCTACGTGAACCTGTAGCCCGCGGTTTTTGAGGGCTTGGGATGAACGGTTGAGCTTTTCCATCACGTCGGCCATGAATTTCTGTCCGCCGAACCCCGGAACAACAGTCATGATCAGCAACATGTCGATCTGATCGAGAAACTCTTCGTAGGCCTCGAACGGAGTTGCGGGATTGACGGCTAGGCCGCGGTCCATGCCTAGGGACTTCATCTCGGCCAGCAGGCTTGCGGTATTGCCAACCTCGAAGTGAACCGAACAGCTATTGGCACCGGCGTTCTTGAACGCCTCCAGATAGTCGCCCGGGTTCTGCATCATCAGGTGACAGTCAAAGTAGAGGTCTGTTTCTTTGCGCAGCGATGCAATGACGGGTGGACCCAGGGTGATGTTCGGCACGAAGTGTCCGTCCATTACGTCGATGTGCAACAAGTCGGCTTGGGTCTCGATGCCCTGAACATCGCGGGCCAGATTCGCGAAGTCGGCCGAGAGGATTGAAGGAGCAATTCGAGCCATCGCTCCAACTTACCGGCGCCGCCGTCTCGCCGGGCTGTTAGATAAACCGAGGTTCGCCAGAGAGGCGCGCGCCGTTTAGCCAGGCCTGCGCACTCATTGGCGCTTTGTTTTGAGGCTGCACGCTTACCAGGGTTAGCTCGCCCTTCCCGGCACCAACCTGGGTGCCACTCAGCTGACCGGGTTCAAGGTTGGTTGCGTCTTGCCCAACTCGGGCTTCAAGAATGCGAAAGCGGTTGCCGTCGAGGGTTGTCCACGCGCGTCCGAGGCGAATGACCCGGTTTATCTTTTCCGCGCTGATCGAAAAGTCGATACGAAATGAGTCGGGGTTGAACTTTTCCGAGTAGGTCGCGTCGCCCGATTGTGGAGTCGGCGTACCGATGCCCTCGTTGAGAGTTTCAACCAGCAATTCGGCGCCCTTGTCGAACAGACGCTTGCTCAACTCTGTCGAGGTCTCGTTCTCTCCGATTGTCGTCTTGTGCAGTTTGTAAACGGGACCGGTGTCAAAGCCTTCTTCGATTCCCATGACGCAAACCCCCGTTTCGATATCGCCTGCGAGGATTGCACTTTCAACCGGACTCGCACCTCGCCAACGTGGCAGCAAGGACGGATGCAGGTTTAACCATGTAAGGCGTGACAACACGGGCTCTTTGATGAGACGGCCGAACTGAACAATCACGCCGGCGTCGGCGTCTGTGTCCATGACGTCTTTCATCTTGTGAGTGACTGCCAGTCCAAGTTCTTCGGCAACAGCCTTGACAGGCGTTGGAATCAACTTGTTTGTGCGCCCACGCTTGCGGTCGGGTTGAGTTACGACCAAGACAACTTCGTGTCCGGCGTTATGAATGGTGCGCAAAACGCGCGAAGCATCAACGGGTGTCCCCATGAAGACAATGCGCACGGGCTTTGTCAACCGCCCGCTTCTTGTGCGCGCAACGAGGCCATTGCCTGCTTCTTTTGTTCAGGGGTCAATCGGGAGAGCAGCAATTTGCCGTCGAGATGGTCGACTTCGTGTTGCAAGATGCGACCCTCAAAACCACTGGTTTCGAGTTCGATGGGGTTTCCGTCCAAGTCGGTTCCGCGCAGCAACACGTGGTCGGGCCGAACTATCTCAAAGAACTGACCAGGAACGGACAAGCAGCCCTCTTCGTAGGTGAACGTGCCGCTGGTCTCGACAATTTCGGGATTGATGATGACCCGTGCACCTTTGCCTTCGCTGTCGTCGTAAACGAACATGCGCAAGGAAACCCCGACCTGATTGGCCGCGAGTCCGACACCTGGAGCCAGATACATGGTGGACAACATGTCCTTTGCAAGGCTTCTGGTGACGTCGGTTATTTCATCGACTTTGCGACACGGAGTCTTCAGGACGGGGTCTCCGAAGACCCGGACCTCGTATGGGGCGACTTTTGGAATCTTTGACACGATGGCGTGAGCGTAGTTTCTCGTTCCCGACCAGCGCAGAAGATCGTGAAAAAGTCGAGCTGGCCTGCTGAATTCATACGCCATAGGGGTCCACTCTCACTGCTAGGCGCCCCTGCGGGCGTTTCATTTCTGCCAGTCCATTACACAACACTTCGGTGGAACGGGCCTTCAGCATGAAAGTGCCGTTGTCGGGGCCCCAGACCTCGATTCCAAGCGGGGCCGCGTCGACAAATGCCTGTGCGTTCGGGCCGGTAACGGTGGCGATTGCCCCGAAGGGTGGCCATTGCATGACTTGGCGAAACGCAATTGAGGCTTCATTGACCAGTTGGGGCTGCACGGAGGCCGCAGCGGTTAGGGCGACGTGGTCTGGTTTACGCGTTTGCACAATCACGCGCGCGGGCTTGCCGCGCACAATTCGCGATGCGCGCGCCAGCAATAACAATGCGTCTTCGTCGGCGCGGAACTTCTGTGCAAATAGGTCTTGATCGAAATCAAGGAAGACAACTAGGTCGGCTCTGCCAACCCTGTTGAGTACGGCCTCGGTTCCAAGGAGGACTTGCGTGTCGGGAAGAGAGTCGCTTTCTTGTGTGACTTCACCAACGGGTTTGTTAATGACCTTGGCCAGTTGTTCGGCTGCTTGATTCACTCCGAGTCGAAGTTGTTTGAACTTGGTACCACCGCACTTGGAACACACAACGGGCTGAGCAAAGTCACACCTGGTGCAGCTCAATTCGATTGACTCTGCAGTTGTAACGGTGACTCGCCCCTCGCAGCGCGAACATGCGGGAATGGACTGACACTTGTTGCACACAAGAAGCGTCGCGCGGCCCTTGCGGTTCAGTACACAAAGCACGCGAGCTTGTTGGCCGATTGCGCGCGTGACCGCTTCAGAGAACAACCCGTTGCGGGGATCTTCGTCACGCATGTCGACCACTTCAATGTTTGCCCAGCCGCGACGTTCCTCTTCTTTTGCTGGTTCTACGAGTTGACTGAATGCCAAGTGTTCGAGTCGGGGCGCCGGGCTGAGCAGCGTGACAGCCGCGCCGCAGCGTCGGGCGCGTTCGACAGCAACCTCTACGGCGTCCCAAGTGGGCGCGCCTTCTTGACGCAAAGCGCGGTCATGACAATCGACCACAACTATTCGCCTTAGTGGATGCACAGGTGCCCAGGCTGCGCTCATGGTTCCAACAACACTGATGTTTCCTGAGCGCGCTACTCCCCAATCGCCTGGCGACAACGCGACCTTGTGTCCGTTCTTACGCAGGCGGGTGTGAAGGCGTTCACTTTGACGAAGAGACGGAACGATGATCAACGCCGGACCATTGTCGATGGCATCAACAATCAATTCATACGGGTCGCTTGTCGGCGGCCAACGATGAGTTGTTACAGAAAAGTTATCTAGGCGTTGTTGTCCGTCCTCATCTCGCGATTCATTTTGTTGGCTTAGCTGATAGACGTTGCGTTGCGGTGAGGCAGTTTGCAGAAAAGTGTTGGTGCGGGCGGACCACCGCCACGCGGCCCATCGCGCAAGTTCGATGACATCGCGCGAAGGACCCCAACCACTGACCTTGGTGATTTCGCGAAGTGTCTTGTCTTCGGGCGGCGTTGTATCAAGCTCGCTGATCCATCCGGCAACGCTGCGGCCGTGCAGAGGTGCGCGCACACGCATGCCGACAAATGGTTCACCAAGCTTTTCGGGAAACGCGTAATCGAATACAACTTCGAGTCCTGCAACATCTGGAATGACACCAACAACGCTTGCGTTTGCTGAATCGCCAGACTGCGCGCGCAAGGAAGTGGTCCTCAGGCTCCGAGCAGCTTCTTGAACTCGTCGAGCTTCGAGACGGACTCCCATGTGAAGGTGTCTTCGTTGCGACCAAAGTGACCGTATGTGGCAGTTGGCTTGTAGATGGGCCTGCGCAAGTCAAGTGCCGAAACAATCGCCGACGGCCGCAGGTCAAAACAGTCACGTACGGCTTCTTGAATGCGTTCAGGTGCAACCTGTTCGGTACCAAAGGTTTCAACCATGATTGAAACGGGGTGCGCAACGCCGATGGCGTATGCAACTTGTACCTCGCACTTGTCTGCTGCCCCGCTTGCAACAACGTGTTTGGCAACCCAGCGCGCCGCATAAGCAGCCGAGCGATCGACTTTTGATGGATCTTTTCCGCTGAACGCTCCGCCGCCATGGCGCGCTGCGCCGCCATAGGTGTCGACAATGATCTTGCGTCCGGTGAGACCTGCGTCGGCGCGCGGGCCACCCATTACGAATGAACCGGTCGGGTTAACCATCAAACGAAAGTCGTCGCCACGAAACTCTTCAGGCAGTGCCTCGTTGATTACAGCGCGGCGAAGATCGTTTGGCAGGGTTCCCTCGTAGTCAATGCCGGGGTCGTGTTGGGTTGACACAAGCACGGTGTCGAGACGCACGGGCTTGCCGTTTTGGTACTCGAAGGTGACCTGCGTTTTGCCGTCGGGACGCAGGTATGAAAGTTCGCCCGACTTGCGTGCTTCAGCAAGGCGCTTGGAAATGCGATGCGCAGTCCAAATGGGCACCGGCATGAGGTCTGGTGTTTCGTTGCAGGCAAAGCCAAACATCATTCCTTGGTCGCCGGCGCCTTGGGCCTCGTGTTGTTCACCTGCTCCGGTACGTGCCTCGGTTGATACGTCAACGCCTTGGGCAATGTCTGGCGACTGCTCGCCTACCGAGACAATGACTCCACAAGTTGCGGCATCGAAGCCCACGGCCTCGCCCGTGTAGCCAATGTCGGTAATGGTTTGGCGCACAAGCGCCGGAATCTCTACGTAAGCGCTGGTTGAAATCTCGCCCGCGACCATCACGAGGCCGGTTGTCAGCAGGGTTTCACATGCAACGCGTCCTGCCGGGTCCTTCTCAAGAATTGCGTCGAGGATGGTGTCGGAGATCTGGTCGGCAATCTTGTCTGGGTGGCCCTCGGTCACTGACTCAGAAGTGAACAGATGTGAACTCATTTACTTGTCTCCGGCGCTTTGAGAATCAGGCGCTCGAGTCTCTTCTCAGGCGCACGATCAGGTCATTTATGTGGTGTGCAACCGTACGCTTTTCTCCAGAACAATGGGTGACTTGGCCGGACTTGTCGAAAACGGAAACCACGTTGGTGTCCACCTCAAAGCCGGCGTCGGTCCTGGAGACGTCATTGACCACAATTGCGTCGAGGTTCTTGGCCTTCAGCTTTTGTAAGCCGTGACTCTCAATGTCATTCGTCTCTGCGGCAAAACCAACAATGGTTTGGTCTTCGCGCGAAGCCTTGGTGATATCAGTCAGGACATCGACCGTGGGGACCAGTTCCAACTGTGGAGTGCCGTCGGACTTTTTGATCTTTTGCTCGGCTGGTGATTTGGGGCGAAAATCGGCGATTGCTGCGGCCATCACAACCACGTCGGCTTCGGATAGATATTGCATGCAGGCGTCGTGCATTTCGTCGGCCGTTGCGACGCGTGTTGTGCGAATGTCCGGTGGGCCATCAACCGTGGAAATGAGATGCACGCTTGCACCACGCGATGCAGCATCGAGCGCAATGGCAATCCCCTGCTTGCCCGACGACCGATTCCCAATGAAACGAACGGGGTCAATGGGCTCGCGCGTCCCGCCTGCCGTCACGAGGACTGAAATGCCGCGCATGTCTTGCGCGTCTTGGTTGGCCGAACCCTTGAGCTTGAGCGCTTCTTGAATGGCCGACACGATGGCGGCGGGGTCGGCAAGGCGCCCGGGGCCGCTGTCACCACCGGCGAGCGGACCGTCTTCGGGCCCCACAATTTGGACTCCGCGACCTTTAAGTAAGGCAACATTTGCAACCACTGCCGGGTGTTCCCACATTTCAGTGTGCATTGCCGGCGCAATGATTACAGGCGCGCGCGTTGCAACAAGCGTGGTTGACAACAAGTCGTTGCAAAGTCCGTTTGCGTACGCACCAATCAAGCGCGCGGTGGCGGGCACAACGGCAATCAAATCAGCCGACTGCCCAAGGCTGGTGTGCGGGCTGGGTTCTGGCGAATCCCACAACGAAGAGCGAACCGGTTCCCCGCTGAGTGCCGCAAAGGTCGTTTCACCAATGAAACGGCTGGCGTTGGGAGTCATGATGACGCTGACTTGGTTGCCGTGTTCTTTGAGGCGTCTGCACACTTCGACTGCCTTGTATGCGGAAACGCCACCGCACACACCGAGGACGATGTGGGGTTGGCTCATGGCGAAGAGCTGCCGCGTTGTTACGCGGGTTCGTCGCCAGACGTTGCCGTGTCGTTGGTTGCCGTGTCGT
>JBDIBA010000015.1:0-38253 GCA_039812705.1 Acidimicrobiia bacterium
CCAGCGGTACTTAATCGATCAGAGGCGTAGGCAAACGCAAGCCACTCCGCATTAATCCGATGATCGGGCCGAGACCGGACTCCCTCCACGGTCAACCATTCGCTGTCGCCAGACTTGAAGTAGCGCAGTGGCAGATCGCGACGCCGGCACTCCGTCTCGAACTGCGCCTGCGCCTTGCTCAGCCGATCAATCGACTCTCGCCAAGCAGTTTGGCGATTTGTCCACATGGGCTGGCGAACCACCCGAGGTCGAAACACGATTGTGGGTACGACAGGCGACTGGGAAGAGGAGGTCTGGGGATCTGACGACTGAGAGGGGCGTACAAAACGGCGAAAGCGAGGCAACATCGGCCGCGAGAGTAACAGTCGCGATAGTTTGCGCTTATGGCGATCGCCAAAATCTGCGGAATAGAAACCGAATACGGCATCGTGCAAAAAGGCACAGCCGAATCCAACCCAATCGTTGCGTCCTCAATTTTGGTCAACGCCTACGCAACATCGGCATTTCGACGCATCAAATGGGACTTTGAAGACGAGAGCCCCGGCAACGACGCACGCGGCTTCCGACGCGATGGTGCCTTGCCGCCAGAAGTCGAAACCCACCTCGTCAACGCCGTGCTTACCAACGGGGCACGCTTTTACGTTGACCACGCTCACCCGGAATACTCGTCCCCCGAATGTGCAAATGCCTTAGAGGCCACGCTTTATGACCGCGCCGGCGAGCTTGTCCTTCGACGCGCAATGGACGCTGCGCGACAGTTGAGCGACGACGAAATCGTCATCTACAAAAACAACAGCGACGGCAAGTCCAATAGTTACGGCACTCACGAGAACTATCTGATGAGCAGGGATGTTCCGTTCAACCGAATTGCCGAGCAGGTAATGCCGTTTTTCATCACACGCCAGATCTATTGCGGTTCCGGCAAGGTCGGCACCGAGGCAGCGGGGCACAGCAAGGTTGATTTTCAGTTGACTCAGCGTGCCGACTTTTTTGAAGAAGAAGTCGGCCTAGAAACCACGCTGAAGCGCCCAATTGTCAACACCCGCGACGAGCCTCACGGCGATGCACGCAAGTACCGCAGGCTCCACGTCATCATCGGCGATGCAAACCTCAGCGAATTTTCGACGTTTCTAAAACTGGGAACCACCTCGATTGTTCTCTCGATGATTGAAGACGGCCACCTTGATGGCTTGGAGTTCACGGTTGCCGCGCCCGTGCATGAGGTTCGCGAAGTCAGCTACGACACAACGCTCACTCGCGCAATCGAACTGCACAACGGCAAGCGCCTGACAGCGTTGCAAATGCAATGGGAATATCTCGACCGAGCGCGTAAGTGGGCAGACACCCAAGGGCTCGACACCGTGGGTGGTGATGAAGTCGGCCAGCAAATCCTCACGCAGTGGGAAGAAGTCCTCACCGCCCTGGAAACAGACGTCATGAGCCTGTCAAACAAGTTGGATTGGGTTGCCAAGTACAAGTTGTTCGACGCATACAGACAACGCAACAACTTGAAGTGGGACAGCCCGCGCCTTGCGGCAATGGACCTCCAGTACAGCGACTTGCGGCCAGAAAAGTCTTTGTATCAGCGCCTTTCCATGCAGACACTGTGCAGCCAACAAGACGTTGAGCGCTCAGTCACCGAACCACCACGCAACACCAGGGCCTATTTTCGCGGCAAATGCCTTGAAAAGTGGGGGCCATCGGTGTCGTCGGCAAACTGGGATTCCATGGTGTTCGACCTGGGTCAAGACCCTCTCCAGCGCATTCCAATGATGGATCCGCTAAAAGGAACGGCAGACATGGTCGATGATCTTCTAGACAGTTGTGCAACGCCCCAAGATCTGATCAAAAAGCTGGGCGCTTGAACGCTGTTGGACTAAGCAGTAACCAGAGCAGTTCCGCGTTGCTACAACATCAAAAGCAACAAGGGTTGATCACGAATCAGACGACCAAGAGAGGAGGGTGATTCCAGTGACCGAACGGGAACAGATAAAGAAGCAAACCAAAGAGCGTGAAAACGAAGAGGTCGAAGATGTAGCACCGGCCTCAACGGAAAAGGGCGAAAAGCTCAAAGACGAAATGGATGACCTTCTCGACGAGATCGATGAGGTTCTCGAGGAAAATGCGGCGGACTTCGTCAAGTCCTACGTCCAAAAGGGCGGCCAGTAACACATCAAGTGGGGGAACCAACCCCCACATCAGGGCACCCTTAGCTAGGGTGAAGCCCGATGCACTTGCCAATGTTTTCTCCGCACGACAGCCCAGGGTCAAACTTCTCTGAGCTGCTCCGCCGCGTCGGCCTCAACCAAAACGACGTCATGGCGTCCAAGGCAGACGCCGACGCGCTCAACGCGCCGCACGCCACAACGATCATTGCCATCAACTATGCAGACGGTGTGATGATGGCCAGCGACCGCCGCGCCACCCGAGGTCACCAGATCTCAGACCGCACCATCGAAAAGGTGCACCCGGCTGACAAATACTCCGGCATCTCGATCTCCGGCTCTGCGGCTTTTGGCATGGAAATGATCCGTGCGTTCCAGCTGAACCTGGAGCATTACGAAAAAATCGAGGGCAAACACCTCTCCATGGAAGGTAAGGCCAACCAGCTAACCGGCATGATCCGCGGCAACCTTTCCATGGCATTGCAGGGCTTTGTGGTGGCGCCCATCTTTGCGGGTTACGACCTGAACAAGCACACTGGCCGCATCTTTGCCTACGACGTATTGGGCGGACGCTCCGAAAAAAGCGATTTCCACGCCGACGGTTCGGGCAGCGGGGTAGCGGGCCCAATTCTCAAGATTGGTTGGAAGCCCGGCATGGCACTCGAAGAAACCATCGAACTCGGTGTCTCATCGCTCTACGAAGCAGCAGACGACGACGCCGCAACGGGTGGACCCGACGTTGTTCGCGGCATCTACCCAATGGTTGCAACCATCACATCAGAGGGCTACAAGCGTGTGCCTGACCAACAAGTTGCAGAGCGCTTCGCTGCATTGATCGCTCGCAAGAGAGAGGCTGGCCAACAATGAGCATGCCGTTCTACGTAGCACCTGAACAGGTGATGAAGGACAAGGCGGACTACGCACGCAAGGGCATCGCGCGCGGTCGCGCGCTGATTGCAACGGTTTACGCCGACGGCATCTTGCTGTGCGCCCAAAACCATTCACGCACTCTTCACAAGGTCAACGAGATTTATGACCGCATTGCTTTTGCGGGCGTTGGAAAGTTCAACGAATACGACCAACTGCGCCAGGCAGGTGTTCGCCACGCCGACATCAAGGGCTATCAATACAGCCGCGAAGACGTCGATGCTCGTTCGCTGGCCAACGCTTACGCGCAATCCATTGGTCACGCGTTCACCGACAACATGAAGCCACTCGAAATCGAGATTCTTGTTGCCGAACTCGGCCTTGAAGCCGGCCAAGACCAGATCTACCGCGTTCTCTACGACGGCACGGTCATGGACGAGTCCCGTTTCTGCGTGCTTGGCGGTGAATCCGAGGAGATTGCCGAGCGCATGGAAGATGGTTGGGCGCCGACAATGGACCGCGCAGCGTCTCTGGCCAAGTGCGTAGCCGCGCTCGACGACGAAGGCGATCTGACCCCGGAAAGTGTTGAGGCCGCGGTGCTTGACAGGACTCAAGGACGTCGAGCGTTTCGCCGCATCACAACCGACGAAATCCGCACAGCGCTTTCTTGATCTGCCCTTAAGCAAGGCGCCTTTCAACCGCAGGCACTTCCAGTAACCGCACCGGATTGCTTCTGTGCGGTTACTATTAGAGGTAATGCGCTGAGAACCGAACCACCGACTTCCAGGCATCCTCCGCACTTCAACCGCGGAAAGACGATGCCGTTCGTTTCGTTGCTTCTTGAAAGGTTCTCGTGCAAACCCAAGCCCCAACTAATTCGGTGTTGCTAACCGATGTTTCTTTTTCTCATGGACCGCTAGCCGTTCTAGTTGATGTCAATCTGACACTCACCTCGAATTCTCGCTTGGGAGTTCTTGGACGAAACGGCAGCGGCAAATCAACCCTTTTTAAGCTGCTAGCAAGGCAGCTCTTGGCTAGTTCAGGTCGCGTCGAATACGCACCACAAGACACCCTGGTGGGCTTGCTTCGTCAAGAACACGTCCGAACAGACGAAACGGTCGACAGCTATCTCCGCAGACGGGCCGGAGTTCTCGACGCAGAACGCGAGTTAGATGCTGCTTCATCACAGTTGGTATCTGACACCTCGTCGGCTGCTAACGAGCGTTACGACAGAGCGCTCGCGAGGTTTGTCGCTATCGGCGTTGCAGATTTCGAATCGCGATTGGACCAAGCAATGGAAGAGTTCGGGCTTTCTAAGCGGGTTCGCACTACTTCGATCAAAGCGCTCTCTGGCGGTGAGCTAGCAAAAGTAAATCTCGCCTCGATGATCATTTCCAGATTCGACTTACTTCTGCTGGATGAGCCCACGAACGATCTGGATTTTGCAGGACTTGAGCGCCTTGAGCGCTTTGTCCACGAAACCAATTGTGGAATGGCTCTCATTTCGCACGACCGCGCGTTTCTTCGTCGCACGACAAGGTCCATTGCAGAGATCGACGCACACAGTCACCAGCTGCTTCTTTTCAACGGTGGTTACGAGTCATACCTACAGGAACGCGAAGTTGCTCATCAGCACGCAGTCACTCGTTACGAGCAGTACCAACAAAAGCGCGGCGAACTGCAAGACCGCATCCAGCAACAACGAGAATGGTCTTATCGCGGTGTTGCTCGAGCAACGAAGTCCGACGAGCAAGACAAGTTCATTCGCCATCACAACATTTCAATGGGCGAAAAACAAGCAGCAAAAGCAAGCGCGGCAGAAAAGGCCTTGAGTCGCCTCGACGCTGTTGAAAAGCCGTTTGAACCTTGGCGCCTGCGGCTCAGCTTTGGCGCGTCAGAACGTAGCGGCGAGGTCGTTTTCGAACTGCGAGATGTCGTTTTCAAGCGAGGAGCGTTCACGGTTGGACCGATCAGCGAATCGATCCATTTTGGTGAGCGCATTGGGATAGTGGGTGCAAACGGCACGGGGAAGTCGACCGTTGTGGCAGCAATGTTGGGACAAATTGAACCCGTCGATGGAGTTCTGCGGAGAGGGTCAAGCGTCGTAATTGGAACCCTCGACCAAGCAAGAGCGACATTCAATCAAGACGCTTCGCTGATCGACGCATTCACGAGGACAACTTCGTTCACAAATACCGAAGCACGAAAGCTCCTAGCCAAGTTCGATCTTGACGCCGAACTTGTACAACATGGCTGCTCTCAACTGACCTCGGGCGAACAGACGAGGGCCACAATGGCCCTACTTATGGCGCAAAAGACAAATTGTCTGATTCTCGATGAGCCAACCAATCACTTAGACCTGGAAGCCACCGAGCAGTTAGAGGCCGCATTGGATTCCTTCGCCGGCACAGTGATCGTGATCTCTCACGATCGTGAGTTTCTCAAGTCCGTTCGCCTAGACCGCCAGCTCAGACTCGGCTGAAGGATTCTCGCGGATTCCCATAGCAAGGACTGCCAAGCCGGTAGCGTTCAGGCGTGCAACGTCGGATTTACGGTCTTGAAAACGAATATGGGGTCACCTGCACCCTCAAAGGGCAGCGCAGGCTCAGCCCAGACGAGGTTGCGCGCTATCTCTTTCGACGCGTAGTCAGCTGGGGCCGTTCTTCAAACGTCTTCCTTGAAAATGGCGCCCGCTTGTACCTCGACGTTGGCAGCCACCCCGAATACGCAACGCCAGAGTGCGATGATCCAACCGATCTTGTTGCGCACGACAAGGCGGGCGAACGCATTCTCGAGGGCCTGGTTGCCTCGGCCGATGAACGTCTTGCCGAAGAAGGCATCAGGGGAGTCGTCTATCTCTTCAAAAACAACACCGACTCCGCCGGCAACTCCTATGGGTGTCATGAGAACTACCTGACAAGTCGCGATGACGAAATCGGTGAATACAACGAACACCTCATCCCTTACTTTGTGACGCGACAGATCTGGGCGGGCGCGGGCAAGGTCCTGCAGACCGCACGCGGGGCCAGCTATTGCCTCAGTCAACGCGCAGAACACATTTGGGAAGGCGTGTCGTCGGCCACCACACGCAGCCGTCCGATCATCAACACTCGCGATGAGCCTCACGCAGACGCAGAGAAATACCGCCGTCTGCACGTCATCGTCGGCGACTCCAACATGAGCGAGTACGCCACCTTTCTCAAGGTTGCAGCGACCGGAATAGTGCTACGGATGCTCGAAGAACCCGGCGTCAAGCTAAAGGACTTCACACTCGAAAACCCCGTGCGTAGCATTCGCGACATCAGCGCAGACCTGACTTGCAAGAAAAACATCGTGCTTGCAAACGGCAAAGAGATCAGCGCACTTGATATGCAAAGCGAATACCTGGAACGCGCGCTTGAGTTTTCAGACAAGATCGGTCTCAACAAGACCGAAACCAAGGCGCTCAAGATGTGGGAACACGTCATCACGACACTGAAAGACGACCCATTCAAACTCGACCGCGAACTTGATTGGGTGATCAAGCACAAACTCATCGAGTCCTATCGCAAGCGCAACGACTACGAATTGTCGAGCCCCGAAGTTGCGCTGTTAGACCTGCAGTATCACGACATCAATCGCGATCGTTCGCTGTTCTACAAGATGCAGGCAAAGAACATGGTTGAACGCGTGGTCGACGATGCGGCCATTGAAAGCGCGATGGACAACGCTCCGGCGCGCACCCGTGCAAACTTGCGCGGCGCGTTCATCAAGGCAGCCAAGGCCAAGCGTCGCGACTTCACCGTTGACTGGGTTCACCTAAAGGTCAACGACAACGCGCAGCGCACTGTCTTGTGCAAGGACCCCTTCAAGGCCAAGGACGAGCGAGTTTCCAAACTCATTGAGTCCCTCTAGATGCAATGACGACCTATCTAGAAGCAACAGTGGTCGAGATAACCGACGAGCGTCGCGGACTTCAGAAACTCCTTGTGCGACGAAACAACGGCGACCAAGAACCAGAGCGTGCTTATGCGTTGACAGATCTTGTAGGAAACATCGACAAGGGTGACCAAGTTGTCGTGAACACAACAGCTGTCGACCTGGACCTTGGAACCGGCGGCTGGCACTTTGTTTCCAGCAATCTGTCGCAACCCGAGGTGCACACCCAGCGTCAAGGCCACATTCTCAAACTTCGCTACACACCAATGCAGTCCGACTTGGGTGCATACGAGGAACACGACAATCGCACTCGACTCGATTCGCTCGACAACACGCCCGTCATTGCATGTTTTTTACACAGTCAGATTGCACCGGCTGTCGTTGCAACCAAGGCAGTCAGTCCATCACTCAAGGTCGCCTACGTGATGACGGATTCTGCAAGCCTGGCGTATCCAATTTCAGATCTTGCACACGAACTGCAACATATTGGGCTGATCGACGTTTCCATTACGGCCGGCCAAGCCTTTGGTGCAGATCATGAAACTGTCAACGTGACTTCCGGCGTACTTGCCGCGAAGTCTCTCGGCGCAGACATAGTCGTCGTTGCACCTGGCCCGGGCGTTGTTGGCACTTCAACTAAGTACGGCTTTGGTTCACTTGAAATGGCGGGGCACTTGCAAAGCATTCATCACATCGGCGGCCAAGCAATTTTTTGCGCCCGCTATTCCGGCGCAGACCCAAGGCAACGCCATCGCGGAATCAGTCACCACACAAGAACCGTCCTGGAAATGACGGCGGTTCCAACCACCGTTGCTTTCCCGGCAAACATCGAGCCGAGTGTCGACTTGGCACTGCCGAAACAACACCGCGTTGCACGCGTTGATGTTTTCAACGTGGCAGACCTGATGGAAACTCACGGACTGAACGTCACAACAATGAATCGCAACACAGCAACGGACCCAGCATTTTTCGATGTGTCGGCGTCGGCGGGCGTGTTGGCTGCCCAGCTCGCTGACAAATCGATCAGCAGTAGTTCGCCAAGCACCGGAGGCGTCCAATGAGCCAAAGACTTGAACGCCTTGTGAACCTGTTGGCTGCCCTCATTGACACGCGGCGACCACTTTCGCGCGATGACATTTACGCAAAGGTTCCCGGCTATTCGGGAAACGAGCAGGCAAAGCGTCGCGCATTTGAGCGCGACAAAGACACATTGCGCCAGATCGGCGTGCCGCTGAAAACTGAGCCGCTAGACCCGAATTACCCCGAACACGGCGAGGGCTACCTGGTTCCACCCGACGACTACTACTTGCCAGACCCCGGCTTGACGCGCGACGAGCTTTCCGCGCTGGCCGTTGCTGCATCGTCAATCAAGTTGTCAGACAAAGACCCGCGTCACGCGCTGTGGAAACTGGGCGCAGACACAACTGCTCAGCCATCACGAGAAGTCGTACAACTTCCGGACAACGAGCGACTGGAATCCATTCTTGAAGCGCGCCGCAGTCGACGAACCATCACGTTTACTTACAAAGGCATCGAGCGCCAAGTAGACCCATACCGCCTGACGCTCCGCAACGGGCATTGGTACGTAAACGGCCTTGACCACAAGCGCAACGACACCCGCACCTACAGGCTGGACAGAATTGAAGAGCCGCTGGCCCTCGGGGCCGCAAACGGTTTCGCACCTCCAGCGCCGGTCACACAGCCCTGGTTGGCGCCCTGGGAAATGGGGGAGGAAGAGCCCGTGCAAGCCCAGGTGCGCATCGACTCATCACAGGCGCCGCTAGCAATCGACATCGCAGGACCAGACTCCGTCGCAGAACATCGCGACGACGGGTCAATCGTCTTAGATTTGCGCGTGACAAACACGCACGCGTTCATGTCATTCGTCTTCGACTTCCTTGAGCACGGCGAAGTGCTTGGCCCACAACCCCTGCGCGACAAAGTGATCGAACGCATCGTCGCCATCACTCAGCAGTCAGTTGCCAACCCCGCCACTCAACGAGGAGCCCATCATGGCTAACAAGTCTGCAACTGCAGAAACTCGCCTCGCTCGGCTGTTGGTTCTGGTGCCGTGGGTTTCAGAACAAGACGGGCCGACCGTCGAAGAGGTGTGTCAACGCTTTTCGATGTCCGAGCGAGAACTGGAAAAGGACTTGGAGCTGTTGTTTCTCTGCGGCCTTTACCCATTCACCCCAGACTCGCTAATCGAAGCCGACATTGTCGATGGCCGAGTCTGGATTCGCTTCGGCGAAGCATTCGTACGTCCTCCGACGTTCACCCGCCAAGAAGCAGTCGGCCTGGTTGCCGCAGCGGCCGCCATTGCAGAGGTGCCCGGCGAAACCAACCCAAACCTGGAAACCGGGCTGGCCAAGCTGGTCGACGCTCTCGGTTTCGAGGACCAAGATGTCGTCAATATTTCATTCACCCCGGCACCAGTCGATGTCTTGAGTGAAGTGCGACAGGCAAGTGCAGACAACAAGCGGATCGAAGTCGATTACTACTCCTATGGCCGTGATGCCTGGACCCGGCGTCGAATCGATCCATTAAGGGTCTTCAACCAAGATGGCCGCTGGTACGTGCAGGCGTTTTCTTCCGAACCAACCACAGCAGGCGCAATGGAGCCGAATCAAGGTGCCATAAAGGTCTTTCGTGTCGACCGAATGCGCGAAGTCTGGATTCTCGACAAATCCTTCACAACCCCGGCGGACCTTCCCGAGCCAACCACCTACACACCACGGCCCGAAGACCCCCTTGTCGTCCTGCGCCTGTGTCAACAAGACAGCTGGGTCATCGATCAATACCCGTTCGAATCAACAAAACAGCTTGAAGAAGGCTTCAGAGAAGTAACTTTGCGAATAAGCGAGCCTGCTTGGCTTGAAAGACTGCTGCTGAGACTCCACCCAGATTCCAAATTGGTCTCTGGAAACGTCGATTTGGCGGGCCTTTCGCGCAGATTGTTAACCAATTACAGCTGATTGACACGATTGAGAAGAACTTGACCAGACACCTAGATCCCAACTTTCAAGCCGAGGCAAAAGGCGACAAGGCTCGCGACTTCGGCCGATGGGCAGCGGAATGGGCAGGCATCTTGATTGCAGCCGCAATCTTCACGGTCCTCATGCGAACCTTCGTGTTCCAGACCTTCTTCATCCCTTCGGAATCGATGGAAAACACACTTCTCGTGGGCGACAAGGTCATTGTCAACAAGCTGGCGTACAAGACCGGCGACATCCACCGCGGCGATGTGATCGTCTTTGAACGCCCTCCCCGCGAGACAGACCCGAACATCAAAGACCTCATCAAGCGAGTAATCGCGCTTCCTGGCGACCGTGTTGAGGCACGCGAGGGCGAGGTCTTCGTCAATGGACAAAAGCTCGACGAGCCCTACATCAAAGACGCTCATTCCACGGCTGGCTTGGTCAACCAAACGGTCCCGGAGAACGAATTGCTGGTTTTGGGGGACAACCGTCTCAACTCATCAGACGGGCGCGTTTTTGGCACGATTGATGAAAACCTGGTGGTTGGCAAGGCAAGCATTCGCTATTGGCCCCTTGATCGCATAGGCACGCTCAACAATTGAGCGACGGACCACGTCGACCGCCGCGACCACCCAGCCATCGGGCCAACGAGTCGCAAGGGGACTCATCGAGTCATCCACGCAATGAAACCAAGCGTGCGCCAATAAGCCCACCACGCGGTCCGCGCCCGACAATCCCGGTCCAGCCAGGCGCCCCAAGCCAGCCGTCTCCGCTGTCTCCGCCGCGCAACCAAACCCCACGACCACCTGCGACCCGACCTCCTCAAAAGTCGCAGGCGCCGTCTACGAACACGCCAATCCCAAGCCAACCCCCGAAAAGCCCGCGCACAGACACACCGCCCGTGCGACCTGGGCGCCCAGACCAGTCCGACCAGTCCGACCAGCTTCCCTGGGGGTCTGATGTCGACGATCAGCACCCAAGGCAAGCCAACCATGACAACATTCCGTCGCGGTTTGACGTCGATCTAGATGAGGACTGGGCAGACTTCGGCTGGTCAACAACTGCTCACGCGGCAACCACCTCAGAGACACCAAGGCGAGATCGGTCAAATCGGGCAGCGGAGGGGCCAGACGATCACGAGTCGTATGAACGTCAAGACGACTACGCCGCTCACGACTATCCACGCAGAAATTACGACCCCAACGATTATTACGGCAACACCCAGCGCAACCAGCCGCGCAGTCGCCAGCAGCAGTACCAGCCTCAGATCGGCCAACCACCCAGGTTCCGGCGGCGCTATGACCCCGCAACGTATGAACCGCCAGCCGACAACGCGCTCGGCAACCTCGTCCGATCCGTGGGCGAATGGACATTCATGCTCGCCGGCGTGGCTGTCGTGTCAATTCTCATCCGGGTCTTTTTCCTCCAGATGTTCGACATCCCTTCGGGCTCCATGCTCCAGACAATCCAGCTGGGCGACAAGGTCATCGTGAACAAGCTGGCCTACAAGTTCTCCTCACCAGGTCGAGGCAACGTCGTGGTCTTCAACAGCCCGCCCGCAGAGCTTGAACAGGACCCGTCCGCACCCATCCTCATCAAGCGAATTGTCGGACTTCCCGGTGAAACGGTGGCCGCCGTCGACGGCAAGATCACTATCGACGGCAAGCTCCTCGACGAGCCCTACATCTTTCCCGGCGACATCACCGAGGACTTCGATCCGGTCGAGCTCGGGCCAGACCAGTACTTCATGATGGGCGACCATCGCGAAGACTCAAGTGACAGTCGCTTCTTTGGGCCGATCGAAAAGGACGCCTTCAAGGGTCGAACCATGTTCATCGTTTGGCCCGTTTGGCACTTCAAAATCTTCTGGTAACGGCTCAAGTTAGAGCCCCGCTGCCGACCCGAACACCCTGGCAGACGTTGCGATACACGTTGCGCGTTCGGCACTAGCAACGAAGCGCGAATATTTCCCGATCTACACAACTGACTCTCAATATTTCCCGAAAACAGCCGAAATATTTATTAGGCGGATACGCGAGATCGAGGGAAGAGCATGGCAATAATTCGGGCCAGTTGCCCAGACTGTGGCGACGTAGAACTCACAAGCCGGGATGTCAGAGTACGTGTGAACGCCGCTACAAACGAGGGCTCATACGCATTCCAGTGCCCCGAGTGCCAACTAGCAGTCTCAAAGTCAGCAGAGCCTCGGATCATCGATCTGCTTGTCTCCTCTGGGGTTGAACTTTTCGTATGGACGGTTCCACAAGAGTTGCTTGAGCCGCGCGTCGGACCCGCGATCAACTACGACGACCTTCTGAACTTCCACTACGAACTTCAAGAAGACTCCTGGTTTGACAAGGTCACGGCAACTGCTCGCGACCTCAGCGTCGTAACCGGCGTTGAAACCACATCGGACGAGAAATGATCTCCTTCGTCATCGCAGCCTGCCTCGGCACAATTGCGGCCGTGGCAACCCGTCGTGAAGTAGCCCCCGCAGTTGCGCCCGCCCGCGCTCGTCGCACCGAAGACGAATAGGCAGTACAAAGGTCCGCCCCGGCATCGGCAGGGAAGTCAGCGCCTCTCAGTAGAGTAACGCCGTGTCCATTGGAACCCCCGAGCTCGTTGTTTGCGCCCTAATTGCCCTTGTGGTGCTTGGGCCCGAACGCCTCCCCGGTGCGGCACGCACGCTTGGTAGGGCACTCAAAGAGTTCCGCAAGATCTCTAATGACGTGTCTGGACAGGTGAAGTCCTTCATCGAAGAAGAGCCTGACGACAGCCAGAGTGATCGCCCCGGCGCATCGACGACGGACGGACGCGACTACAGCCAGCCGCAGCAGACCGCAAACACCGCGCAGGGCATGCCCGCCAATGCGCCACAAAGGCGCGCGGTGCGTTCCGCGCCGGATGCTTCGCAATTCGCGGTCATCCCAGACCCACGCAACTACGACCCCACCAAGCCTGACACTTCACGGCCCGACACTTCACAGCCCGAGACGCACGACTTTGACGCGCGTAGGCCCAACACGCCGAAACGCCCAGACAGTGACGGCCATGCGTAGACGCCTCAAGGAAATCACGGCAAAACGACGCGACGAGGCACGCAAGACCGGGCACATGAGCCTGGTTTCACACCTGGCCGAACTCCGCTACCGCGTGATCATTTCTGCAATCGCCGTGTTCATCGGTTCCATTGCCGCGTTCTTCTTGTGGGACTGGATCCTCAGCACCGCTACGGCTCCATATTGCGCGGCGCAACAAGCACGGAATGTCAGCGACAACAATTGCCAGCTCTACATCACAAACCCCGTAGAACTGCTGACGACACGCGTAACGGTTTCACTCTGTCTGGGCGCAGTCTTTGCCATCCCAGTGTTGGCGTTGCAGGTTTGGCGTTTCATCACACCAGGCCTCAACCCCAAGGAAAAGCGTTACGCCGTTCCGTTCGTGCTTTCGTCCATTGTGCTGTTCGTTCTGGGTGCAGCCGTTGCCTGGATAGTCATCCCAAAGGCGCTCAGTTTCTTCCTGGCAGTCGGCGGAGACCAGATTGAAACACTTTTCAATCCCACGCCTTATCTGAAGCTCATTTTCATGATGATGTTGCTGTTTGGACTGGCCTTTGAAACGCCTTTGTTGTTGGTTTTCTTGCAACTTGCCCACGTCGTCACCAGCAAGCAGTTGCGCGGCGTGCGACGCTACGCAATCGTCATCAATTCGCTAATAGCTGCCTTTGCAACACCGGGTTCTGACCCATATTCCATGCTGGCGATGTTCATTCCACTGTGCATTTTTTATGAAGTGGCAATCCTCGTCGGACGCAGTCTCAAGCGATGACGAACACGCGAACCGCGTTTCTTGCCAGACGTCCATTTCCACTTGACGAGTTCCAAGTAAAGGCAATTGACGCCATCGACGAGGGCAATTCGGTCCTCGTGGCCGCGCCCACGGGAAGCGGCAAGACGCTCGTTGCCGAGTATGCGGTTTCCTTGGCGCTTGAAAGCGGCAAGAAGGTTTTTTACACAACGCCGCTCAAGGCCTTGTCAAACCAGAAGTATCACGACCTTGTGAAAGAACACGGTTCGCACAATGTTGGCCTTCTCACCGGTGACAACGTCGTCAACCCCGACGCACCAATTGTTGTCATGACCACCGAGGTCCTGCGCAACATGATTTACGAACAGTCGGACTCCTTGCAGGGCCTGCGCTTTGTGGTTCTTGACGAAGTCCACTATCTGCAGAACGCCTATCGCGGCCCTGTTTGGGAAGAAGTAATCATTCACGCCTCCCAAGACGTACGTCTTGTGTGTTTGTCGGCCACGGTTTCCAACGCCGAAGAACTCGCCGCATGGATTACAGCCGTGCGCGGCTCGACAGTTGCCATCATTGAAGAAAAGCGTCCGGTTGAACTCAACCAGCACTACATGATCTCGGTTCGTGGAAAGAACGAACCCTCGTTGATTCCGATGTTCAATTCGGCCGGTCAACCGAACCCTGATGGAAACAACTACGACATCAGGCGCAGTCGGTTTTCCAAAAAGGAATCTGTCAAAAGGCCGTTTTCCACGCCATTGCGGGCCGAAGTCATCGAGACACTCGCGCACCACAACATGTTGCCTGCCGTCTATTTCATCTTTAGTCGCAATGCTTGCGACGACGCGGTCCGTCAGTGCATGAACGAAAACATTCGCCTGACAACGGTTGAAGAGCGCGAGCTGATTACCGAAATAGCCGAAACCGCAACAGACCACTTGTCTGATGAAGACCTGTCGGCGCTTGACTATGGCAGCTGGGTAACAGCACTAGAGATGGGGCTTGCCGCCCACCACGCGGGCATGGTTCCGCCATTCAAGGAAGCCGTTGAACAGTGTTTTGCGGCGGGTCTGGTCAAGGTTGTGTTCGCAACCGAAACCCTTGCACTCGGCATCAACATGCCCGCCAGAACGGTTGTCATCGAGAAGCTGTCGAAGTTCACAGGGGAGCGCCACGAGTTCCTCACGCCAGGTGAATACACCCAGCTGACGGGGCGCGCGGGTCGTCGCGGCATTGACAACATTGGCCACGCCGTCGTGTTGTGGAGCCCCTGGGTTGATTTCAACCAGATATCCGGTCTGGCTTCGGCACGCTCTTATGCGTTGTCATCGTCATTTCGCCCGACTTACAACATGGCTGCAAACCTTGTGTCGCGCTATGCGCCAGACATTGCGCACCAATTGCTCAACTTGAGCTTTGCTCAGTACAGAGCCGACGCAGAAGTCGTGCGTCTCGAAACCTCGTTACAAAAACTCGATTCGCGAATTGCGCTGTTGGAAAACAATCTGCAATGCGACTTCGGCGACGTCAGGGAAGCAGTCAAAGCAACTCGCGAACCAACTCGCACGGCCGCATCGCCAATTGCAGTCGCGAGGTCGATTGGCAACTTACAAGTCGGCGACGTCATTGCAGACCCAGAAAACGATCAATTCTTGATCATCATTTCGACATCACAACGACGCAGCAACGACGTTCGCCTTGGTGTCATTACCGAACAAGGCAGGCGTTTCACACTCACAACGCGCGATTTCATAGAAGTGCCGCACCGCGTTGCAAAGGTTCACCTACCCAAGCCTTACAACCCGAAGAACCGCGATTTCATCAAACGCGCTGCGTCAGATTTGCGCACAATCGCCCCCGAAACCACCACAACACGCCCGACTCGCAACAACACCAGCGGCGCAACCGGCTCCAATGCCGGGGCCTCACGCTGCCCGGACTTTGAAGACCACCTGAAAACCCTTGCATCGCTCGACAAGAGCCAAAAGGAACGTGACCACCTCGAAACCCGCGTTCGTTCACACGCGGAATCCCTGGCGCGTCAGTTCGACCGAGTCATTTCCTTGTTGCGCAACATGGGCTACGTAGACAGTTGGTCACTTACCGACAAAGGCGCGCGACTGGCAAGCATCTACCACGAGAGCGATTTGCTCGTCGCCGAGGTTCTTGAACGCAACGTGTTGAAGAACCTTGAGCCCGCCGAACTCGCTGCAATCGTCAGCCTGTTCACTTACGAAACTCGCGGCCCCGCAGGAACGGGCCCTCGCGTCAAGCTCAACACGCGCGGTGAAGAATTGGCCGCCGAATCCGCACATGCGATTTGGACAGAGCTGGCAGACGCCGAGCTGGCCGAGGGGCTGCCGATCACGCGTGCGCCAGACCCCGGTTTTGCGAACCTTGCCCATCGCTGGATGAAAGGCCACAGCCTTGTCGCACTGCTTGACGATGAAGACATGTCCGGTGGCGACTTTGTACGCAACACCAAACAACTGATTGACCTAATGCGCCAGATCGCCGCTACGGCGCCAGACCCCGAGGTCCGTCAGACCGCCAAGACGTGCACAGAAACACTGTTCCGCGGAATCGTTGCTTCGACGGCCCTTGAGGTCGACGATGCAGCCACCAACGCCAGCGCACCAACGCAGCCCGATACCCCCTCTGGCCACGGCAACTAAGCCAAAAAGGGTCCGTCAAATACCCTGAGCAGGCCTCGGCTGCCCCTAGGCTGGACACGATGTCAGTTCCTCCCACCTCTGCTTATTCGACCGAGGAGTTCACCCCGGAAGAACAGGGTGTGCTTCGGCGCTACTTCACAAACCTCGACCAACCCGTCTTTGCACTGGTCAATCTTCCAGAGGTCGTGAAAGGCGCTTTGTTTGCGCGCTACTCGCGAACCCATAAGTCGCTAAGGCGCCTGTTCCTCGATGAATTCACAGGCGACTTGGACATGAGCGGAGACCTGACGGTCGATGCAACAACCGGCGTCAACCGCGCAGAAAAGCTTTACGACAAAGTGTTTCTTGAGTACGGCGATGACTCCGTTGCGCAGCTGGGCGGTGTTCACCTGGCATGCGAGCAGGCATCAATCGTCATGACAAAGATCCTCGAACGTGGTCGCCTAATGGCCTATCTGGAACAGTCGACGCGTTACATCGATTACAACGAGCGCCTGGCAAACGGTCGCTATCGCTACTTCAGAGACCCGGCCATTTTGGATTCATCATTGGGCGCCCGTTACATCGGCGACCTTGACCGCATTTTCGACACTTACGGCGAGTTGCTGACGCCGATGCAGGCCCATTTCGCAAAGCTTTACCCAAAAGCCGCAGGGGACTCGGACTTTGTGCACCGCTCGTCCATTCGTGCAAAAGCATTCGATGCGCTACGCGGTTTGCTGCCCGCAGCAACCGTTTCCAATCTCGGCATGTACGGCACGGGTCAAAGCTACGAAATGCTGTTGCTGCGCATGCGCGCGCACCCACTTCCAGAAGTTCGCAATTACGCAGCCATGATGCTCAGTGAACTTCGCAAGGTTGTGCCTTCATTCCTCACTCGAGTAGACCGCGAAGACCGCGGCGTTGCTTGGTCGGGTTACCTAGAGACCAACAGGGTCACCATGGAAGACACCGCGGCAACATTGCTTGGCGACGAAGAGCCACAAGACGTTGAGTTTGTGACCCTTGTCGACTTTGATCCGCAAGGTGAAGACAAGATGGTTGCAGCAATGCTGTATCCGTACTCGTCGCTTCCAGAGACGCAGATCTTCGACAAGGTTCAAAAGATGTCGGCCGAAGAAAAGCGCTCCGTCATGCTTGCCTATGCGGGCCAACGAGAAAACCGTCGTCACAAGCCGGGCCGCGCATTGGAACGCAGCGACTACCGCTTCGATATATGCAGTGATTACGGGGCTTTTCGCGATCTGCAACGACACCGCATGATGACGATCGACTGGCAAAGCCTCACGCCAGACCACGGTTACAACAGGCCAGAATCAATCGACGAAGCGGGCCTCACGGCTCAATTCGATGAGTCCATTGAACGCTCGGCAGAACTGCACAATGCCCTGGTTGAACAGTTCCCCGCACAAGCCTGCTACGCCGTTGCACTTGCATATCGCGTTCGTTACTCAATGCAGTTCAACGCACGCGAAGCCATGCACATGATCGAACTGCGCACAGGTCCAGCGGGTCACCCCGAATACCGTCGAATCGGCCAAGAAATGCACCGCCAAATTGCAGAACGTGCGGGACACAAACTTGTTGCAGAGATGATGAAGTTCGTCGACCACGAGGATTACGACCTTGGTCGCCTCGATGGCGAACGACGCAAAGAGGAGCGCACGCGCTTGCGCCTTCACACATCGCCATCTGACTGACGCTCTCGGCTGACAGCGTGAAACAACCCTCAACGACGTGTTGAGACTTCAACAGTCAACCTTCGGTCGAGGGTAGAGCACGCCAAAAACGGGGCTGTTACATTGCCCGGCCGGGGGCGGAGAAAGGTTGACAGATGAGCACACCAGACTTCGCAGAGATCAGGTCATCGGCGATTAAGTCGATGCCGAACATTGCAATAGCGAGAGGTCGCTACGTCGTAGGTGCCTTGGCACTTGGCGGTTCTTTGTTTGTACTCGGCAACGCCGATCCAGCAAGTGCCCATGTCGTAAAAACTTCCACCAAAGCGTCTTCCACCAAAGCCGCTACGCCAAAAGCAAACTTGCGTCTCAACACGCCGGCTGCTGGAAAGGCGTACACGGTCACAAGTGGAGACAACTTGGCGACAATCAGCAAAAAGACCGGAGTATCTGCTTCGACAATCGCGCAACTAAACCGCGTGACCAACGAAGACGAGATCAAGCCAGGTCAACTGTTGATGATCCCGAGTGGTTCGGTTGTCAAGCAAAAGGCTGCGACAAAGTCCGCAACGACCAAGTCGACAACACCTAAGCCTGCTGCCGCGACAAGCGCCACAACCAAGCCTGCGAGCACGAAAGCCTCAACGGCTGCCGTTGTTCCGGTTCCCAAGGCTGCGGTTGCCTCGACAACCACAAAGAAGGCAGCCTCGGCCACGACAACAACCAAGTCAGCGGTCAAGAAGGGGACAACCAACGCCGGCAAGCCCAGCGCGGGTCAACCACTTCCTGACGCGATTCGCGGAACCAACCGCGCAAAGCTCAACCCAACGTTTGATCGCGTAGCCGCGCAATTCGGCGTACCAGCTGAACTGCTCAAGGCAATCGCGTACCACGAATCAGGGTGGAACAACACCAAGACTTCCTATGTCGGCGCGCAAGGCATCGGCCAGATCATGCCTGCCACAGCAGACTTCGTAAACAAGTCACTGGTGAAAAAGAAGCTCGACCCGGCAGTCCCCGAAGACAACATCAAGATGAGCGCCGCGTTCTTGCGCTACCTGTTGAACGAAACCGGGGGAGACGAGACAAAAGCAGTTGGTGCGTACTACCAAGGCCTCGGAGCGCTACAGAAGCACGGTCTTTACCAAGACACTCTTGTGTACATCTCCCACGTGCAGGCTCTGCGCGCACACTGGTTCTAACCAACCAGCAGACCAACATCTAAAAACGGCCCGGGTCAAGTTGCCCGGGCCGTTTTTTTGATCCGCAGGACCAACTACGGCTTTACCGGTCGCCTCAAAGCTCCGCTGAAATCATCAACTTTCGGGCTGGCAGGGTGCACAATTCAAGAGAGCCCAGACGTTGACCCAAGGTCGCGTTATAGTGCCCGCGATTACGGCCCGGAAAGGCAGAAATGGCTGACGACGAATTGAACGAAGAAGAAGACGAAGAATTCGAACCAGACGAAGAAGGCGACTTTTCCGAAGAGGGTGGAGACGACTTCCTTCCTGAAGAAGACGAAGAAGGCGCCAGCGACGACGATGACGAGGGCATCGACGACGAGACCGAAGAGGAAGAGCCCACACCAAGCAAGAAGCGCGGCAAGGCGCGTCCTGGCACAACCGACGACGAGGAAGACGACGACGACGAAGAGGACAGCGACGACGTCGAAGCCAGCCTGGACACCATCCTCAAGGAGCGTCTGGTCGTTGAGGACGTAGAGGAAGATGACGACGAGGACGAAGACGCGCAGAGTCACTCAGACTCTGGAGATCGCAACGACTCCAACCGCAAGGTTGCACCGCGACGCCCGGACGAGTTTGTTTGCCAGTCCTGCTTCCTCGTAAAGCACCCAAGCCAACTTGCAGATAAGTCGGCCATGTTGTGCAGCGACTGCGTGTAAACAACCAGCACACGCTGATTCAAGAGAACAAAAAAGCGGCGCCGAAGCGCCGCTTTTTTAGTTTCTGAGGTTCCGTCGCACTCGCCTAGCTTGCGCTGGCGGGCTTTGGCGGAACCGGGCGCGGGGGAGGAGGCATGGTGATGTTCAACATCTTTGCCAGCGCCGGAATCCTTCCCGCTGCCTGACGAGCGGCTTGAAGCAATTCTTCGCCTGGTTCCTCGGGCAAACCCTTTGGTTCAACGTTACGGCGAACTGGTGACGCCGAAACAGCCTCAAGAAGCGTGACCCAGCGGTCTGGCGCCGTCTCTGGCGACATGTCGTTTGAAGCTGTTTCCTTGAGACGCTCGAGCAGTTCTGGTGGGAACTTGGTCTGAGGGTCTGGCGGACGCGAAGACAAACGAAGTGCTCTGATGCTGCGGCCCTCTTCAAGGCACGTGGAGATCTCATTTACCCATGATTCGCGTGTCTCTTCTGTGCGCCGAGCCAATGCCTCGCGAAGCTCGGAAGCAAGTACACGCGCCTCTTCGGTGCGCGCCGTTGCATCGGCCGTGTCAACGACCGAACGCAAGTCACGAAGGCTGATTTCGTTCACCTGAGCCTTGGCTGCGGTTGCGCGGTCCATCCATTGAGCAGCCTTGAGACGGGGGAGAACCTCTTCAGCCATGGAAATCAGGGCATCGGCGTTGACCTCGGGACGACCCTCTTCCTTGGCCTTCTTGTTCTCGGCCTCGATGGCTTGGCGCACCGACGGAATGCCGCCGCGCAAGACCTGCTCTGCAATTGGACGGCTTTCCGGCGCAAGTTCTTCAAGCACGGCCTTGCGATGCGCGTCGCCGGGGTTAAGACGCGCAAAGGTGGGGCGCTCTGGAGCGGTGCGCGCCGGACGACCCTTGCGCTGACCCGCACCCTCGCCGCCTTCTCTGCGATCTCTGCGTTCTCCATCACGGTGCTGACGTGGCCCACGCTTGTCGCCGTCTTTGTCGCGACGAGGACGGCGATCGCCATCGCGGCCCTTGCGCTTTGGCGCAAGCTGCGACGTGACGGGCTCAAACTTTTTGTCCGTGCCTTTTACTTCAATCCTGTTGGACGACTTGGCTTCGCTGCGACGCGCAGCTGGCGCCGACGTTGCCGTAATGGTGATGCCGTCGATCTCAAAATCGGCATCTGCCTTGCAGACATCACCTACGCGAGCACCCTCGTAAAGCGCGGAGGTTGCCACAACACCTTTTGGCTGCTTTGCACCTGCGGCGCGCCAAGTCCATTCGGAGTCGGACTTCTTGCTGGTCAGTTCAATTTCAATGCGACGGGACACAGCCGGTCAACCTACCTCTTGTCAGTGTTTGGAGAAGCCTAAGCAGGGTAGTTGGCCCAGATGGACCGTTCTGAACAAAACCGGGCGACTTCTTCACCAGACACCGGCAAAAAGACAACCGTGCTGTTCGATGTCGATGGAACACTCTGTGACACCAACTATCTCCACACGGTCTGCTGGCATCAAGCACTTGTTGAGACGGAAAACGAAACGGTGCCAATGCACGAGATTCATGCATTGATGGGAGTCGGTTCAGACCAGCTGACCAAAAAGCTGATCGGTCGCAATTCAGACCCGGCAACAAAGGCTCACTCGCGTCTTTACGAAAAGCACTGGGATGACGTTTCGTGCTTCGACGGCATTCGGCCGCTCTTTGAAGCCATCGACAAAAGGGGCGTAGAGATCGTTCTTGCCAGCAGCGCCGACGGTGATGAACTGGCAATGCTGAAAAAGAAGATCGGCTGTGACGACCTGATCGTCGATTCCACGAGCTCCAAGGACGTCCAAACCACCAAGCCCGAACCGGACATCTTCACCAAAGCCCTCGAGCAGGCCGCAACCACGCCGAACCGGGCCGTAGTCATTGGAGACAGCAGGTGGGACATGATCGCGGCCGGCAAGGCCGGGATTGACGCATATGGCGTGCTCACAGGTGGCATTGCCGCCGAACTCTTGATCGAAGCCGGGGCCAAAGAGGTCTTTTCGAACCTTAAAGACTTGGCAAAACGGCTCGATGAGATCCTGAACAAATAATCTCCACCCGATCTCCGACAAATCGCCCGCAGCAACCTCTCTCCGGGCTCAAGCGAGCACGCGGCGCGTCAGTCAACTAGCGTCTGGTAGTCGCAAGGGTCGCCGACTCGGGGTTGGACATTGAAAGGGCAGTCTTGAGCGCAGAACACGACAACCAGATCTACAAGCGGATGCAGGAATGCCTCTTAGGATTTCGGGCCCACACAATGAACCTGGGTGCCCTGGTCGACGAACTTCCCCAACTGGTCAAGGAGCTCCGCGAGCCCAACGCCGTGTGGAAGTCAGAGTTCGTCAGCTATTGGTGGACGCTGGAACAAATCCACGGTGAAGCCATCGAAATGGGAGAGTCGGGCCGCATGCCCGCCGACGCTCGCAAGACCGTTGATGAGTCCATTGAAGGACTCGACCGTTTGGTCAACGGCGCACTCGTTTCGCACTGACGCATGCGCCGACCCAGACCCGAGCAACAGGCCAGATCAACATGCTCAGTCTTTTCGGTTTTCGTCCAGTTCGTTCAGATCGACCACGGTCTCGTCGTCGCTGAGTTTTTCTAAGACGTCGTACACGCGGTTTCGCGCAGCAACACTGCGCTCTTCACGAGCCAGCGAGTCGATGTAACCCTGGCTCGTGTTGATGGAGGAGTGCCCCATCAACTTTCGTATGGCAGCCACCGGGGCACCGTCAGCCGCCAGCGTCGTGCCGTAAGTGTGACGAAATGCGTGAGCCATTGCCCCGTTCGGACGACGACCACCAAGGCCCGCCGCACTCAATGACTTTTCAAGCACGTAATGCAACTGGCGAGCATTTAGGCGAGTGCCACCAAACTTGCGCACGGCGTCGCCCGGCTTGGCCGTCGTAACAAACAGCGGATCGTTTGACTTTGGATGCCAACCAGGGAAGCGCGCCTTGCGGGACTCCAGGTACTTCCCCAGGATCTCGTCAAGGCCGCTTTCAACTGGAATGGTCCGAGGTTTGGCACCCTTGCCAATAACTCGGATCATCTGACTGCCCCGGTCGCCTTCCAGAGAACCAATGTCCATGGCCAGCAGCTCGCTACGGCGCACGCCCGTAGCCAAAAGAGTCGCGACAAGCGCCACGTCAAGTTCAGGCCACGGGTCGCGGCCGCCACGGGCGCCGGAGGCAAGTGATGACAACAAGGTGGCAACGGTGTCCTCGGCCCAGCCTTCCAGAGGCTTAGGAGCCTTCTCATCGGCTCGCGGCCTGGCAATGGCGGCCATGGGAGAACCATCAACGAGACCGTCAGCCACAAGGAACTCAAAGAACTGCCGCCATGTCGCATGGGCCCGCAGGATCGACGCCTTGGCATGATCTGCCGAGTACCGGGCAAAGGCGGCCCGCAGCGCAGTGCGATCAAGGTCACCAACGGTTAGGCGAGACGTGAACTCCGCGGCGTTTCTGACATTGACGTCGTCAACGCCGAACTTGTCCGCAGCCAACAACCGCGCGATTACCTCAATGTCTTGTTTGTACGCAGACGTTGTTGCACCAGAAAGCTTACGGGGCGCCAGCCAGGCAAGGAAGCCCGAAGTAGCAGTGGCCAACGATGTCATGGGCAAACCCTAGGACCTAGATGTTGTGAACATAAGGTCGATTATGTTCACAACACGTGGACTTCCCGGGAGGTCCGTTTAGGCGGACAACCCGGCCGAGCCAATTACTTCGATCAGCTCTTGGTGTCTCCGTTGTAATGCGGAGCGTCTGCAGCCGAGGTCTTGTCGGTTGAGCCCGCGTCGCCGACGGAGCCCGTCGTTGTTGTCGAGTCGGCAACCGGAGTCTCAGAGTTGACCGAGCCAACCGAGGTGTCTGCGTCGCGGTCTTGGTCGTATGACTTCCAAGCCGTCTCAGGACTAGACGTCGCGCCGCGGTATGAATTGCGACCGAAGGCCAACAGTGCGGCAAGCGCAATTACGGCAATGGCAAGCACCAGGGTCACCAAGTGGCTGGTGAGTGTCGTCAGGTAGGCAGAGCCAGCCTCGCCAAGTTGACCCGTTACCGGCGCAGCCATGTCTGAGGGGTTCTGGGAAGGTCCGGAAATTCCCTTGATGAGAGTCTCAAAAGCGTTGTACACGGAGAACGCCAGCGCGAACAAGGCAATCAAGAACGACAACGTTGTTGGGATAACCACGCGGTCTTTGGCGCGTCCATCGTTTCTCCAAATGGCACGAATCAACGCAACAACAAGCATTGCAAGCAACGGCAGCACGACAATCATGTAGCCGTTCTGGCTTGTCAGCACCTGCATGTAACGAACCAAAACTGCATTTCCAGGCGCGGGCTGGCCGCCTTCGGTCTGCAACTTGTACGCCGTGTAGATGTACAGAAGCTGGCTGAGCGCCAAGATGAAACCGCCAATCGCAAGGAAGGTTGCACCTGCTTCAAGCGCCCGACGTGCGGGCGGAACATCTGTTACCTCTTCAACGACAACATCATCTGTGGCGTCGGTTGAGTTTGTGTCGGACAGTTCGGCATTAGACATGACGTGCATGCTTGCACCAATTGCACATAAAAGCGTGAATTATCGAAAGTTCATACATTCGATTGCATGAACATTGACTAGTTGGCTTGCGCTACCCCGCCGTCATTACCACTGAACGTGGTTGATGTTTTGGACGACTTCGCAGGCAAGTGCGGCGCCAACTCAACAATTGCCGCCTGCAATTCAGAGACAACGCCTGCCATTGGAACAATGTTCAACACGCCTTGGCCGCCACGAAGAACATCGATGATCTCTTGACCACTGCGCACAAGCACAGAGCTGGATCCATTGATGACAATGTTGGCGGTCGCAACATCGGAATCCTTGTCGGAACGAAGCGCTTCAATTGCCTTGCGGGCCGACGTTAAAGACAAGCCTGCATCAAGCAGTTGCTTGATGACTTTCAGCTCCAACAGGTCGCGATACGAATAGCGGCGTTGGGTTCCGCTTCCAGCGGCATTCGAAATGCTTGGCACAAGCAGGTTTGTCCGCGCCCAATAGTCGAGCTGGCGGTAAGTAATGCCAACGATTTCGCAGACCTGCGGGCCGCGGTAACCCTCAGCCGGTTGCTCAACTGGCGTTTCGCCAGATTCAACCTTGGGTGCAGCCTTTGTCTTGCGTGAACCGGTCGACGTTGACCTCGCCATTTGACCCTCATTTCGCTCGAATGGCGCTTCCACCTTGGAAACCGCCCGAACAGCCCCAGGCACGAAATTACACAAGCGTAGTTTTGGCCTTGTTGCACACAGTAGGCATTAACCCACGTTGCGTCAATCATTTCCAGGGGGACCGCTCTCCCCTGCGCCGACCGGACTCGGACTTCGCCGCGTGCCGGTGACGGAATTAGGGCTTTTCCGGGCCGAAATCCTCGGGCTTGATGTCGTCAATGAAACTGCGGAACTCGTCGACAATCTCGTCGGCTTCAGCGGGTGAATAGGGCTGTTGAGTGGTCGTCACAACGGTGCCGTCGTCTTCATCTGAGGCAATCATCACGCCTTCAGAGTCCAGCAATTCGTCATCAACGTAGATGGGCGTACCCGTGCGAGCCGCCAAGGCCAATGCGTCTGATGGCCGGCTGGAAACCGTGTACGCGTGACCATCGCGCAGCAAGTGAATCTCGGAATAGAAGGTGGCCCCGCGCAGCTCTGTGATGACAACACTTGTTACCGAAACCTCGGTTGCTGCCAACACGTCTCTCAACAAGTCGTGGGTCATTGGCCGCGGTGTGTCAACGCCTTGCAATGCGTAGGCAATCGCCGTGGCTTCCGGAGGACCCACGAAAATTGGCAATGTGCGCGACGTGCCGCCGTTTTCCTGCAACAACACAACAGGAGTGTTGCTTGGAAGTTCCACCCGCACGGCCATCAACTGCATCTCGACCATTCGGCAAGTGTAACGAACCGCTAAAAGTTGTGAATGCTGCATCAATCTTCATGCAACGTTTGGCGAAACACTTCGGCGCGAATGGCTCCACCAAGTTCAGCCAGTTCTTCAAGGCGAGACCGCGCTTCGTTGCGAGCCTGCACAGACCGAGCGTTTCGGACCGGCGGCGCCATCTGGCGATAAAGGTCAACTTCGCGATCAACCGAGGTCTTGAACAAGCGCATGTGGCGAACCTCTACGCCGGTGGCAAGGAACCGCGCCGACAAGCGCGCCATTGCCAAGCCGTCTTGGTCATAAAAAAACTCCTTGCCCGTAACGGTGTTCTTGATCATGCCGACTCTTTCCAGTTCGCTGAGCTGTGCCTCGCTCAAGCCGGAGTCGGCAAGAAGATCGCGTCGACCAAGCAGTCCGTTTACAAACGCGGGAGATTCGCCGCTTTCGATGCCCGTGACAGACGCAGACGAACCACTGGCAAGTTCAACGTTCAGACGTTCTTTGATGACACGTAGCGGGAGAAACTGCTCGCGCTGCAGTCGCAAAACAAAGCGCAAACGCGCAACATCTTCGTCACTGAACTTGCGATACCCAGAGTGTGTTCGTTCTGGGTTTACGAGACCTTGACCCTCAAGGAAACGAATCTTGGAGATGGAGATATCGGGAAATTCCGTGCTCAACGCGGCCATGACTTCACCGATTGAACGTCGCTGGCCGCGAACGGCCCCGCTCATTGTTCAGCGCTACCCGTGAGGAAAACGAACTTGAACTTGCCTATCTGGATTTCATCACCGCGCTTGAGCGATTCCTTATCGACGCGGTTGCCATTGAGGTACGTGCCATTCAGTGAACCAACATCGACAATGCTGAACGAACCGTTCTCTCGAACAAACTCTGCATGCCGACGAGACACGGTGACGTCATCAAGAAAGACCTCGTTGTCCGGGTGACGGCCGACACGTGCAACATCTGTGTCGAGTAGATAGCTGGCACCCACGTTTGGACCACGACTCACGTGCAACATTGCGTCACCAGGAGTCAGCTCCTCGGCGGAGTTCAATGCATCGACGCCACCTTCAGGGAGGTTCAGGTCTGCAACCTTGAACGCAATGGTGTGGTCTTCAGGGCGTTGGTTCGAGGATTCTTCCTGGTTCATAAACCCTTTTCCTCCTGGATATGTCGAGGGTTCAAGCTGCTGAAACTAGTCGCCCTCAACCAGCTTGCGGTAACGGCCGGAATCCAGCAGGTCAGACCCGTCGAATCCGCCGTCCGACTCGATCTCGAAGATCCACCCATCGTCGAATGAGTCCCTATTCAACAAGCCGGGATCTGATCTCAAGTCTGCGTTCACATCAACGATTTCTCCAGAAATCGGCGCATAAACGTCACTCATGGCTTTAGCGGCCTCGACCTCGCAAACCGATTCATCGGCAACAACTTGCAGTCCAGTTTCGGGAGTCTTCACAAAAACAATCTCACCCAGTGCGGTTGCAGCAACCGGCGTCAGGCCAACGACATACCGATTGGCATTGTCGGTCTTGCGAACCCAAACGTGGTCTCGGGTGTACATGCAGTCATCGCGAATTAGTTGGTCGGACATTGATCACCTTTGGCTGATTAGATGCACAGTTAAGCCGCAACACAATGCCCGCCGCCCATTTGCTACTTCTTGGTCGGAACGGGCGTTGCAGCACGAAATGTTGGAACGGTTTCCAATGCTGGGATATTGAGCGCGTTGTTGCGCTGAACTTCGACAGTCACGCCGTTGATTGAGCGAAGGGTGTCAAGCGTTCCACCCGGAATCCGCAAACCACCCTCCATGGTCGACGCGGGGCCAATTGCCGTAAGCACGTACGGAGTCGGCAACCTGACACCGTCGAGGCTGACATTGCGGTCTACCTGTCCAAACGATGACGACACGCCGATGCGGCGTCCATTCACGCTCATTGCTTCGGCGCCGGCGTCGCGAAGCTCCTGCACTGCATCTACCAACTGGTCATAAGTCACAGCGGTTGACGGGTCTTGAATGGTCAGGACAAGGCCTGGACCGTTAACCGGAACCGTTCCCGCCAAGACCTGCAAGGCATTTAGGCGGTTACGCGCTTCTTCTGACTTTGCGTCAGTTTGACTGGAACTGTTCTCGGCGTTTGCCAATGAAACTTTCAGACTCGCCAACTCTTCTTGCAGCGCGCGGGACTCGCTTGACAATGACGCAAGGATTCTCGTCAGGTCGCCTTCAGACTCTGTGTTCAGTTGCGCCTGAAAGTCGTCGCCGCCGCGCAACACACCGACTGCCGCAAACGACACGGCCATTGCAATGACGATGCTCAAGATCGACCATGGCCCGACGTGGCGCTTCTTGGAAAGTTCGACACCGCCTGCAGTTGACGCCGATTGAACCGGCGGAATGACAATCGCTCGCTGTTCGCGCGTCATGTCTGATTCGTCGTCAACACGGACTTCGCTCAACGTCGATGCGTGCTTGGTGCGTTCGGTCTTATTGGGTTTCGGCTCCTCGGGGTTTTCGTCGCTCATCCACCAAAGACCCTTCGGCGAATGGCAGCCACGTTTTGGAAGATGCGGATACCGAACACAACAACAACGGCCGTTGAAACATCAGCGGCCAGCTGGTCGCCAACCCACACGAGCCCCACGGCAACAATGGAGTTGAGCAAGAACGAGATCAAGAACACGCGGTCGTTAAAGGTTTGCTCCAGCCACGACCGTATGCCGCCGAAACTCGAGTCAATGGCCGCGACAACAATCATTGCCACGTAGCGCGTTAGGTCCGCCGGAACCGTTGGGTTAACAACAACGGCAACCAATGCGCCGACAATCAATCCGACGACCAAATACATCAGCGATCACCCGCAAAGAGAGAACGAGACGCAGACGGAGCACTTTGCTGAACATTCGGCAGCGTCGTAGGGGTTGCGCTCTTGGCGATATCGATTGCCACGCGCCCACTGTAAGCCGGTGCGGTCAGTCCACGTCTTGAATTGACGTTGAAACCAAGTTTGTAACGTTCTTTCCAAAGTGCAAAGTGTTTGGAGATTTCGCTATCGACAAAGCGAGACCGCTCGGCGCCAATTGCGACAATTCGATACGGAGAGTTAACGGGACGGAAATTGACCACAATCGTGCCGCCGGCCGCACGAATTGGGGTCACCGCAACAACGCGATTGTCGTTAATAGCAACGGCTTCTGCACCCGAAGCGAACAAAGAATTGACCACCAGCTGGAGGTCCTTGTCTTGCACGCGAGACGCATCAAAGGCAGCGCCCTGGCTCTCCTTACGTGGCGCGTCGGCCAGCACCACCTCTACCCCATCGCCTTTGACGGCAACCGTTCCGGACTGCAAGGCCAAAAGGTCCTCGCCGACTTGCTGAGCACGCTTGCCTGTCGAGATTCTGGCGGCTTCTTCGTTTGCTTCAGCCAGGGCATTGCTTTCGCGGTTAATTGCCTCGTCAAGGTTGGCAACCTGCTTCTTCTGATCGAGGATCTGCGACACGATTGCGTGCCTGCGTGGTTCGGTTGTCCGACTCAGCGCCGATGTCGCATTGGCAGTCACCACCAACAAGAAACCGGCGATCATCAAGATTGCAAAAAGAGCCAGTGGCGGCCGCTTGATCATCCCTGTCTTACCGACTGGCGAATCTTGCTGACATACTCCTGCGAAATGGCGCGTGCATCGCGACCACTCGAAGCCTCGGCAATCACGTGAGTAACGGGCTGTGTTGGATCAGGAAGGACCAGCACCCACCAGTCCTCTTCCCAAACCTTCACGCCATCGACAAGTTCCATATTGCGACCGCGAAGCGACTCAACAAGCGACCGCATTAGTTGGCCTTTTTGCTCCCAGGGAGTCGTGACCGTGTCTCGGACGATATGTACAGCGGGAAGGGTTGCGTTGATCTCCGACAAGGTCACCGCTGCGTTCGCCATCAACTCGTTGATCTTCACAAGCGCACAAACAGCATCCGAGGCGGGAATGAATCCTGGGAAGATGAACGCACCGTTTTGTCCACCACCAAAGGCAACGTCACCATGCGAGGCAAGTTCTGTCACATGTTGGGTCGAAACCTTCGACCAGACGATCTCCAGATTGTGTCGTCTACAAATCTCAATTGCGCCCATCGGCGCCGAAACAGGAAGCACGACCTTGCGCGGGCCGTCTCCGACGTTGTGACCAACAAGTTCCAGCACGGCAAGACGTGTCGATTCATCACTCATAACGTGGCCGTTATCATCCACCAGGCTTAGTTGTTCGCCATCAGGGTCAAACACCGCACCCAACGTTGCGCCCGAGGCCTGAACAAGTGCGGCAACCCTGGCCATGTGTTCTTCGCGATCGAAACGCAACATCTGACGCGTTGACCCAAACGGATTGACGGCCAAGACTTCTGCATTGAGCCTCGCCAGCACGTTTGGCATAACAAAGCTCGGCGAACCATATGCGTAGTCAAGAACCAGCTTTGGCTTCATTGTGCGAATGGCCTCCACGTCAACGGACGCCATTAGTGCCTCTGTGTAGTACTCAATTGCACGCGACGGGAATCCAATGTCACCGATTTCACTCGCGGCCACGCGACGAAAATCTTCACGATGGTAAAGCCGCTCAATCTTGCGCTGCGTCGACTCATCAATGTCGTGACCGTCCTCATCAAAGAACCGAATGACAACACTTTCCGGGTCGTCAAATGCCAAACGCACGGTGATTCCCGCTCGGCTGCGTTGTGATCGGACTTGGAATCGCGTGATTGGAATCGGCGCTACCTCAAGGTCCAACACGTTGGCACCCGCGGTGTTCAGTCCGGCCTGGATGGCACGAACAACCGCACGCGCCGCGCGCGAAGAGTCGCGCGAGATGCTGATGACCGTTCCCTTTTCGAGCGTCGATGCAAACGCCATGGCGACACGGGTTGCAAGCTCGGGCGTGATGTCCACATTGGCAAGACCCGCGATTCCCAAGCTGCCAAAGAGGTTTCGACTTCCTCGCGATTCCCAGACAATCGACGAATTAACAATGGCGCCGGGCTCGACTTCCTTGTGCGGATAGATCTTTACGCCATCGCCGATGTGGGCGTATTCACCGACAAAGGTTTCATCACCAATAACCACGCCGTCTTCACAGCGCGCGCCGGTGCGTAGATCTGAAGACCTCCCCAGCACATTGCCGCGCAAGCGAACATTGGGGCCGACAAAACTGTTGTCGTGCACGACAGTTCGCTCGACATCGGCGCCGTCACCAATACGCACGTTGGAACCAAGCACCGTGTAACCACCCAGCCGCGCACCGGGCCCAACAGTTGTGAATGAACCAAGGATTCCAGGACCTTCAACGATTGCGTCTGGACTCAGCTCGCTGCCCTCTCCAAGCCACATGCCGTTTTGCAGTCTGAAACCCGGAATGTCGAGTTTCACCTTGGAATCCAAAGCGTCAAAGTGAGCACTCAAATACGCGGGCAACGTGCCGACATCTTCCCAATAACCGGCTGAAATGTGGCCTGCAATTGCCTTGCCGTCTGTCAACAAGCGCGGGAACACGTCACCTGAAAAGTCACTCTGTTGACCAACCGGTATGTAGTTGAAGATTTCAGGTTCCAGGACATAAATGCCCGTGTTTACGGTGTCGCTGAAGACCTGTCCCCACGACGGCTTCTCAAGGAAGTGCGTGACGAAACCATCTTCGTTGGTGATGACGATTCCGAACTCGAGAGGGTTCTCGACTTCTTTCAACGCAATGGTTGCAGTAGCCGACCGGTTGCGGTGCGTTTCAATCACTGCGCTCAGATCAATATCGGTAAGAACGTCACCAGAGATAACAAGAAAGGTCTCGTCCAGTTCTTCCATTGCGTTCATTACCGAACCCGCCGTACCAAGAGGAAGGTCCTCGGTTGCGTACGTCATGGTTACGCCGAACTCGGAACCGTCTCCGAAATAGTTGCGAATGCTCGACGCAAGGAACGCAACTGTCACGACAATCTCGGTGAAGCCGTGTTCGCGCAACAACAAGACAACGTGTTCCATCATCGGACGGTTGACCAACGGCAACATTGGTTTTGGTTGGCGCGTTGTCAAAGGGCGCAATCGCGTTCCCTCGCCACCGGCCATGATCACAGCCTTCACTGTTCTGCCTCCAATTTTGCACCAACGCGATCTAATTCAGTTGCACCTTGTGCATCGTGTTTGCGGCCTTTCGTCAAGGCCTCATCTGCAAGGTGTTTGTAACCAAGAACCGAATAACAACTGGCAATCAGTCCAAGAATGCCAAAGCAGTACGCAAGCACTCGAGCGATATCGGCCCAACCAATGTCGGCAATCGAAATCAAGAACAGCGGCATCGAAATCATTAAGAACATGGCACCGGCCTTGCCGATGAACTGCACGTCGATGCGTGCAGCGCCTCGCATGTACACAATCGCGCCCGCGATGATCACAACCAATTCACGACCGAGTGCAATCAATCCAAACCACAGCGGCAGCGCGCCGACAACGATCAACGTCACAGCAGCAGTTGCAAGCATCAGTCGATCCACAGTCGGGTCAAACACCTTGCCGACGGTCGAAACCTGATTGAAGTGGCGGGCAATGTAGCCATCAACCCAATCGGTCGCACCAAGAACGGCGAGCAGGTAAGCCGCAGACTCGTACGACTCTCGGCCAAAGACCAACCACAAGAAAACCGGAATGCAGACAAAGCGAACGAGCGTTATCGCATTTGGAATGGTCAGCACCTGGCCCATTTCCTAACCCTAGAGTGCCTGCGTGGCCGATCCATGGGGATTTTCAACCGAAGTGGCATCGCTGGGTCTTCCAGGTGGTGTCATCACACTTGTCGAGGGGTCCAGCTTCTGCATTTCCGGGCGGTCGGGTGACGTCCGGGCCGATTCTCCGCAGGGCTTCTTTTTCCACGACACCCGCCTTCTTTCCGAAAGTGAACTGTGCCTGGACGGCAAGCCTCTAGAACCACTCTCCGTCACTGTTGACGACCCGAACATGGCGACTTTCGTCACTCGCAGCCGCCCAGAGCCGGGTGAAGCGGACTCCAACACCGTTGTCTTTCGCAATCGCTACCTGGGCGAAGGCCTTCGCGAAGACATAACGATTCTCAACTTCTCCCAGCACGAGCGCACCTACAAGCTCGACCTTCTACTAAAGGCCGACTTCGCCGACGTGTTCGAAGTCAAGGAAGGTCGCGTGGCTCGCCACGCCATCCCGGACATATCGGTCACCGACGAATGCATCGTCGTACACAACCCCGACGATCTCGAGGGCGCATCGGTTCGCTTGCGTTTCGACCGGGAAGTGCAAATCACCTCCGACAACCACTACTCATTCGAGGCCACCATCGCGCCGGGCAAGAAGTGGCGCCTTGCTGTCGAACTGACACCGCAAATTGGCGGCGTCGTAATCGGCCCGCGTTACGCACTCGACACCGATGTCGAAACGGCTTTGCCCACCGCGCGCATGCACCAGTGGCGACGCGCCGTTCCAGCCATTCGCTGCAATTACGAACCGCTGCAAGCCGCATTGCATCGCGGCCTCGAAGACCTTGGCGCATTGCGCATCTTTGATGAAAGTTCTCAGTCACGGCCCGTTGTTGCTGCCGGCGCGCCGTGGTTCATGGGCCTCTTCGGGCGCGACTCTTTGATTGCCTCATGGTCGGCCTTGATGGTCGACCCAGACCTTGCACTTGGCGTGCTCGAAACACTCGCGCGCTATCAGGGAACAAAGATCGTCGAAGAAACCGAGGAGCAACCCGGACGCATCCTTCATGAAATGCGTTTTGGTTCCGCGCGCCTGATGCTGGGCGGACACAACGTCTATTACGGAAGCATTGACTCGACTCCCCTGTTCGTGATGTTGCTTGGTGAGTTGCGCAGATGGGGCCTGGCTCCCGGCTTTGTGAACAGCCTGCTGCCCCATGCAGACCGCGCGTTGGAATGGATTGAAACCTACGGCGACCGCGACGGCGACGGCTTTATCGAGTACGAAAAACTCGCAAGCCACGGGCTCAACAATCAGGGATGGAAAGACTCCAACGATGGCATTCGTTTTGCCGACGGAAGAATCGCAAAGGCGCCAATCGCGTTGTGCGAGGTCCAGGCATACGTCTACGGCGCCTATCAAGCACGCATTCACTTTGCGGTCGAAGACGGCGACACCGAAACCGCCGACAAGTACCGACAAAAAGCAGCTGCGCTGAAAGAGGCATTCAATCGCGACTTTTGGATTGCCGACGGTGAATATTTCGCAATGGGCCTCGATGGCGACAAGAAACCAATCGATGCCGTTGCGTCCAACATGGGCCACGCTTTGTGGACTGGAATCATTGATGAGAAATACGCGCCAGCCGTTGCGCGCCACCTCACAAGCAGCCAAATGTTTTCCGGTTGGGGCATCCGCACGCTGTCATCCGAAATGGTTGGCTTCAACCCGCTCAACTACCACTGTGGTTCTGTTTGGCCTCACGACTCCGCAATCAGCGCGGCTGGATTGATGCGCTACGGCTTTGTCGAAGGCGCGCAGAAGATTGCAAGCGGACTCCTCGAGGCGTCAGTTTCCGATGGTGGCCGCTTGCCCGAAGTCTTCAGCGGACTAAAGCGCAAAGAACTGTCGCAGCCCATTCCGTTCCCAACATCGTGTTCACCTCAAGCCTGGGCCGCCGCTAGTCCTGCGTTGTTGTTGCGCACGCTGCTGCGCTTCGAGCCGCAAGTTCCCGAGAACAAGATTCACTTGTCGCCGCAGTTCTTTGACGAATTGCGCTACCTACGCATCGAGCGCGTGCCGCTTGGCGGCTCGCGCATTGCGATTACCTTCAAAGACGGAGAGGTCGACGTTGAAGGTCTGCCAAGTCACATCAAAATCGAAAGTGAACCAAGGGCACCCGTAAGCGCAGCGCCCGAAGGCTGATTCGGGTTCTAGCCCGCAGGCCCGCTTCGGCCCGCCCAGCAGTAGCTAAAGAATTGCTAGAGGTTGCCGGTTTCGCGCTGCACCGCGCTCATGGTTTCACGCACTACAGAATCGCGTGGTGAACGCGGCGGGACGTCGCGGCTAACCAACTCCTCGAAATACTCCAGGTAGTCATTAACCATGCGCTTTGCGCTGAAGTGCGTTTCCATGTGTTCGCGGCAATCTGCGCGAGAAATCTTGTCGACTTCTCTTACGCGCTGGATCATGTCGTCTTCGTCGCGACAGATCCAACCCGAAATACCATCGGCGACAATCTCTGGAGCGGCACCTTCTGCAAACGACAACACAGGCGTACCGCTTGCCATTGCTTCGATCATCACGAGACCAAAGGGCTCGGGCCAACGAATGGGGTTGAGCAGTGCGCGTGCGTTGCTCAACAGGTCTGTCTTTTCCTGGCCCGCAACTTCACCGACATATTCAATGTCGTCGGTCAGGTATGGCAGAACCTGCTCTTGGAAATATTCGCGTTCGCCTTCGGTGTCACTCATGCGCGCGGCGATCTTGAGCTTCACGCCTGCTTCACGTGCAACTTGCACGGCGCGGTGAACACCCTTGTTTGGCGACATGCGACCGAGGAACAAGAAGTAATCACTGGATTTCGGCTGAAATACAAAACGCTCGGGATCAAGGCCGTGGTGAATGACCTTCTCAATCGCAAGGCCCGGCGCGCGAGCGGCCTGGGACTTTGAGATTGCAACAATCGGCACGCGCGCGGAACTGGAACGGAAAATGTCGCGGAACCGTGTGTCATATGGGTGGTGCTGGGTTGTCACAACGCGCAGGTTTGGAAAGCGCTCGCTGTAGATCGGCCCAAGCAGCGTGTGGTCATGAACAATGTCAAAGCCTTGCACGGCCTCGTAGGCGTGAATCAGGTGGTTGAGTTCGACCTCTGTCCAATTAAGACGCGTGCGGTCCGCGAACGGGAGCACCGCCTTTCTTGGAACCGGGCACGTCGATTCAGGCACTGTGTAAAGGAGTGTCTCGTGACCGGCTTCGAGAAATCCCCGCGCCAAACAGTCAACGATCAGTTCGGTTCCGCCATAGCCGACCGGAGGAACTGGGACCCACGGCGGAGCAACGATCGCGATTCGCATGCACGTACTGTAGTCGGCGCTTCCAAACATTCGCCGCTCAGTGTGTTACGAAATGGTCACCATTGATATTAATTGCATTGAAATGTCGCGTTGCGGAGGCGCAATCGAGGCATTTTGACGCGGAGTGTGCTCAGATGTCGCAGTGAACACTTTTCTCATTGCGTCGACATATGGCAGCGTCGCGAACGATGTCGTGGTGGCACTTGCATCCATTCTTGCCTTGCTAACTCACATCGGAATCGTTGCAGTAATCGCCCTGCGCCTCGCTGCATTTGTCAGCCCGGCTGCGTCCCGTGTGTACAACAACTTGTCCGATCGCGTCGCGCACATGGCAATTCCACTTGCCTTCATCGTTGCCGGGTACTCGATGGCCAACAGCTTGTACTTCAGCCTGCACATTGGATGGCAACCCTGCGTGTTGTGTTGGTATCAACGCTGCGCAATCTTCCCCTTGGCTGTCATCTTGGGTGTAGCAACCTTCTTGCGACGCTCGACAGTTGCGCCATATGCAGCTGCCTTGGCAGCCGTTGGCGCTGCGATCTCGGCGTATCACTACTTGATTGAGTGGTTCCCGACACTGGAAGCATCTGCATGTCAGCCAACCATCCCTTGCACCGAGGTCTACTTCCGCAGCTTTGGATACATCTCAATCTCTCTGATGGCACTAACTTGCCAGATTGCAGTCCTCGTTCTCCTCATGTTGTGGCGCAGCGGCCGTCGCAATCGAGGCACATCAGTCGATTCGAGTGAAGCCCACTCACCAACAGGAGCAGCCGAATAGTGAGCCAGCAATTCAACAAGAAGTCCGGCACAAACAAGCAGCGACGCGTTGGCGTCGATTCCGTGCAGCGATCCAACACGCCGTTCTACATAATCGGCGGTTTGCTGATTGCTGCGGCGATTATTGGTGCCGTTGTTTGGGCGGTTTCGCGTGACAACCAAACCGACACGGCCAGCACCGACATTCTTGAGTTTCAACCGGTCACCGTTACCGGTAATGCGCTTCCTGCGATTCCCGAAACCGGCGCCGACCCAGCCATTGGTCAGCCAGCGCCAGAGTTGAAGGGCGCAACTTTTGATGGCACGCCGGTCAACATTGCAAAGGACGGCCGCGCCAAGGCAATTTCGTTCGTTGCGCACTGGTGTCCCCACTGCCGCACCGAGCTGCCAAAGGTTTCGTCTTACATCAAGGATAACAAGGACAAGTTCCCGATCGAGTACTTCGCCGTCGCTACCGGTACTTCACCAACGCGCGCCAACTACCCGCCATCGGCTTGGTTCAGCTCGGTCGGTTTCCCTAGCCCCGTTTTGGCCGACGACCGCACATTTCCTGCGGGTAAAGCGTTCGGATTGTCCAGCTATCCGTACTTTGTTTTCCTCGACGCCAACAACAACGTCGTCGCTCGGACCAGCGGTGAGATTGAACCATCAGAGCTTGAGAACTACGTGAAGGCTGCGACAGGTCAAGGTCCCGTACCGAGCACAACCGCTCCGCCCGCCACCACTCCAGCCGGATAACCGGACTGCTTGCGCTGCGGCCTCAGGCGGCTGCAGGGCTTGGGCTTGGGTCTGATCTCAGTTCGCTTTGGACTGCTGGTGTAGATGTTGTCTGTTTGCGATGGGCGTTTTGCCAGACGCGCCATGCGATCACGCCCCAGGTAAGCGTTCCCCACAGCGAACAGACGACCACTGTCATTTGTTCTTCGGTCATTCCATAGGTCGACCAGCCAGCTGCGCTGAGCGCCGCGATGGCCGAGCTGCTTAGGCTCAGACCGTCGAAGCTGATTCCGCGTATTACTGAGATCAGTTGTGGGATTCGGACAACGGCCGTCACGAATCCGAGCAACACCGAGATGACCGCGTGATCGAAGATTTGTGATGCCAGTGTTGCACCGAACACCAGCATCATTGGCAGCAGCGCCAGCACGAGTGCACGTCGCGCGTTTGCCGTGCGAACGAGGTAAAGGATCATCGCGGTCGTCACAAACACCGGCGTGTTGGCGACAACTTGAGCCATCGAATGTTCGACCAGCCCGTAGGCAACCCACAGGCCCGACAGGCAAAGCGTGAGTGAGGTGCTGGCAAGCGAGACGCCCGCGAAACTCTTCGAGGTCCACACGCCGTAGAGCGCAAGCAAGGCGGAAATCCAACCTGTGGCGACCAAAAAGGCAATCGCTACAAATTCAAGGCTGAATACCGTCTCCATCTTGATGTCGCTCCTTGACAATGAGAAGCGCTCATCCGTGGGCGCC